>JBDSDH010000238.1:0-7769 GCA_039920665.1 Ilumatobacteraceae bacterium
GCGACCTTGTCGAACGCCTCACCGGCCGCGTCGTCGATGGTTTCGCCGAGCAGCCGATAGTGGCCCGGTCCCTGCATCTCGATCAGCATCGTGTGGCCTCCCGACACCAGCAACACCACAAGCGGGAATTGCAGCGTCGGGTCTTCGAGCAGGCCTGCGTAGAGATGGGCTTCGAGGTGGTTGACGCCCACGAACGGAATGTCCCACGCCAGCGCCAAGGCCTTGGCCGCTGACACCCCGACCAGCAGTGCGCCGATCAGACCGGGGCCGACGGTGGCCGCGATCGCATCGATCCGGGTCTCGGGGACACCGGCTTCCTCGATTGCCTGGGCGATGACCGGCACGATCAGTTCGACGTGGGCGCGGCTCGCGATCTCGGGCACGACGCCACCGAACGGGACGTGCTGATCGATCGAGGTACTGACGACGCTGCTGAGGATGTCGTTGCCGCCCATCACGATCGAAGCGGCCGTCTCGTCGCAACTGGTCTCGATGCCGAGCACCACGGTCGATTCGCTCACCGACCCACGGTCGTCACTCATGAGCAACCCCCGCACTGTCGGGAACCAACTGGTTCAATCGTGCTGCGTATTCCGGTGTGTCGATTCCGCGGCACCACATCACGATCGCGTCCTCGACGTTCTCGTAGTACTTCTGACGGATGCCGGCCGGCTCGAATCCGAACTGGTGGTACAGCGCCTGCGCGGCCACGTTCGACAGCCGGACCTCGAGCGTCAAGGCACCGCACCCGCGGCGGCGGGCTTCCCACGCGAGCTCGGCCAGCAGTCGCCGACCGATGCCCTCGCGCTGACGGATCGGGTCGGAGGCGATATTGGTGATGTGGGCCTCGTCGACCACGATCATCATCCCCGCGTAGCCCACCAGCAGACCAGCGCGATGGGCGCAGATGTAGTGACGGTGACCCTGGCGGGCCATTTCGATCTCGCTCATGAACACGTTGACGGACCACGGCTGCGGATACACCTGACGTTCGATCACCTGGATCGCGGTGAGGTCTCGTCGCCGCATCGGCTCGATCACTACGCCGCGAGCGGGCGGGGTGCGGTTGAGCAAGCGGGACAGCATGCTCATCGGCTGCTCCAGTTGATGACGGCATCGGGCGCACGCAGATACAGCGGCTGGACGTCCGGCGTGATGCCGTCGGCTTCGGCCGTCAGCGCGAGCGGACGACCGATCTGGACCAGGGCCACCGCCGACGGATGGGCGAGCTCGCGGATCTCGATTCCCGGCTCGAGCTCGTCGCGGTATCGCCATGCGCCGTCGCCGATCGCGATGCAGGCCTGGCCCCGCGCGAGCACGTCGGCATTGAAGTCGGCGACACTGCACGCGTGCGGCTCGCTCACCTGCTGGAGATGTCCGGCCACGCTCGTGAAGAACGCATAGAACACCTCACCCTTGCGGGCATCGATCACACTGGCGATCACCCGATCGGCGTCGGACGCTTGTTGCTGCAGCGGATGAGCGAGCAGTTCCAGCGACGACACGCCGACGACCGGAACCTGCAGCGCATGCCCCAACGCTTTTGCGGTCGCGACGCCGACCCGCATCCCGGTGAACAGACCCGGGCCGATGTCGACCGCGATCGCTCCGATGTCTGCGATGTCGATCTGAGCGTGATGACAGACGAACTCGATCGCAGGGGTCAGCACTTCGGCGTGACGGCGGCCGCCGTTGATCTCGACCGAGCCGATCACGCCGTCATCACCCGCGAGGGCGACCCCGACGACGGTGGTCGCCGATTCGATCCCGAGCGTGATCACGCCGCCCACCTCTGCACGGCGGCCGCGAGCCGATCCCAACGGGTCTCCCACCGCTTGTCGTTGGACGTGATCGTGATGTCGCGAGACTCTGACGAATCTTGATCCGCGTCATCATCCGCGTCATCGGTCCGCAACTCGACCTGGAGGTGCTGTCCGAGCTCGACCATGTCACCCCACTCGACGAGCACGATCGCGTCGTCTTCGAGCAGTTCCGCGAGCGCCAGATCGGCGACCTCGACGGTGTGCTCCAGCCGGTAGAGGTCGGCGTGATGCAACGTGGTGAGGTTGGTATTGGCAGACGCCTCGGCCATCGGCGCGACCGTCCGGCGAGCAGTGCGTACAGCTGGATAGGTGTGTACGAGGGTGTACGTGGGCGATGTCACGGGTTCACGAACGCCGAGTTCGCGGGCGAACCCCTGCGCGAACGCTGTCTTGCCCGCTCCCATCTGCCCGGCCAGCACGATCAGATCACCGGCGCGCGCGAGCGCAGCGATCGCCGCAGCGATGGCGCGGGTCTCAGCCGCCGATTCAGAACGCAATTCGATCATGCAACGGAAGAGGCTATCGACGGCCGACGCGCGGACTGATGCCGCAGACGATCTCGTAGCCGATCGTGCCGAGTCGTTCGGCCCACTCCTCGGCCGGGATCGCATCGGTGCCCGCTCGTCCAGATTGGGTGCCGATCAGGACCACCTCGTCGCCCACTTCGACATCGACGCCATCCGGGAGATCGGTGCAGTCGACCATCAATTGGTCCATCGTCACGACACCGACGATCGGCAACCGCCGACCGTGGATCAGCACCTCGCCGCCGGTCTCGAACAGTCGTCGTGGCACGCCATCGGCATATCCGATCGGCACGGTGGCAACGGTTGCCGAGCGGTCGAAAATGTGGCGCAGTCCATAGCTGACGCCATCTCCGGCGGGCGCTTCGTGGACACGGCTCACCCGCGCGTGCAACGACATCGCTGGCCGCAGCGAGGCGCACAGATCGCGCACTCCCGATCCTGGTCCGATGCCGTACATCGCGATGCCGAGTCGCACCATGTCGAACCGACTGTGCGGGATCGCGACGGCCCCCGCCGAGTTGGCGGCATGCACGAGTGACGGGTGATGGCCACGTGCCGACAGCGCGTCGAGCACGTCGTCGAATCGACCCAGCTGCAACTCGTTGGCGGCTGCGGTTGGCTCGTCGGCTGTGGCGAGGTGGGTGAAGACTCCCTCCAACCGCAGCTGCGGGCATGCAGCGATCGCATCGGCCAGCGCAACCGAATCGCCACGATCGGCGCCCGAGCGGTTCATGCCGGTATCGATCTTGAGGTGTACACCGACGACCGGTCCGGCACCGACGGCGGCAGCCATTGCGCCGATGCCGGTCGCACTGGACAACGTCGGCGTGAGGCCATGGCGGACGATGTCGCCCATCTGCTCTGGCGGCTGCTCGCTGAGGATCAAGATCGGCGCGGCGATCCCGCCATCGCGCAGCTCGACACCTTCCTGCACGAGCGCGACGCACAGCCCGCGAGCGCCAGCAGCGAGCGCCGCCTTCGCCACCGGCAACGCGCCATGACCGTACGCATCGGCCTTGACCACCGCCCACACCGCAGCCGGCTGCGCAGCAGCGATCGCGACCCGCACGTTGTACGCGATCGCGTCGAGATCGACCGCGGCCCAAGCCCACCGCCCACCCGCCGCCGAGGAGCCGCCCGGGACCGATGGCCGAGCGGTCATGACAGGGACTCGAGCACGCGCGGGATCAGCGGCAGGAGATCGCTGGCGATCAGGCCACGGGCGTGACCGAGTCGAGCAGCACGCCCATGGATCCAGGCGCCGGCCGCCGCCGCATGCAGGCTGGACAGCCCCTGCGCGAGCAATGCACCGATGATGCCGGACAGCACGTCACCGGTGCCGGCCGTTGCCAGGCGGGCATCGCCGGCGGTGACCACCAGCGTGTTGCCATCGCGATCTGCAACCACCGTCGCTGCACCCTTGAGCAGCACCACCACGCCGAGTTTGTGAGCCAACAACTGGGCAGCTGCGATGCGATCGTGGTCCGGCTTGCAACCTGCGAGGATCGCGTACTCGCCGTCGTGCGGTGTGACCACCGTGGGCGACTGGCGGTCGCGCAGGATCGCGCCAACGCCATCGGCGCTCCACCCGAGCGCGAACAGCCCGTCGCCGTCGATGATGGTGGGGACCGGCGCCTGGCGAACGACATCACGGATCGCGCTGATCGTGTCCTCGGCGCGACCGAGCCCGGGGCCGATCACGAGCGACTGGAAACGGTCGAGTCCGGCCAGCACACTGCTGCTCCAGCCCACTTCGGGCACCGGCCGCTGGACATACTCGTGCACACCCGTGGCCAAACCCCCGGGCACCGACAGGTGCACCATGCCGGCCCCCGCCCGCTGGGCGGCGCTTGCGGCGAGGTGCGCCGAGCCGGTCATCCCCGGGCTGCCGGCAACGATGCGGGTCGAGCTCTGCCACTTGTGGGCATCGGTGACCCGCGGGTTCCACCACGCATCGATGTCGACACCCTGGACCAGATGGGCACGGCTCGCACACGGCAGACCAATGTCCGCGAGTTCGATGTCGCCCGCCAGTCCCGACCCGGGCGAGAACAACAGTCCCGGCTTGAGTGCGGCGAGCACCACGGTGGCATCGGCCGGCATCACGCCGATGCCGGCCTGGCCGGTCAGCCCGTTGATGCCGGACGGGATGTCGACGGCGAGCACCAATGCATCGCCCGGGTCCGGCGCGATCCACGACCCGCTGAATCCGGTGCCATAGGCCGCATCGATGACGAGGTCCGACGACGGCAGGACCGCCGGAACATCGGCCGCATCGACAATCGTGACCCACACGCCACGGCGACGAAGCACCTCGGCTGCAGCCCGACCATCGTTGCCGTTGTTGCCCTTCCCAGCGATCACGATCACCCGTCGGCCATAGCCGCCGCCGAGCATCCGCAGCGCGGTTCGAGCCACCGCTGAACCGCTGCGCTCGATGAGAGTCGCAACCGGGGTCGTCGCAGCGGCATCGATCGCACGCATCTCGTCGGGTGTCACGATCGGCAACATCGCGCCAGCGTAGCGACGGCGGCCGAGTCGATCCTGACGCGTCAGCGAGTCCAATCGGCAGCATCGCTGACGATGTAGTCGTACCCCTGCTCGGCCAGGAACCGCTGGCGATTCGAGGCAAACGTCTGGTCCACCGTGTCTCGGGTGACGATCGTGTAGAAGTTGGCCTGGCCACCGTCGGCCTTGGGGCGCATGATCCGGCCGAGCCGCTGAGCTTCCTCCTGGCGGCTGCCGAACGTTCCCGAAACCTGGATCGCGACGTTGGCTTCGGGTAGGTCGATCGAGAAGTTGGCCACCTTCGACACCACCAGCACCTCGATCTGGCCGGAGCGGAACGCCTCGAACCGAGCCTCGCGCACCTTCTGCACAGTCTGGCCGGTGATCAGCGGCGCGTCGAGCATTTCGGCGATCTGGCGCAGCTGCTCGACGAACTGGCCGATGATCAGGATTCGGTCACCGACATGATGGGCGACGAGTGCCTCGACAACTCGGCGTTTACGCGAACTCGATGCCGAGAGTCGATACCGCTGGCTGGGTTCAGCGAGCGCATATTCCATCCGAGCATCCTCGGTCAGTTCGACCCGAATCTCGGAGCAGACCGCGGGCGCAATCCATCCGTACAGCTCGAGTTCCTTCCACGGGATGTCGAATCGCTTCGGCCCGATCAGGCTGAACACATCGGCTTCCTTGCCGTCTTCGCGAACGAGCGTGGCGGTCAGGCCGAGCCGCCGAACGGCTTGGATTCGGGCCGTTGCTCGGAAGACCGGAGCGGGGAGCAGGTGGACCTCGTCGTAGATGATCAGGCCCCATTCGTGGCGATCGAACAGGCCGAGGTGCGGGTACAGCCCGTGCAGTTCTTCGCTCTGCTGATCGTCGGCGGCCCGGTCGTCGGGCATCGGCGGAGAGTACTCGCCGGCTGGATCGTCCGAGGCGTCACCTCGCCCGTTCTTGCGCTTGGGCGACCAGGTCAGGACCTGGTAGGTGGCGACGGTGATCGGGCGGATTTCCTTGCGGTCGCCGGAGTACTCGCCGATCTGGTCCTCGTCGAGGTCGGTCTTGTCGAGGATCTCGCGGATCCACTGACGGGCCGAGGTGATGTTGGTTGCGATGATCAGGGTGTGGGTGCCGGCTGCGATCAGTGCAGCCATCCCGATCACGGTCTTGCCAGCGCCGCAGGGCAGGACGAGCACCCCATTTCCGGCCGCCTGGTTGCCGTTCTGCCACCACGACGACACCGCGTCGGCCTGATAGCCGCGCAGATCACAGGTGAGTTCCGTCGCCGCGAGCGCACTGCCCTCGGCGTACCCGGCTTCGTCGGCCACCGGCCAGCCGAGATGCAGCAGCGCCTGCTTGAGCGCGCCACGATCGCCGAGTCGAACCGCGAAGCGGTTGCCGTCGAGTCGCTCGCCGAGCAGGGTCGACACGATCCGGTCACGGGCCACTTCGACGAGCAACGCGACTTCGTGGCTCATCAGCGCGAGCCCGCCGGTGTCGAAGTCGCGCACCAGCCGCAGCCGTCCGTAGCGGCCCATCTGGTCGTGCACCTCGGCCAACACGCCCGCGGGAACGGGGTATTTGGCGAACCCGGTCAAGGTGCCGGCGACCTCACCCGGCGACAGCCCGGCGACGGCCGCATTCCACAGCGACAGCGGCGTGATCCGGTAGGTGTGGATGTGCTCGGGCGCTTTGTCGAGTTCCGAGAACTGCGACAACGCTGCGCGAGCGTCACCCGCCCTCGGACTCGCGAGTTCGAGCATCACCGTCAGATCGCTCTGGACGATCAGCGGGTTGGTCGGATCCGGTGCGCTCACTGCCCCATCACCTTCACCATCGTCGCAACCGAGGCCGCATCGAGAACGAGGGAAGCGAAGCCAGCAGCTTTCGAACCCGACGGTCCGACAACTTTGCGGAGATGGCTGACAGGCCGGGCATCGACCGAGATCGTCACACCAGCCGTTGCCGGCGCGAGGCCCTTGGCCCTCAGCGCCGTCGCGACTCTGGCCGGTGACAGATCGGAGACCGCGACTGTGGGCGCCACCATGGTCAACTTCGCGGCCTTGACCTTCAGCGCAGCGGCCAGGCCGAGCACATCCGACGCCGTCACGATCGTCGCAGCCGCCGCGACCGTGAGCCCCCCACGCGCTCGATCGGTGTCGATGATCAACCGACTGACCGCGTCGGGCAACGGAACCGACGACGTCTCGGCCAGAAACGCAACAAGGTCGTCAGCCGTCTCGTGGGCTGCGAGCGTGTGCGCGATTCGGGCTGTATCGAGGCGGTAGACGCGCATCCCACCGTCGGACACGAGGGTCGCGATCGTCTCCAACCGAGTCCGGATCTTGGGGTCCAGCGAGGGTGGGGCCATCACGGTGTGATCGGCTTGGACCACGAATCGATCATCGAGGTCGGGCAGCATCGTCGCAACCGCTTGCGGATCGGTGAGCAGCGCCCGAGCCAGCGGTGTCAGAGCGATCGGTCCCGTCGGCTCGATCAGGTCGAGCGCGCGCAGGTGGACGATCGAGCGCGCAACGTCGAGGTTGGACGCAATCAGATGACGACGCTCGATCCATGCGACGAAATCGGACTCGGCGATTGCCTCGTGGGGTGCGAGGGCGACGAGATCGGCCAGCACCTGGCGGAGGATGAACGACATCAGCGGCCCGTTGGCGCTGTGGCTGCGCCCATCGATCCAGGTGGTGACGATGTGTCGCCATTGGTCCACGGTGGGCAGATCGTCGAACGCGTCGAGTGCTTCGTCGGCGATCGAGTAGCGGTACTGCCACGACAGGTTGCGGCCGCGCCCGACCTGCTGGGAGTGCTCGACCACCATCCCCAACCGTTCGGCGAGGTCGAACATCAGCGCCACGATCGTCTCGCTCTGGCCGAACCGCTTGGCGATCTCGCGGAA
>JBDSDH010000239.1:0-12398 GCA_039920665.1 Ilumatobacteraceae bacterium
GCTCGTCAGCGATCTTGGACACCGTTGCCTCGTGGCCGATCTGAGCGTCGCGTTCGCCGACTTCCATGTACGGGAACGTGTTGCTGGTTGACTCCTCGTCGAGGATGAGGGCGTCGCACTGGACGTGACTCTTGCAGCCGTAGGCGCCGTCTTCGACTCGCACCAAACCGCGATAGGTGGTGATGCCACCGTCTTTGCTGATGCTCTTCGACACGATCTTGCTGGTGGTTTCCGGAGCGGCGTGGACCATCTTGGCACCGGCGTCTTGGTGCTGTCCGGCGCCCGCATAGGCGACCGAGAGCACTTCGCCGGTGGCTTTGGGGCCCATCAGATAGACGCTCGGGTACTTCATCGTCAGTCGACTGCCGATGTTGCCGTCGATCCACTCCATGTGGCCTTCGGTCTCGACCCGGGCCCGCTTGGTAACCAGGTTGTAGACATTCGGCGACCAGTTCTGGATGGTGGTGTACGTCACGCGAGCACTGGGCTTGACGATGATCTCGACCACGGCCGAGTGCAACGAATCGTTGGTGTACACCGGAGCCGAACAACCCTCGATGTAGTGAACCTGGCTGCCTTCGTCGGCGATGATGAGCGTACGCTCGAACTGGCCGGCGTTCTCGGTGTTGATCCGGAAGTAGGCCTGCAGCGGCATCTCGCAGTTGACACCGGGCGGGACGTAGATGAACGAGCCACCACTCCACACCGCCGAGTTGAGCGCCGAGAACTTGTTGTCGCCGGGCGGGATGACGGTGCCGAAGTACTGCTTGACCAGCTCGGGGTACTCCCGCAGGGCAGTGTCCATGTCGCAGAACAAAATGCCCTGCTCCTCGAGCTCGACCCGGTTGCGGTGGTAGACGACCTCGGAGTCGTACTGCGAGGTGACGCCGGCCAGGTACTTGCGTTCTGCTTCGGGGATCCCGAGCTTCTCGTAGGTGGCCTTCATCTGCTCCGGCAGGTCGTCCCAGTCATCGGTCTGCTCGGTCTTGGGGCGCAGGTAGTAGTAGATGTCCTGGTAATCGAGGTCGGGCATGTTGACCGCGAACCAGTCGAGCATCGGCTTGCGATCGAAGGTGCGCAGGCTCTTGAGGCGGAAGTCGGTCATCCACTTCGGCTCGCCCTTCCACCACGAGATCTGGTCGACAACGCGATCGCTGAGGCCCTTCTCGGACTTGAACGAATATTCGACTTCGTCGTTCCAACCGAGGCTGTACTTACTGAGATCGAGATCAAATGCGGTCATCGCTGGTGCTCCCTGGCCAGGTTGATGGCCGTCTTGGTTGCGTTCGTGGAACGGTGGGGATTTCCACTACGGCCATAGTAACAATTCGCTTCGGCGAGCACACCGGCCAGTGCGAAATGTCAGAAGCCGTAGAGGGCGCGCAGGTTGGGTGGTGAACCAGTGGGGGCGGCCACCGCGTCGGGATTCGGGCACACCGGTTCGAGTGCCTCACCGGGCGTCCACGGTCGCGGGCAGGGACGTCGGTCGAGGTTGGCGATGTAGCGACCGATGTAATCGGCGGTCGCCCACGCTCCAGCGACGGTCAGGTGATGCCGGTCAGCGACGAACCAGCTCGGGTTGTTGATTGAGTAGTCATGCCAGTCGGCCACCACGAGTTCGGGATAGGCGCCGCTACCGACGAGCCCTTTGAGGGTTGCATTGTGCTGCTCGAGCAGTCGGATCAGGGTGCTCGTCGAGTCCGAGAACGTGAACCAGACGACCAACCGGATGCCCGTGGCCCTGGCGGCTCTGACGACGGCGTCCACCGAGGGCACGAACGGATTGAGCGGATCGTTGTAACCCGCTTTGATCACGACGATGTCGAACGAACCACGCGCCGATGCAATGGCCTCGATGACCGTGGTGGGGGCGATCTTGGTGTAGTCGCTGACACATCCCTGATCCACGATCCGGCGACAGTTGGCAGCGTCGAGCTCCCACGAGAACCCGGTGAGCGCCTCACGTGTTCGGTTCACGATCGACAATGCCCCGAGCGTGGAGTCGCCGATCATCAGCACCCGGTGGCTCGGCACGACGTTCGGCCCAGGTGCCTGCGTCGCAACAACAGGAGTGCCCGTGAAGGCGCCGGTGACGTCGACCACCAAGTCCGTGCCGGCCATCGAGTAGTACCCCAGACCCCGATCGGACACGGCCGTGATCGCGAGGTTGGCGACCGTCGCGTCACGACCGGGCGCATTGAGTGACGACGTCGCCGGCCGTGGCGTGCCGGCCGCATAGGCGGTGACGAAGCCCGCCCCATCAGTGCGGTCGAGGGTGACGTTGGTGACGAGCGCAGCAGCCCCGTCGATCGCCGTCGCCACTTCGCGTTCGCCCGTCGGCCACAGACGCGACGCATCGGGGCGGGTGTCGACCAGGCGGGTCGGGTCCATCGCGATGAACAGTCCATCGGTGCTCATCGGCGCGGACGGTCCGGTGAACCACCCGACGATGTCGACGACGAGATGACCGCCGACCGATGTCCGCAACGAGATCCCCTGCGCCGATACCGGCAGGATCACCGTTGCGGCTCGCGGTCGACCGCTGCCGTCTGGGTTGACGAACGATGTCGACGGCAACGCCAGCCCGGCCGAACCGCCGGTGACGAAACCGGCGACCCGACCGCCCAGTGCCGTGACGTTGACGGCAACCGCCGTTGCATCGGCGGAGACACCGTCCGGGAGGGGCACATCGATGATTGCATTGGCCACCAAACCGTCGGCCATCTGTTCGCGAGTGTCGAGCAATCGTCTCGGGGCAACGGCGACGAACCGCCCTGCGGTCGACGACGTGGCCGCGACGAACACTCCGGTGACGTCGACCACGATCTGCATCTCGGTGGACATGAAGAAGTCGATCGACCCGTCGGTACCGACCCGGACGATCGTCGAGTTCGCGGCAACGGTTGCGGGACCGACATTGGTGACCGATGTCGTCGGCCGGACGCTGCCGGACGGATACGCCGTGACGAACCCTGCAAGGGGCCCACCAACGGCGGTCACGGTGACGGTTGCCGCATCGATCGCATCGGGGACACCGGCTCGTCCGGCGATTACGACGCGAATGGTGGACCCGTCGACCCGGGTGCACCCGCACTCAGGCTGGCGAGTATCGGCCAGCCGAAGCGGGCCGACCGCGACATAGGCCGATGTCGTGCCCGCGGCTGCTGCCGCGGAGGGCCCCGTTGCCACCGGAATCACGGCGACGGTGGCGACCATCGAAGAAGCCGCGAACAACACACCCGCCATCACCCCACGCATCGCCACTCGGCAGACGTTACTCAGCGACGCCGAGTCGCTGGTCCACCTTCTACTGCCCGACCGCAAGTCTGTTGCGGCATGAGTCGAAGGATTCCTTCAGTCGGCGCTGTCTGCCTCGGCCGGCCGCAATCCACGCCGCCGACCGGGACCGGGCCCGATGCGGGTGTGACCCCAATCGAGCTCGCCGCCGCAGTGGCTGCAGCACACCGTCGGCGTGGCGACGTGGCCGCAGTCCTTGTGGGTCACGATCATCGGCTTGCCGTCGGGTGCCGCCCACTTGTCGCCCCATGCCATCAACGCCAGCAACACCGGCATCAGATCCTTGCCCTTGTCGGTCAGTCGGTATTCGTATCGTTCGGGACCGTCCTGGTACTTGACCTTCTCCAACACACCGTGGTCGACCAGCGTCACCAACCGGTCGGACAGCACGTTGCGGGCGATACCGAGGTCGGCCTGGATGCCCTCGAACCGACGTTGCCCGAACGAGATGTTGCGCACCACCAGCAGGCTCCACCACTCCCCGACGATCTCGAGCGTTTGCGCGATCGAACACTGCAGATGGGCAACGCTGCTCCGCTTCACGAAGCCGAGACTATCCATCTGCGCCGTCGCCGACCGCCGACGACGAGGAAGACGAAGGCCAGGGAGGGGAACCGGCGGATACCCTCTGACCACTATGTCAAAGGTGCTCACATCACTGCCCGTCGGCGAGCGGGTCGGTATTGCTTTCTCTGGTGGACTCGACACGTCGGCTGCCGTCGCGTGGATGCGCGAGAAGGGCGCTCTGCCCTATGCGTACACCGCCGACCTCGGCCAGCAGGACGAGTCCGACCTGCCAGGCGTGCCGGACCGGGCCAAGCAGTACGGTGCCGAACTGGCCCGCATCGTCGACTGCCGCACCGAGTTGGTCCATGAGGGCCTCGTCGCCCTGCAGTGTGGTGCCTTCCACATCACCACCGCCGGCAAGACCTACTTCAACACCACACCGCTCGGCCGAGCGGTCACGGGCACGCTGCTGGTCCGCGCGATGCAGGAAGACGGCGTCGACATCTGGGGTGACGGCAGCACCTACAAGGGCAACGACATCGAGCGTTTCTACCGATACGGACTGCTCGTCAACCCGAACCTACGGGTCTACAAGCCGTGGCTCGACGAGGCGTTCGTCGGGGAGCTCGGCGGTCGGGCGGAGATGAGCGAGTTCCTGATCCAGCGTGACCTGCCCTATCGCGACAGCAAGGAGAAGGCCTACAGCACCGACGCCAATATCTGGGGCGCAACGCATGAGGCCAAGTCGCTCGAAGAACTGTCGACCAGCATGGACATCGTCGCTCCGATCATGGGCGTCGCCCACTACGACGAGAGCATCGAGATCTCGGCGGAGACCATCGTCATCGGATTCGCGGAGGGCTGGCCGGTCACGCTCAACGGGAAGGAGTTCGAGAGCCAGGTCGATCTCGTCCTCGAAGCGAACCGCATCGGTGGCCGCCACGGGCTGGGGATGAGCGACCAGATCGAGAACCGGATCATCGAGGCCAAGAGTCGCGGGATCTACGAGGCACCCGGCCTGGCGCTGCTGCACATCGCCTACGAGCGGCTCGTCACCGCGATCCACAACGAGGGCACCCAGGAGAACTACCGCACGATGGGTCGCCGCCTCGGTCGTCTGCTCTATGAGGGCCGTTGGTTCGACCCGCAGAGCCTGATGCTGCGCGAGGCGCTGCTGCGTTGGGTCGGTTCGGCCGTCACCGGCGAGGTCACCGTCCGACTGCGTCGCGGCGACGACTACACGCTCGTCGACACCACCGGCCCGCACCTCACCTACTCCCCCGAGCGACTGAGCATGGAGAAGGTCGAGGATCAGCCGTTCGGCCCGCTCGACCGGATCGGCCAGCTCACGATGCGCAACCTCGACATCGAAGACAGCCGTGCCAAGCTCGACGTGTACCGCGCGGTCGGCACCCTGGGCGCGGGCGGACTGCTCGAACTCGAAGGCCACAGCACCACCTGACCGCGAGTTGCCCGCTCGCCGCGGCAGCGGCGGCAGCGGCGGCGGCGGCGGCGGCGGAAACCACGCCCATGTTCGCGGGAACCCCCGTGGCATGGTGGTTTTCGGGACCATGGGCGCAGAAACCACCGTTGGTGCACCCGCCCGCGTGGCGGACCCGATGGGTCAGCGGCGTTGGAGGGCGGTGAGGATGCCGGCCAGCAGTGCGCTGCGGCGGGGCATCTCGTCGACGACGAGATGCTCGGTCTCGGAGTGAGCACCGCCGCCGACCGCTCCGAGTCCGTCGAGCGTCGCGACACCGAGCGCGGCGGTGAAGTTGCCGTCGGATCCGCCGCCGACCGCGAGGCCGGTGACCTCCCACCCGAGATCGGCAGCGACCGACTCGGCGATCGGGAACAGCCACTCCGATGCCGAGGCCGGCATCGGCGGACGGTTGAGGCCGCCGCGCACCTCGATCCGGGTCTCGGGATCGTGCGGCGTCAGCAGCGCCATTGCAGTTTCCAGGCGATCCTTCTCGGCCGCTGACTCGACTCGGACGTCGATCAGCAACTCGGCCAAGGCGGGCACGACGTTATCGGTGGTGCCGATCCGGGCGACAGTCGGGGTGACAGTCGTGCCGATCTCGGGCTGACCGAAGGTGTTGATGATCAGCACCTGATGGGCGGCTTCGACGAGGGCATTGACACCCTTCTCCGGTTCGAGCCCAGCGTGCGAGGCCCGACCGTGGATGCGCACCTCGAACGTGCCGACACCCTTGCGGGCGATCTTCAACGCGCCGTTCTCGCCGCTCGGCTCCATCACCAGAACCGCTCCGCATGCGATCGCTCGCTCGCTGAGGAACTCGACCGATGCGAGCGAGCCGACCTCTTCGTCTGCGGTCCACAGCATCTCGATCCCCGACCGATCATCGAGAGCCGCCACGGCGTGGATCGCCTGGACGATGCCGCCCTTCATGTCGAACACGCCAGGCCCGGTCGCGCGACCATCGGCGACGGTGAACGGCCGCTCCGCCAGCGAACCGAGCGGGTGCACGGTGTCGTGGTGACCAACGATCAGTACCTTGGCCGAACCGCCGCCGGACCAATGCACCATGGGACCGGCCGACGTCTCGATCAGCGTCGGCGTGGTCCCGAGTCGCTGTTCGATGATGCCTGCGAGCACCGATGCTGACTTGCCGAGCGCGTCGAGATCGCGCGATGGCGACTCCACGTTGATCAGGGTCGACAGGTCGTCCAGCATCAGATCGAGATCAGCCACCCGACCATCATGCCTGAGCGAGGCCCCCGACAGGTCCCCGCGGCTGTCGACAGCCCCTCGAGTCCCATGTGGTCACCCAGCGGCTGTCGACAGCCGCTCGAGTCCCGCTCCGTGGTCCGGTGGGGCCGGCGTGTGATACTCGTCGCCATGCGTTCTCCTCGATCCGCCATCGCCGCAACTGTCGCGCTGGCCCTCTTCGTCGCCGCCTGCAGCAGCGACAGCGAATCCACCTCCACGTCGGCGACATCGCCACCGGCGAGTTCGACGGCCGATTCGGCGGCTGTGTCGACGGCGACCGACGCGAGCGTGACTCCGACCGAGGTCGCGACAACCGTAGCGGCGGCGACGACATCACCCCCGGCGCCTGCCGACTTCACGGTCCGACCCGGCGTCAACCAGATCGCCGTTCTTGATGCAACGCCTGGCGAGCAACTGCAGATCGTCCCCGACAACGGCTCCGAGGCCACCTCCGGAACAGTCGATGAACAGGGATCGTTCCTGTGGCGCCAGGTTCCCGAGGGTGATTACACGGTTCGCTCGATCGGCGACGATCCGGTCGCCAGCGATGTCGTCACCGTGCTCGCCGAAAGCGACATCCCCGCCGAGTCGTTCTACACCGACCAGAAGCTTCCGGCCGGCGGGTTCGGCTACATCACGATGCGCGACGGCACCACACTCAGCGCCAACGTGATGCTGCCCGGACCGGCCGACGCCGGTCCGTATCCGACCATCGTCGAGTATTCCGGCTACCAACCGAGCGACCCGGGCAGCACCACGTTCGGGCAGTTGTTCAACGCACTCGGTTACGCCTATGTCGGCGTCAACATGCGCGGTTCGGGATGCAGCGGCGGTTCGTACCTGTTCTTCGAGCGGGCCCAGACCATCGACGGCTACGACGTGATCGAAGCCGTCGCCGCCCAACCGTGGGTGTTCGACAACAAGGTCGGAATGGGCGGGATCTCCTACCCCGGCATCAGCCAGTTGTTCGTTGCCTCGACGGCTCCCCCGAGCCTGGCCGCCATCACACCGCTCAGCGTGCTCGACGATGCGTACCGGGCCAACGGCTACCCGGGCGGCATCCTCAACACCGGCTTCGCGGCCCAGTTCGTCCAAGAACGTTTCGACGAGGCCAAGGTCTACGGCCAGGCGTGGACCAAAGCACGGGCCGATGCCGGCGACACGGTGTGTGCCGACAACCAGAAGTTGCGGTTGCAGAATCCCGATTTCCTCCAGCTCACCGAGGCCAATCCGTTCTACGTTCCGGCCACCGCCGACATCCTCGCTCCGGCCACGTTCGTCGACAAGATCGACGTGCCGGTGTTCCTCGCCGGAGCGTGGCAGGACGAGCAGACCGGCGGCCACTTCGCCGACATGCTCGACGATTTCACGTCGTCACCGCATCTGTACGTCGACCTCACCAACGGCCTCCACACCGACTCGCTCGCACCGGACACGTTCGCCCGAATGGTCGAGTTCCTCGATCTCTACGTCGCCCACAAGACACCGTCGCTGGCCGGAGCGCAAGCGGTCGCAGGCATCCTGGTCCCGCAGCTGTACGGCGTGGACGACGCCGTGTTGCCGGATGATCGATTCTCCGGAATGTCGTACGAGGACGCGCTCGCCACGTTCGAATCCGAGCCACCGGTTCGGGTGCTGTTCGAGCAGGGCACCGGCGGTGCCGAGCCAGGCGCGCCGTACCCCGGCTTCACATCCAGCTTCGATTCGTGGCCAGTTCCCGAGGCGATCGCGACGACGTGGTACCTCGCCGACAATGGCGTGCTCGCGACCAAGCCCCAGACCACCGGCAAGCCCGACACGTACACGGCCGATCCGTCGGCATTGCCGCCGTCGTTCTACGAGGGTGGTCGCAGTAGCGACATCTGGCGCGCCGACACCGTCTACAACTGGCTGCCGATCCCGGACAACACCGGTGTCGGCTATGCGACCGAGCCGTTGAAGGCCGACACCGTGATCGTCGGGACGGGTTCGATCGACCTGTGGATCAAGGCATCGACCAAAGACACCGATCTCGAGGTCACGGTCAGTGAGATCCGCCCGGACGGCTCGGAGATGTACGTGCAGAGTGGTTGGCTGCGGGCGTCACACCGTGCCCTCGACGAGGACGCGAGCACAGACGTGTTGCCGGTCCAGACCCACCTCGAAGCCGACGCCGCACCGTTGCCGGCCGGCGAATTCACGCCCGTCCGGGTCGAGATGTTCCCGTTCGCATACGCGTTCCGGGCCGGCAGCCAGATTCGGATCACCGTCGATGCGCCCGGCAACAGCCGACCGGTTTGGGCGTTCGACACGATCAGCGACGGCGAGCAGGTGACCATCGCCCACGATGCCGATCACCCGTCCAAGATCGCGCTCCCGGTGATCCCTGGGATCGTTGTTCCGCCCGGCATCGCGGCGTGCGGTTCGCTGCGGGGCCAGCCGTGCCGCGAGTACATCCCTGCCGTCAACGAAGTGCTTCCGATCTGATGGCTCGCCGGGACGAACTCGGCGAGTTCCTTCGTTCCCGGCGCGAGTCCCTGCAGCCGAACGATGTCGGCCTGCCGCCCGCCGGCCGCCGGCGCACGCCCGGGCTGCGGCGCGAAGAAGTCGCGTTGCTGGCCGGGGTGTCGGTCACGTGGTACACATGGCTCGAACAGGGTCGCCGGATCAATGCTTCGCGCGACGTGTTGCTCGCGCTGGCCCGCACGTTGCAACTCGATGACGCCGGCCGGGCTCACTTGCTGGCGCTCGCCAGCGGCGGCGCCACCGAAACGGTCGAGCAGATCATCGAAGCACCCGACGCGATCATCCGGCTGATCAACTCGATGCTGCCCGCACCGGCCTACGTGATGGGTCCGCGGTGGGAGTTCGTCGCCTGGAACGCTGCCGAGGAACGGCTGTATCCGATGCTGCCCGGGCTGGCCGACAACGAGCGCAACCTGTTGTGGGTGATGTTCTGCGAACCGTCGGCTCGCACCCTGATCGCCGATTGGCAGGACCGTGCCCGGAGCACCCTCGCCGAGTTCCGGGCGAGCACCACGATGTTGTTCGACGACCCGCAAATGATCGACCTGATCGATCGGATCGCGGCGATCAGCCCCGAGTTCGCAACCTGGTGGCCGCAGCACGACGTCGCCGGATTCCAGACCCGACTCCGTCGCTACCACCATCCCCGGGCCGGGTCGTTGGTGTTCGAGTACCAACAACTGATCCCGTCGGAATGGCCGCATCTGCGTGTGATCTGCCAACTCCCGCTCCCCGGTGACGACAGCGCACAACGTCTCTCGGCCTGGCGCGACATCGGCTGATCCCGATCGTTCCGTCTGTGCCCCGCAGTTTCTGACGCGGCGTCAGATTTCTGGACGCGTTGCGCTACTGTCGCCGGATGATTGAGATCGCGCCGGGGACGCGCGTGTTCGGCATGCAATTGCCGATCCAAGCGCAGAGCAACCATTTCGTCGGGGATTGGGAGCGCGAGGCAGGTCCGACCGACCTGGCCCGCATCGCCAAGACCGCAGATGACACCGGCTACCACTACATCGGGGTGTGCGATCACGTCGCGCTACCCGACAGCGTGGTGGGCGGGATGGGTACCCACTGGATGGAGCCGATCGGCACGTTGTCGTGGCTCGCCGCACACACATCGCGGGTCGGGCTGCTCACCCACGTGTACGTGCTCGCCTATAGACATCCGCTGATGGCAGCCAAGCAGTTCGCCAATCTCGATTGGCTGTCCCGTGGACGGGCGCTGATCGGCATCGGAGCCGGTCACGTCGAGGCCGAATTCGACCACCTGGGTATCGACTTCCACCAACGCGGCAAGCTCACCACGGATGGCATTCCGGTGCTGGCAGCCGCGCTCGAGAACGAGTTCGTCGACGGCTTCGGTGCCCGGCCGAGACCGGTGCAATCACCTCGGCCGCCGATCTGGGTGGCTGGTTCGAGTGGTCCTGCGATCGCTCGCGCTGCTGCGCTCGGAGACGGCTGGTTGCCGCAGGGTCCCTCGAATCAGGCGATGGTCGACTCCCTGGCGGCGGCGCGGGAGGCGAACGGGCGGGCCGATCTGACGATGATGATCGGCCACATCACGCCGTTCCTGTACGTCGGCGACCCCACGTTCGAGGTCGCGGAAGGCACCGTCACCGGCAGCCCGACAGCGATCGCCGAACAGATTCTGGCCGGCACTGCGACCGGCGTCAACCAACTGCAGGTGCGTTTCCGCGCCCGCAGCTGCGATGAACTCTGCGAGCAGATGGTCTCGTTCGCGACCGACGTTGCTCCCCTGCTGACCACGATCTCGTAATCACCACAAGGACCTCTGATGCTGACCAATCTCGATGACTATCCGATTCACCAGTTCGCCGAGCCGATGCGCTCCGTCGGCACCAGCGACCGCAACTTCTACGACCGCTACTACTTCATGGGTTTCGAGCACGGCGGATCGGCGATGTTCATCGCCGGCCTCGGCGTCTATCCGAACCTCGGAGTGATCGATGGGTTCGTGGCGGTGATGGTCGACGGCCACTTCCAAGTCGTGCGCGCCTCGCAAGAACTCGAACTGTCGGATCGGCTCAACCCGTCCGTCGGGCCGATCAGTGTCGACGTCGTCGAAGCACTCAAGACGCTGCGCGTCCGCTGCGAGCCGAACGAGTGGGGTATCGAGTTCGATTGCACGTTCACCGGTGCCCACGAACCGTTCGAAGAACCGCGTCACTCCGTTCGCGAGCAGGGTCGGGTCATCTTCGACACCACTCGCCTGGCCCAGACCGGCACGTGGTCGGGCGCGCTCACCGCGCCGGATCGCAACGGCACTCTGCGCACGTTCGACGTCAACGACACGTCATGGTGGGGCACTCGTGACCGCAGTTGGGGCGTGCGGCCGATCGGCGAGAGTGAGCCACAGGGCATTCGAGCCAAGAAGCCGTTCAGCTGGTTCTGGATCTACACACCCGTCAAGTTCGATGATCACACGCTGCTCGTGATGATGCAGGAGCACCAAGACGGTAGCCGGGTGCTGGAGGAAGCGGTGCGGATGTGGCCGGCCGAGACCGGCAAGCCGCACGAGTTCTTCAGCCGTCCCCGCCACCAGATGCAGTTCGAACCGGGAACTCGGTTCAGCACCGGTGCCCGGATCCAGATGGATCGCACCGACGACGACGGCGCGGTGATCGAGACGCTCGACGTGCTCGTCGAGCCGATCATCCCGGTCCATATCGGTATCGGCACCGGGTATGGGTACGACGCCGATTGGCGCCACGGGATGTGGCAGGGCGCCGAGCCCGTCGTGCAAGGTTTTCAGCTCGATACGCAGACGCCGGAGGGCAAGGCGCGGTTGTTCGGCATCGTCGACAACGGCGCCAAGTTCACCTACCACGACTCACTCGGCAGCCACACTGGCTATGGCCTGTACGAGAACATGATCATCGGTCCCCACGATCAGTACGGATTCACGGACATGCTCGACGGCTACTCGGGCGTCGATACCGAGGTCTCGTCATGAGTGCCCGCACGTTCAATCTCGCCGACCTGTTCGAAGAGGTCGTCGACGCTGCGCCCGACCGGATGGCTGTGGTCGCCGGCGCCGAACGGCGCACCTATCGGGAGCTCGACGATCGAGCCACACGACTCGCCAACCACCTCGTCTCGGTCGGCATCGGCAAGGGCGACCACGTCGCGATCCATGCGATGAACTGCGTCGAATGGGTCGAGGCATTCTTCGCCTGCTTCAAGATCAGCGCCGTGCCGATCAATGTCAACTACCGCTACATGCAGGACGAATTGCGCTACCTCTATGACAACGCCGATTGCGTCGCGGTGATCGTCGAGCCACAGTTCCGTGATCGACTCGATGCCGTGATCGCCGACCTGCCGGGCGTTCGAC
>JBDSDH010000240.1:0-4606 GCA_039920665.1 Ilumatobacteraceae bacterium
GTGATCGTCGACGGCAAGCTCCAAGCCGACGCGGTCGCCGCACGGCCCGGCAAGATCCTGCGCTCCGGTCACTGATTCCGCCCGATCGGGTCGGGCCCGAGATTGGCATGCTCCGCCAGCACTGTTAGGGTGTCCTCACTGTTCGCCGTCGGGTGAGCTGTACGACCAGCTGGAGGGCCTGTGGCGATCATCTGCCACTGTGAAGCCGTCAAGGAACGGGCGATCGTCGAGTCGATCCGTCGCGGTGCCAGCTCGGTCTGCGAGGTCGCCGACCTGTGCGGTGCGGCCAGTCGCTGCGGTGGGTGCTGGGACTCGGTGGAGGAGCTCGTCGCTCGCCACGCCAAGCCGACCCCGGTACGCGTTGCAGCTACCCTGGCGTGAATGCAAGGCGACCCACGGATCATCGAGACGCTCAACGACGTACTGACCGCGGAGCTCACTGCGATCAACCAGTACTTCATCCACGCCAAGATGTGCAAGAACTGGGGTTTCGAGCGCCTCGCCGACCACGTCATGCACGAGTCGATCGACGAGATGAAGCACGCCGATGAGCTGATCGAGCGGATCTTGTTCCTCGATGGCGTCCCGAACATGCAGCGCCTGTTCCCGGTGAAGGTCGGCGAGACGGTGAAGGAGCAGTTCGAGCTCGATCTGCAGGTGGAGGTCGAGGCCGTGAAGCGGTTCAACGACGGCATCGCCCTCGCCGTGTCGGTCGGCGACAACGCCAGCCGGCACATGCTCGAAGAGATGCTCGTCTCCGAGGAGCAGCACGCCGACTGGCTGGAGACCCAGCTCGAGGCGATGCGTCAGGTCGGCGAGCAGAACTACCTCGCCCAACAACTCCACGACTGACAGCCGGCGGCGCCAGCCCGGGCGGCCACCTCGGTAGGTGGCCGGATGGGTGGGCGCGAGTTGTGCCACATCTGGCACGATCCGCGCCCACCTCGGTGGGTGCGGGCGAGGGCGCGCGTGGCGGCGAGCAGCCGTGCCAGGCGGCGAGAGGCATTCCGGTTTCCGCCTCGAATCGCCGTTCGAGGGTGCGCCGGCTCGCCCCGACCCGCCGGGCGATCTCGGGCAGGCCGCCGGCGTTGTCGGGCCCGGCCAGGAGGGCCTCGGCGGCGGCGAGGGCCACCGGTTCCGTCGGCATCGGCAGGGCGAGCGGCACGATGGCGCCGCCCGGGACGGGCGCGCGAGAGTGAGGCCGTGAAGTACAACAAGCTCGGCTCCACCGGTCTCGACGTCTCCAGGATCTGCCTCGGCTGCATGAGCTACGGCATCTCTGCGCGCGGCGCCCACGAATGGACCCTCGACGAGGAGTCCAGCCGCCCGTTCATCAGGGCTGCGATCGAGGCGGGGATCAACTTCTTCGACACGGCCAACGTCTACTCGGATGGGACCAGCGAGGAGATCGTCGGCCGGGCGCTGGCCGACTACGCCAACCGCGACGAGATCGTGCTGGCCACGAAGGTGCACGGGCAGATGCGCAAGGGCCCCAATGGAATGGGCCTGTCGCGCAAGGCGATCATGAGCGAGATCGATGCCAGCCTGCGGCGCCTGGGCACGGACTACGTCGACCTCTACCAGATCCACCGTTACGACAAGCGGGTGCCGATCGAGGAGACGATGGAGGCGCTGCACGATGTGGTCAAAGCCGGCAAGGCGTTGTACATCGGGGCTTCGTCGATGTATGCATGGCAGTTCTCCAAGGCCCAGTACACCGCCGAGATCAACGGATGGACCAAGTTCGTCACGATGCAGAACCACTACAACCTGCTGTATCGCGAAGAGGAGCGCGAGATGCTGCCGCTGTGCGCTGATCAGGGTGTCGGCGTGATCCCGTGGAGCCCGCTTGCCCGCGGCAAGGTCACCCGCCCGATCGGCGAGACGACCATGCGCAGCGGCACCGACGAGTTCGGCAAGACGCTCTACCATTCGGCCGACGACGAGATCATTGCCCGGGTGGGAGCGATCGCTGATGCTCGTGGCGTGTCGATGGCCCAGATCGGATTGGCATGGGTCGCCGGGCATCCGGCGGTGTCGGCTCCGATCGTCGGCGCGACCAAGATGAGCCACCTCGACGACGCGATCGCCTCGGTCGAGATCGCCCTCACCGCCGACGAGCGCCAACAACTGGAACAGCCCTACACCCCGCAGCCGGTGTCCGGCATCGCCTGATCCCCGAGGCGCGCCGATGACCCCGGGACCTGTCGGCTCCGGGGTGGTTCGGGTCAGGCCGCTGGTCGGTGGTCCAGTGGGAGTTGTTCGTCGCCGGGTGGTTCGCCAGCCGTGGCGGTTCCGGCGGGTTGGGCGTGTCGTTTGGGTGGAAGATCGATCCAGTCGCCGTTCGGGAGCGTGATGGAGAGGTTGTTTGCGTCGCCGTGCAACACTGTCCCGTGGGTGTGTCTGAGGTGGTGGTGGTAGCTGCAGAACAGGACGAGCCAATCGATGTCGGTCGGTCCGTTCTCGGCGTCCCATTCGAGGACGTGGTCGACTTGACACCATTTCGCGGGGATGCAGCACCCGGGCATCCGACAGTACGCACCGTCGCGGGCGATGATCGCCCGGAACTGGGCATCTGATGCCAACCGTTGTTCGCGTCCGCAGTTGAGCGGGACATCACAAGCTGTCAACAACCGTGACACCCATGCGTGTGGGAGGAGTTGACGGACGTATTCGGCGGGGACGATCTCGCCTTTGTCGTTGATCCCGACCCCACTCCCGATCAGATCGGCGATGTCGATCACGACCGTCACGTGCGGCGCTTGACGTCCACCCGTGACGGTCCCGGCCGCATAGCCGTGACACAGTTCGACCAGAGCATCAGCGTCGCGTTGCTCATGGGTGCGGGGGTCGTTGCGGTCGTCCCATTGGTCGACGATCGACGCCAGCGCGTCACGGATCGTGCGCGCATCGGTCATCGGGACAAGACCGGAAATGGTGGTGGTGCCATCACCGATGTTGCTCAACCGCAGGAACCGTTTCGCCCGTTTACGGTCTTCGGCTTGGCGGTCGGTTTCACCGGCCGGTTTGTTCAGTTCTTGGAACAGTTCACCGGCAGCTTTCGCTTCAGCAGGCGTCGCGCCGGCGCAGGCGTCGATCAGTTCGTCGATGTCACCGGAATGATTGGATCCGAACGTCGGTAACAATTCACCAGCAGCATCCGGTGTCAGGGTGCCGTTCGTGACGGCGTCAGCGAGTTTGGGTGACGCGTTCAACGCTTCACCCAGTTTCTGTTGACGGACCGCACGCCCTTTCGACGTTTTACCCTTGGCGGCGAGCCATGAGGCGAGATCACGGTGACCGGTACCGGCATGCACATTCGCGTTGGCGGCTTCGGCACAGAACCTGGCGTGGATCACCGCCAACCGGTCGACGTGCTTCTGTAACTGGAGCAGGCCGTGTCCGATTTGGTTGGGTGTCATCGCGCCCGAGTCGACGGTGGCGAGTGCGTCCAATCCGTGTTGGTGGAGTTGCAGCGCCGCTTCCATATTGGACAGTGTAGTCGAACGTATGTTCGAGAGACTACAGGATCCACGAGAAATGTTTGCTCTGATCGGTGGCGTCGTGCGCTTCTCCGCCGGGCAGACCCTGTCGGTGGACAGGCATCACCCGCCGAGCCCAAAAGGGCAACATTGCTGGACCGCGGACGACTGACAGCTCTTGATGACTGCCGGGTCGCTTGTGCCTGTTGCCGGACCACGGTCGGTAGCCGGCGCTATTTCTTCCCGTTCACGCGCAGATGACGAATCGGTGACACTCAGGGACGCATGATGGGAGGATGGAGTCGGGTGGCCGGGCCGCGGCGATAGCGAGTAGCGGGGCGGCCTGGACCGTCGCGATCGGGTTCGTCGCCGGCATCGATCACGACGCCTTCGGTCGACAGCACCTTGCGGCGGAAGTTGGCGAGGTCGGGCGATGTCCCCCACACCGCTTCGTAGACGCCACGCAGTTCTGCAAGGGTGAACGGTTCGTCGACCAGCGCAGTGGCGAGCGTGGTGTATTCCAACTTGGACCGCACACGCTCGATCGCGTCGCCGACGATCTCAGCATGGTCGAATGCCAACTCGGGCAAGCGATCGATCGGGAACCACTTCGCCGCCGCGGCGTCGCTACCTCCTGACGGCATCGCCAGATCCGGCGCATGTGACAGCGCAACATGGGCCACCGACACGACGCGGCCTCGTGGGTCGCGGCGTGGCTTGCCGTATGTGCGCAACTGCTCGAGGTGAACGACATCGATGTTGGTCTCCTCGTCCAGTTCCCGGCGCGCCGCGACGGCGAGGTCTTCACCGGCGAGGACGAATCCGCCGGGCAGCGCCCAGCGGCCCCTGTGTGGCGCAATGCCGCGCCGCACGAGCAGCAACTGCAACGAAGCATCCTGCACTGTGAAGAGCGCTGCGTCGACAGCGAGTCGGACCTCGGCTTCGGTGCTCATCATGACCCCGCCGGCAAGATCGGATCGGCGAAGTGCCATCCCTCGGCAAGGAGCTCGTCGATCGCGGTCAGGCCATCAGCCACCCGCTGCTCGAGCGAGCCGGACAGGACAACGGTCCGGCGTCCACTGTCGGACAGAGCTTCGATGAACCGGCCGGTCATCCATTCGCGG
>JBDSDH010000241.1:0-9821 GCA_039920665.1 Ilumatobacteraceae bacterium
ATGAACCCGGCCGCTCCGGTGACGAACTGTCTCATGTCCTCATCTTCCAATACGGCCGGCGACCCGCCGGCAGATCTGCGCGTCCCGGGTTGGCCTGGTCACGCTCGGACAGGATCGGATCTGTCACACCCCAATCGGCCTCGACAGCCGGGTCGTTCCACTGCAACCCCAACTCGTCCTGCGGGTTGTAATAGCCGTCGACCAGGTACGTGATCACCATGTCCGTCACCGCTGCGAAACCGTGCGCAACCCCCGGCGGAATGAACACGCCCATATGGTTGTCACCCGACAAATCGAGACTGAGCGTGGCACCGTTGGTCGGGCCGCCCTCACGCAAATCGTGCAACACCACCCGCGCCGTACCGAACGGGACATACCAGTAGTCGGCCTGATGCAGGTGATAATGCAACCCCACCACCGCACCCTGCTTGCGGTTGCCGCGATTGCCCTGAATCATCTCGCGACCGTTCGGGAACCACTCGCGTCGATACGTCTCGATGAACAAACCACGCTGATCACCATGAATCGTCGGCTCGACAATCCACACCCCAGCAACCACATCACTCTCATACACATTCGGCATTGTCGTGTCCTTGTCTCTTCCTCGACCTCTGGTGCTCGACGACTCGACGTCTTCTACTCGACATCGATCTGGCAGTGGTCGCCGATCATCAATCGAGCCGCACGTGGTCGCTTGTGCGAGCGTGCGACGACGGCGTCCTTGCCGATCAAGCTGTCCTCCAGGCGGGGAATGTCGGTGATCGTGCTGCGGGTCATGATCACCGAGTGTTCGACCTCGCTGTTGGTGACCACACACTCGGCGCCGATCGCGCTGAACGGCCCGATGAAACTGTCGGTGATCCGCGCACCGGCGCCGATGGCGACCGGCCCCCGGATGGTCGAGTTGGTGACCACTGCCCCGGCCTCGATCACGACTCGACCATCGAGGACCGACAACTCGTCGACCGTTCCGTCATTTCGGGACTCGATCTTCTCCAGCAACAAGCGATTGGCCTCGAGCAACGGCGTCAACTTGCCGGTGTCGATCCACCAACCCGTGAGCAACTCACAACGCACCTTGTAACCGTTGTCGACCAACCACTGAATTGCGTCGGTGATCTCCAACTCGCCACGCGGCGACGGCTCGATCGCGGCGACTGCGATGTGGATCGACTTGTCGAACAGGTACACGCCAACCAGCGCAAGATCGCTCGGCGGGTCGGCCGGCTTCTCGACCAGGTGCACCACGTTGCCGTCGGCGTCGAGCGTCGCGATGCCGAACCGATGCGGATCGGGCACCTTCTTCAACAGGATTTGCGACGATGGCGGCTCGGTCGAGGCACGAGCCACCTCGAACGCATGCACGAACGCAGCGAGATCCTGCTCGAGCAGGTTGTCACCGAGATACATCACGAAATCGTCATCACCGAGGAACTCCTGGGCGATCAAGACGCAATGGGCAAGACCCAACGGCAGATCCTGGGGAATGTAGGTGACCGCCACACCGAACTGGCTGCCGTCTCCCACCGTCGACATCACTTCGGCCTTGGTGTCACCGACGATGATGCCGATCTCGACGATGCCCGCAGCCGCCATCGCCTCGATCCCGTAGAACAGGATCGGCTTGTTCGCGACCGGCACCAATTGCTTGGCGCTCGTGTGGGTGATCGGACGCAGGCGGGTGCCCGCCCCACCGGCAAGAATCAGGGCCTTCATTAGTTCCTATCCATCCACAAGCTCAGGTCACGGATCATGCTGCGGAGTCTCCCACGTGTCGACAAACGGTGGCCAGGCTAGGCCGGAACAGGCGGTGTATTGCTGACCCCGCTGAAGTAGGCGAAGTAGGTAGCAGCGGCATCATCCAGCAGGAGGACCGCATTACCGTTGACGGTCTTGCCATGGACCGGCGGGGTGAACGTCTGCAAGCCGCCGGCGACGGCCTCTCGCAGCGCCCCTGCGGCTCCGAGCACATCGAGCCCGGCATCGAGCCGGATCGCTCCGGTCATGGACACCAGGACGTCACCGGCCACGAGGGGATTCCCTTTGACCTTGGCGATCGCCCCGGCAAGCGCAGCATTGATGAAGTACTGCTGACGCTCGATCCGGCCGAAGTCGGATCTCGGATCGATCACCCACTTGTCGTCGATGTAGTTCTCGTAGTAGCGACTGCGTGCGTACGCGAGTGCTTGCACGCCGTCGAGCAGGTGGGTACCTGGTTCGGCGACGTACAACCCGGTGTGCTCGTCGCGGGCTGGAGCGAGGAACCCGATCTCGACGCCGCCGATCGCGTCGACCAGTTCCTTGAACCCCTGGAAATCGACCTCGACATAGTGATGAATCGGGATACCGAGACCCTGCACGGTCTGGATCAGTGTGGCCGGGCCGTCCTGATACGCAGCGTTGATCCGGCTCGGCTTCTTGCGTCCCGGAATGTCGACCCACAGGTCGCGGGGCAGCGACAACAGCGCTGCAGGTCCGCCGGTCTTGTCGCGACGGAGCACCATGATCGTGTCGCTCCGGTTGCCGCTGACGTCGCCCTCATTGCCGATCGCGCCGAAGTCGGGAGCGCTCGGATCAGCGCCGGCTCGGCTGTCGGAGCCGACCAGCAAGAAGTTCTCGATGTTGGGGTCGCTCGGGCTGAACACGCCAGAGAGGCCGTCGACCCGCTGGATCTTGCCGACCTCGCGCTTGGCGGTTGCCAACACGCCGGCGCTACCGGCGACTGCGACGATCGTCGCCAGCAACAGCAACGAGCCGATCCGGCTCCGGCGCCGACGGGGTCGCCCGGTCGGCGCAGACGGCTGTTGGGGTTCGTCCGGGGGTCCAATCCGCCCGCTGCGATACCCACCCGACGAGGGTTCGAGAGCGGAAGGGCTGATCTGCACGCCACGACGGTAGTGCCGCGCCCCTGCCCACCCTCGGCACCCCCGGCGGCAGACCATGTTTCGCGCAAACTCGCGCCCCTGCTGACGTCACATCTCGCGCAAACAAAAGCAAGCGCTGTGCTTACGTCAGTTCGCACGAGAAATTGTGACTCGTGAAGGGGCGGAATGCTTCGCGAAAGATCGGTCAGGTCACGGCGGGGCGGAGATGAATGACGTCGCCGGTGTCGATCCGGTGCGTGATCGCACAATCGTCGAGCACCAGCAATCGACCGTCGGACTCGACCCCGATCGCCCGACCGGTGATGAACCGCCCCTCCGCCAACTCCGCCCGCACCTGCTCGCCAATGGTCGCAAGATGCTGGCGGTAGAGATCCGAGATGGCAGCCGGCAGGTCGTCGAAGGCGACGAGCATCGCCCGCAACACCTCGGCGGGTTCGATGCCGTCGCCGAGGCGGGAAGCGCCGGTCGGCGCCCATCCGATGTTGATTCCGATTCCCACGACCACGAACATCCCGTCCGCGGACGAGGCGGCTTGGGCCAGCACGCCGGCCAACTTGGCACCGTCGACCAGCAGATCGTTGGGCCATTTCAGCACCGCGTCGACCTGGGCGATCTCGCGCGCTGCCCGCACCGCTGCGAGAGCCACCCGCTGGGTGATCTCGTGTGGATACACCGGGACATCTCGCAGCAACAGACTCACCAACAGGTTGACCCCCGACGGAGCATCCCAACGCCGATCGAGCCGCCCCCGTCCGGCAGTCTGCAGATCTGAGGCGAGCACGGAGCGATCCGGCGCCCCGGCCGCCCCGGCAGCAAGCAGATCGGCGTTGGTCGATCCGGTCTCGGCCACCCATTCGACGTTCCAACCGGGCGGCCAACTTCGAGACGCCGGTCCTTCAGACATCCGGGCAGACTACGTCTGAGATCATCGATCGAAACGAGACGTCATGAATGCAACGATGCAGTACCGAACGCTGGGCCGGACCGCCCTTCGGGTATCCGGGTTGTGCCTCGGCACGATGAACTTCGGTCCCCAGACCACGGAGCCTGATTCGCACGCGATCATGGATCGCGCCCTCGACCTGGGGATCAATTTCTTCGACACCGCCAATCGTTACGGCGGCGACAAAGGTGCCGGAGCAACCGAGACCATCATCGGCAACTGGTTCGCCGGTGGCAACGGCCGTCGCGACAAGGTCGTACTGGCGACCAAGTTGTTCGGAGCGATGACCGACTGGCCCAACGACGGGCGACTCTCGGCGCGCCATATCCGTCTCGCGTGCGACGAAAGCCTGCGCCGGATGCAGACCGATTACATCGACCTGTACCAGATGCATCACATCGACCGCACCGCACCATGGGACGAGGTCTGGCAGGCAATGGACACCCTCGTCCAGCAGGGCAAGATCGTGTACGTCGGCAGCAGCAACTTCGCCGGCTGGCACATCACCCAGGCCAACGAGACCGCTCACCAGCGAGGATCGCTGGGACTCGTGAGCGAACAGAGCCACTACAACCTGCTCACCCGTACCGTCGAACTCGAGGTGCTTCCGGCGTGTCGCCACTACGGCGTCGGCCTGATCCCGTGGAGCCCGCTCGGTGGCGGGTTGCTCGGCGGGGCGCTCGGCAAGCAGAGTACCGGTCGGCGTCAGAGCGAAGCTGCCCAGCGCCGGATCGAGAAGTTGCGCCCGCAGCTCGAACGATGGGAATCGCTGTGCGCCGAACTCGGCGAAGAGCCGGCCGCTGTTGCCCTTTCCTGGCTGCTGCACCAGGACGGCGTCACCTGCCCGATCATTGGTCCGCGAACGATGGATCAACTCGACGGTGCGTCGCTGCGGGCGCTCGAATTGACTCTCTCCGACGACACGCTCACCAAGATTGACGCCATCTTCCCCGGCCCCGGCGGCACCGCCCCGGAGGCCTACGCCTGGTAGCGGCGCCGACGTCTCGAGCCTGCGCAACAGCAGGTCCGACGCGACAGTTGGGAATTCGGCCCCGGGAGCGGGCATCATGGGCGCGTGCTGAAGAAGATCTTGATCGCGAACCGTGGGGAAATTGCCGTCCGAGTCATTCGGGCCGCTCGAGAACTCGGGATCGCCACCGTCGCGGTGTACTCCGAACTGGACCGCAACGCGCTCCACGTCAGACTCGCCGACGAGGCGTTTGCGCTCGGCGGCCAGACCGCGGCCGAGAGCTACCTCAATACCGAGGCGATCATCGACGCGATCAAGCAGAGTGGAGCCGACGGCGTCCACCCCGGCTACGGATTCTTCAGCGAGAACCCCGACTTCATTCGGGCCATCACCGAACTCGGCGTGGCGTTCATCGGGCCGCCTGCATCGGCGGTCGACGTCATGGGCGACAAGGTCAGCAGCCGCAAGGCTGCGCTCGAAGGTGGCGCACCCATCGTTCCCGGTACGACCGAGTTCGCCCAGAGCTCGCAGGAGATCACCGACTTCGGCAACAGCAACGGCTGGCCGGTGGCGATCAAGGCTGCGTTCGGCGGTGGCGGTCGGGGTATGAAGGTCGTCCACAGTGCAGCCGAAGTGCAGGACGCGATGGACAGCGCCCAGCGCGAAGCGAAGGCCTACTTCGGTCGCGACGAGGTGTACGTCGAGCGCTACCTCACCTGGCCCCGCCACATCGAGGTCCAACTGGTCGGCGATCAAGAGGGCAACGTGGTCTGGATCAGCACCCGCGACTGCTCCGCCCAGCGTCGTCACCAAAAGCTCGTCGAAGAGGCCCCTGCCACCGCCCTGCCCGATGGTGTCGAAGAGGCGATGGGCGAAGCAGCGATCAAGGTCGCCAAGGCCGTTGGCTACTTCAACGCCGGCACGGTCGAGTTCATCTATCAGGACGGCGACTTCTTCTTCCTCGAGATGAACACCCGGCTCCAGGTCGAGCACCCGGTGTCGGAGGAGATCACCAAGATCGACCTCGTCGAATGGCAAATCCGCGTCGCCAGTGGCGAGGCCCTGCCGATGACCCAGGAGCAGGTTGCGGCTCGTCGTTACGGCCACAGCATCGAGATCCGGATCAACGCCGAGAACCCGGCCGGTGGCAAGTTCCTGCCGAGCCCCGGCACGATCACCAAGCTCACCGTTCCCGACGGTTTCGGCGTTCGCTTCGACGGCGGCTACGAGGCCGGCGACGAGATCAGCCAGTACTACGACAACCTCGTCGGCAAGCTCATCGTGTGGGGCAAAGATCGTGACACAGCGATCGCGCGCACCATCCGTGCGCTCGAAGAAATGGTCGTCGAAGGCGTTGCCACCACGATCCCGGCCGATCTCGCGATTCTCAAGCACCCCGATTTCCAGGCGATGCAGCACAGCACCAAATGGGTCGAGGAAACGCTCGATCTCAGCGGCATCGCCGCCCCCGCTGCGCCGGTTCCGGCAGCAGATGACGAATCCGGTCCGCTCGTCCAGCGCAACACCACGGTCGAGGTCAACGGGAAGCGGTTCGACGTCAAGATGTGGGTGCCGGAAGGTCAAATTGTCATGGCCGGCTCTGGCAAGGCTGCCAAGAAGCCCGCACGTGCGGCAGCCGCATCCGGAGCTGCCGGCGGTGGCAGCGGCGATGTGGTCGCCCCGATGCAGGGCACCATCGTCAAGATCCTGGTCGAGGTCGGGCAGGCCGTCGAGGCCGGGCAGTCGGTCGTCGTGCTGGAAGCAATGAAGATGGAGAACCAGATCGCAGCCGAGAAGAGCGGCACGGTCAAAGAAATCAAGGTCACCACCGGGGCCACCGTCGGCGCCGGCGACGTTGTCGTCGTCATCGCCTGAATCGAAACAAGCGGGCCCCGGCAGTTCGTCACGGGCCAATCCGCTCAGTTGGGTTCAGTCCGCATCAGTTGGGTTCAGTCCGCATCAGTTGGCGTCAGTTCGCGTCAGTTGGCGATGACGATCGTGCCGGCCGCTCGGTCGTGCCAGCCTTGGTGGCGCGGGTCGAGGAACGCCCGCACGTAGACGAACAGGCTCAGAATCTGGCCGATCCCCGGAATCACACCGGCGGCAAGCGGGATCAGGGCCCGGATCGCGGCCGAATACCACAGCACCGGTCCACCGGTGTCGACCCGCACGACCCGAGTTCCGAGTGCGAACTTGCCGAGCGAGCGGCCCCACGCACCGACCATCACGAACTCGTACGCAAACGCTGTCGCGATCACCGCGATGTTGATGACCAACGCGTGGTCCGTGATGTCATCGACCCCGCGCACTCCGACTGCGAGCGCGATCGCGACGACCGGGATCAGGACGATCAGTTGGTCGAGCAGTTGGGCGACGACACGCCGCCACATCCGAGCCAGGACGACGGTGCCGGGAAGCCCTCGCTCCTCGTTGAACTGGGCCCGAGACTGGATGGAGGTCTCGTCACTCACGTTGCCGGCCAACTCACTCGGCAGCTTCGGCGAGCGCTTCGGCCAGCGCCGGGTGCACGAGCAGACTCTCGACGATGTCGCTGACCCGCAAGTGGGCGGTGACCGCGAGTGCGATCACACTGATCAACTCCGCAGCATGGCGGCCGACGATCGAGCCACCGAGCACCACGCCTGTCGCTGGATCGGACACGATCTTGACGAAGCCGCGTGCGTCGTTGTTGATCAACGCCTTGGGCGTGGTGTTGAACGGCACCTTGGTCACCCGGATCTTGCGGCCCTCGGCAAATGCCTCGGTCTCGGCCAGGCCGACATCGGCGATCTCGGGCTCGGTGAAGATCGCGGAAGCGGCCTTGTCGTAGTCGAGGTGGCGGTGGGCGACTTTCTGGAGGCCCATCACGTGCTCGGCCACCTTGCGACCCTGCATGCTCGCCACCGACGACAGCGGCAGCTTGCCGCTGACATCGCCGGCCGCATAGATGTGGCTGATGTTGCTCTGGCAATGACGGTTGATGGTGACGTATCCACCATCGGTGATCACGCCTGCCGATTCGAGACCGAGCCCGTCGGTGTTGGGTACCGAGCCAATGGCGAGCACCGCATGGCTGCTGCGCACGACTCGGCCGTCGTCGCAGCTGACCACGACCTGATCATCGACCCGCTCGATCGACGTCGCCCGGGCACCCTTGAGCAGGCGCACCCCTCGAGTGAGGAAGTCATCTTCGAGCACCGCGGCCACTTCGGGATCCTTGTTCGGCAAGACCTGCTGACGGCTGACGACAAGGGAGACCTCGGCGCCGAACGACGAGAACATGTGGACGAACTCGACACCGGTCACGCCCGAGCCGACGACGGTGATGCTGGTCGGGAAGATCTTGGGTGGATAGCAGTCGCGGGTGGTGAGGATGCGTTCACCATCAGGCTGACACCAATTCGGAATACGAGGTCGAGATCCGGTCGCGATCAGGATCGCATCGGCCTCGATGACTTCGACAGATGTCGACGTGGTGACCTCGACCTTGTCGGCGCCGACCACCCGCGCCGAGCCGTCGATCATCCGCACCCCTTGGCTCTCGAGCAGGCGAGTGGTGTTGCGCTGCAGCCGATCCTTGATCGCATCGATCCGCTCGGTGAGCGCTGGAGTGTCGATCTCGGCGATCTGTTCTTCGAGACCCATCCCTGCGATCCGACGGGTGAAGCTGATTGCCCCACCGGTCGCGATCATCGTCTTCGACGGAATGCAGTCCCACAGATGTGCCGCTCCACCGATCACGTCACGCTCGATCATCGTGACCTGTGCCCCCAACCGTGCTGCATGCGTCGCCGCAGCGTTGCCGGCCGGTCCGCCGCCGATGATCACAAATCTCGTTGCCACAGTGGCCGAGACTACCTGGGGCTGTTGGGTCGGGCCCCACCATCGCCGGCGAGGCGCTCATCGATCAGGCGCCCATCGATCAGCCGTTGTCCGACCAGCCGTCGTCGGCGAACAGCGTGTCACGGGCGGCCCCGATCACGACCGACTTGGTCGAGGGCCAACCACCCTCCGCGGCGGCACCGGTCGTCATGCTCGCGTCGGCCAGGTTGGGGCAATATTTCGACGGATACTGCAGTTGATCGCGACGGGTCCCGACCCACTCGAAGTGCATGCCATCCGGCGTCAGAAAGTTGCCGCCCCACGCGAAATTGTGCTTGCGGAAGATCCGCACGACATCGCAGTTCATCTGGGGAACGGAACCTTGTGCGTTGCTGACCGTGTTGGTGTCGAGCGCACCGCCCCATGCATGCCGGGACAGCGAGCCGAGTGCGGCGCTGAGCCGGTTGAAACGCGCATTGAAGCAACCGCCGTACGCGTTGGCATTGGCGACTTCGATCGCGTCGGCAAGACCCCGCTGGGCCACCTCGGTGAGGGCTGCGACGAGGTCGGCCCGAATCGTGTTGTTGCATCGCGCCCTGATCGGTATCTCGGCGACCAGTAACTCACGGCCGGCCGGAAGATACGTGGCCGACCAGTCGCCGGTCAACGAAACCGTGTCGTCGGCAGCGACCGAATAGGCGAATTCGCCGAGCAACCGCTTGGTTGCAACCAGCCCGAGCGTGCTGTCGGGGTCCACAGCATCCCAGCTGCGTCGGATTCGGGTGTCGCTTCGAGCAGTGAGCCCAGACTCATCGAGCGCTGCATCGACGGCACCTCGGGAGCTGAAGCCCCACATGACCACCCTGGTTTCGATGACGACGCCGAGCGTGTCGGCCATCGCCGGAGACATCACGACTTCGGCCCCGCCGACGGCACCGTCGTCGGCGACGAGACCGATCGTGAAGATCTTCGACGATCCGTCGTCGGCCACCAGTTCGAGTGTGTCGCCGACTTGGGCGCCGTTCAGCGCAGCGCCACGCGCACCCATGACGACGCGTCCCGCGCCGATCACCGCGCTGACATCGTTGCCCATGATCGGCCCGATCGCATTGACGGGCAGCGCTGTCACGCTGATTGGGAACTGGAAGTCGGTGGGCGCGGCCTTGAACGCCGTGCCGTTCCGGCGCACCGATCGCATCCC
>JBDSDH010000242.1:0-10777 GCA_039920665.1 Ilumatobacteraceae bacterium
CCACGGCGACGAAGCACCTCGGCTGCAGCCCGACCATCGTTGCCGTTGTTGCCCTTCCCAGCGATCACGATCACCCGTCGGCCATAGCCGCCGCCGAGCATCCGCAGCGCGGTTCGCGCCACCGCTGAACCGCTGCGCTCGATGAGAGTCGCCACCGGGGTCGTCGCGGCGGCATCGATCGCACGCATCTCGTCGGGTGTCACGATCGGCAACATCGCGCCAGCGTAGCGACGGCCGCCGAGTCGATCCTGACGCGTCAGCGAGTCCAATCGGCAGCATCGCTGACGATGTAGTCGTAGCCCTGCTCGGCGAGGAACCGCTGGCGATTCGACGCAAACGTCTGGTCGACCGTGTCGCGGGTGACGATCGTGTAGAAGTTGGCCTGACCGCCGTCGGCCTTGGGGCGCATGATCCGGCCCAGCCGCTGGGCTTCCTCCTGGCGGCTGCCGAACGTGCCGGACACCTGGATCGCGACATTCGCTTCCGGCAGATCGATCGAGAAGTTGGCCACCTTCGACACCACCAGCACCTCGATCTGACCGGAGCGGAACGCCTCGAACCGAGCCTCGCGCACCTTCTGCACGGTCTGGCCGGTGATCAACGGTGCGTCGAGCATCTCGGCGATCTGGCGAAGTTGGTCGACGAACTGGCCGATGATCAGGATCCGGTCACCGACGTGGTGGGCGACGAGTGCCTCGACAACTCGACGTTTACGCGAACTCGATGCCGAGAGTCGATAGCGCTGGCTGGGTTCGGCGAGCGCATATTCCATGCGGGCATCCTCGGTCAGTTCGACCCGGATCTCAGAGCAGACTGCGGGCGCGATCCATCCGTACAGCTCGAGTTCCTTCCACGGAATGTCGAATCGCTTCGGCCCGATCAGGCTGAACACATCGGCTTCCTTGCCGTCCTCGCGAACGAGCGTCGCGGTCAGACCGAGCCGCCGAACGGCTTGGATTCGGGCCGTTGCCCGAAAGACCGGAGCAGGCAGCAGGTGAACCTCGTCGTAGATGATCAGGCCCCACTCGTGGCGATCGAACAGACCGAGGTGCGGATACAGCCCGTGCAGTTCTTCGCTCTGCTGATCGTCGGCGGCCCGGTCGTCGGGCATCGGCGGCGAATACTCGCCGGCCGGATCGTCAGGGGTTTCACCTCGCCCCTTCTTGCGTTTCGGCGACCACGTCAACACCTGGTAGGTCGCAACGGTGATCGGACGGATTTCTTTGCGGTCGCCGGAGTACTCGCCGATCTGGTCCTCGTCGAGATCGGTCTTGTCGAGGATCTCGCGGATCCATTGACGGGCCGACGTGATGTTGGTCGCGATGATCAGGGTGTGGGTGCCGGCTGCAATCAGCGCCGCCATCCCGATCACGGTCTTGCCAGCACCGCACGGCAGCACGAGCACGCCGTTACCCGCGGCCTCGTTACCGTTTTGCCACCACGACGACACCGCATCGGCCTGATAGCTGCGCAGCTCACAGGTCAGTTCCGTCGCTGCGAGCGCACTGCCCTCGGCGTACCCGGCCTCGTCGGCCACCGGCCAGCCGAGATGCAGCAGCGCCTGCTTGAGCGCGCCACGATCGCCGAGTCGAACCGCGAAGCGGTTGCCGTCCAGTCGCTCGCCGAGCAGCGTCGACACGATCCGGTCACGGGCCACTTCGACGAGCAGCGCGACCTCGTGGCTCATCAGCGCGAGACCACCGGTGTCGAAATCGCGCACCAGCCGTAGCCGTCCGTAACGACCCATCTGGTCGTGGACCTCGGCCAGCACGCCCGCCGGAACGGGGTATTTGGCGAAACCGGTCAGGGTGCCGGCGACCTCACCCGGCGAGAGGCCGGCGACCGCCGCGTTCCAGAGCGACAGCGGCGTGATCCGGTAGGTATGGATGTGCTCGGGCGCCTTGTCGAGTTCGGAGAACTGCGACAAGGCTGCGCGGGCATCACCCGCTTTCGGACTGGCGAGTTCGAGCATCACCGTCAGATCGCTCTGGACGATCAGCGGATTGGTCGGGTCCGGTGCGCTCACTGTGCGATCACCTTCACCATCGCCGCCACCGAGTTCGCATCGAGAACGAGCGCAGCGAAGCCCGCAGCCTTGGAGGCCGACGGTCCGGAAACTTTCCGGAGATGGCTGACAGGCCGAGCGTCGACCGAGATCGTCACACCAGCCGTTGCCGGAGCGAGACCCTTGGCCCTCAGCGCCGTCGCGACTCTGGCCGGCGACAGATCGGAGATTGCCACCGTGGGCGCCACCATCGTCAACTTCGCGGCCTTGACCTTCAGGGCAGCGGCCAGGCCGAGCACATCCGACGCTGTCACGATCGTCGCAGCCGCTGCGACCGTGAGCCCACCACGGGCGCGATCGGTGTCGATGATCAACCGGCTGACAGCGTCGGGCAACGGAACCGACGACGTTTCGGCCAGAAACGCGACCAGGTCGTCAGCCGTCTCGTGGGCCGCAAGCGTGTGCGCGATTCGGGCTGCATCGAGGCGGTAGACGCGCATCCCACCGTCGGACACGAGTGTTGCGATCGTCTCCAACCGAGTGCGGATCTTGGGGTCCAGCGAAGGTGGGGCCATCACGGTGTGATCGGCTTGGACCACGAACCGGTCATCGAGGTCGGGCAACATCGTCGCAACCGCTTGCGGATCGGTGAGCAGCGCCCGGGCCAGCGGTGACAGTGCGATCGGTCCCGTCGGCTCGATCAGGTCGAGCGCGCGCAGGTGCACGATCGAGCGACCGAGGTCGAGACTGGACGCGATCAGATGGCGACGCTCGATCCATGCGACGAAATCGGACTCGGCGATTGCCTCGTGGGGCGCCAGGGCGACAAGATCGGCGAGCACCTGGCGGAGGATGAACGACATCAGCGGCCCGTTGGTGCTGTGGCTGCGACCATCGATCCAGGTGGTGACGATGTGGCGCCATTGGTCCACAGTCGACAGATCGTCGAACGCGTCGAGGGCTTCGTCAGCGATCGAATAGCGGTACTGCCACGACAGATTGCGGCCCCGCCCGACCTGCTGGGAGTGCTCGACCACCATCCCCAACCGTTCGGCGAGGTCGAACATCAGCGCCACGATCGTCTCGCTCTGGCCGAACCGCTTGGCGATCTCGCGGAACGTCTTGACGCCGACACCGCCGCTCTTGAGTCCTGCGATCGGCTCGGCCTTGACTCGCTGCAGCACCACGGCCATCGCGCTCGGGCTCTGCGGGGGCCTGATCGCAGGTTCGTGAAACGGAACAGGCGCGCCTTGCCACGCTGCCGGCCAGTGGGTGATCAGTCGACCGGTGATCGCCTGGATCACCTCGCGCCAAACCCAGATCCGACCGTCGTACGGATCGATCATGACCAACCCGAACGACTGCAGATCGACGACCGGCTGAGCTCCGGGACTGAGTACGGCACGGTCGAACCGACGGCCGTACATTGCGTAGCGAACCAGATTGAGCTCGAACGACTGCAGGCCCAGATCGGAGATGTTCGATCCGTTGGCGCCGTCCTCCATCAGATGGGCGAACAACTCCTGAGCCGCCGGTGTCATCGTCGACACCGTGTTCCGGAGTGTGTCACCGTCGGCAAAGATCGCGAGCAGGTGCTCGATCCGGTCGGCCTTTTTGGTCGGTGGCCTGGCCACGCCGTGATGGCGCAGCATCCGTTCGAGGTCGTCGCTGTTGATCGATCCGAACTCGGCCATCATCGCGAACGACTGGCCGGGGGCCGCGACGAAATCACCGACACCGACTCGCATGGCAATGCCCTCGGTGGCGAAGTCGGTCAGCAGCTTCGTGTCGAGTTCGTCGACGATCGCTGCAATTCGGTCGGCGCCGATCGGTCCGGCTTCGCTCGTCAATTGCGTCTCGGTCATCCGCCCGCCATACGCCTTGGTCACCATCAGCAGCTGAAATGCCTGCGCGCTCAACATCTCCAGCGTCATCCGGATCAGCTTCGGGTCGGCCAGTGCCACCGCCAAACGCTGGCGGGTCGGCTTGGCGCCGAGCGCGTGGGTGATGTGGGGCAACGATGCAAGGGACGCCTCGAGGTCGGCCGAGCCGAGTTGCTTCAACGCCGCGATCCGGTCAGCGTGAACAGGGTCCGATTGCATCGGTCGATGATACCCACCCCGCCGAAATCGTCACTCGACGCGGGATCACCCGACGCCGGTCACTCTGGCTGCTCACTCGGGCTGCCCACTCGGGCTGCTCACTCGGCGATGACGTAGGCGATCGCGATCAGGTCGCTGTGGGTGATCGACAGATGCCACCGCGTCACCCCCCTGACCGCTGCCAGATCGGCTGCAGCCCCGGTGACGGCGAGCGTCGGCTCACCGGAGTCGGCTCGTTCGACCCACACCTCTTGGAACCCGAAGGCGCCGAGACCCACGCCGAGCGCCTTCATCACCGCTTCTCGCGCCGCGAAGCGTGCCGCCAGCGACGGGACCGGATCTGATTTCGGGGCGACGTACGCGAGCTCCGACGGCGTGAACAGCCGAGTCCGCATCGACGGAGTCCGTTCGAGCGACCGGCGGAACCGTTCGATTTCGACCGCGTCGACACCAATTCCGATCACGTCAGATTCCGCTCACGTCAGATTCCGCTCACGTCAGCTCCGCCAGTGATCGGCGGTTTCGCTGATCGGCAGGATCAACAGGTCAGCGACCGGCACATCGGCGAGGCGGTCGTCGCGGAAACTGCCCTCGGTCTCGGTGACCCAGTCGACGAGACGGTTGTAGCGGCGGTCGTAGCCCTGGAGCACGCTGCGCATCACGTTGGCCGGAAGGCGGTCGTGGAAATGCACGTGCAACAAGGTGATCCCGGTGGTCTGGTTGGCCTTGACCTCCGGAACCATGATCACGGTGCGGCCATCGCTGCGGCCGCGAGCAACGAGGATCTCGCGTTCGGCGGCCACCCGCCGCTTGGTTCCGAGCAGCATGTTGTTGCGGTCGACCCGAGACGGCACTTCTCGCGAGATGCCACCGCGATCGACCACCGAGATCGTGGCGTTGTCGGTGTCGGGATCACCCTCGATTTGATAGCGGGTGAACCCGATCACGTCGGCCACCGCCGGGTCCAGGTCGGCGAGCACCTTCAGCGAACGGTAGGTGAGCCGATCGCGACCGACGCCGGCCGTCAGCACGGACTGCACCAACGCCCGGTCGAGGATGCCTTCGTCGTTGCGGCTGATGCCGACCGTGACGGTCTTGGCCTGATGCTTGATTGCATCGACGGGTCGCGTGAGTTCTTCGATCGCACGGGTGAGTGCGGCAGTGAGATCGTCGATCAACACGCTCGGTGTCCCGATGTTGCCGGTGGCCATCTGGTAGGCCTCGAGCGGGGCAGGACCGAGCGCGTCGCGGAGGATGGAAACGACCCGCACCGCCGTGGATGCCTCCATCTGTCCGTCGTAGAGGCCACTGCGGAGGTTGACGAAGAATCGCTCCGCGATCGGATTCAGTTCGGTCCGGATGAGGCGCAGAACCTGGTCACCCACGACGGTGGACGTCAACGCCCGCTCGATCACCTCGCGCGCTTCGCGCAGCGGCCGAGCCGACGCGTCGATCGCGAGCGCTGCCTCGTACCCGAACAGGTGGCCGACCATCGCCGACAGCACGAACGCGAGCGCTGGATCCACGGCGGGCACGCTGACCACATGAGCAGCGGCGGTGAACCGGGTCTCACCTTCGGTAGCGATCACGATTGGCAGCGCTTTGTGGGCCCTGAAGATCGCGACCTCTTTGGCCACGTCGTCGGCTGTGCCACCGATCAGGCCGGCCGCACACACCAGGATCAGCGGTTCACACGACAGGTCGATGTGCTTCTTGTCCTCGGTGATGTCACAGGCGATGCTCTTGTAACACAGCTCGCTGAGCTTGATCCGGACCTCTTCGGCGGCCACAGCGTTCACACCGTTGCCGACCACGGTCCAGTATCGACGCTGCGGGGCGAAACGTTGGGCGGCGTCTGCGATGTCGGCGCGCAGGCCGAGCACCGTGCGCATTGCACTCGGCACCTCACGCAGCGAATGCAGGAGCTGATCACGACGACGGGCTGAGCCGAGTCCGGCCGCCTCGGCGATCGCACACGCCAACAGCGTTCCCGCCGCGACTTGGGCATAGAACGCCTTGGTCGAGGCAACGCTCATCTCCACGTCGCGACCGTCGGATGTGTACATCACGCCGTCGGCCTTGTCGGTCAGATCGCTGTTGCGACGGTTGACGATGCCGATCACAGCTGCGCCGCGGGCCCGCACGAGATCGACGGTGCGGTTGGTGTCGGTGGTGGTCCCGCTCTGACTGACCGCGACCACGAGCGTGTCGCTCATATCGAGCCGCATCCCGAAACCGCTGAGTTCGGTCGCGACGATCGGGTCGACATCGAGTTCGCCGTCGACCAGCGATTCGAGGATCGCGGCCATGCTGCGTCCGGCGATCGCGGCAGTGCCCTGGCCGATGACGAGCACCCGCCGGATCGATCCAGCGGCAAGGCGTTCGGTGATGAAGGGCGGCAGCGCTCGGTCGCCGACCATCGCCCGCAGAACGCCGTCGTTGTCGGCGATCTTGCCCCGCAGCGTCTTGCGGAAGCTGTCCGGTGCCTCGGTGATCTCCTTCAGCAGGAAATGTGGTGCGCTGCCGCGGTCGATGTCGCGGGTGGTGACCTCGGCGACCACGATGTCGGTCTCGGCGACGGGCAGTTCGGCGCCGTCGTAGGAGATCCGGCGGACACCCGACAGTTGACCGGCATGATCGGCGGCGAGCACGAACACCTGCCCACGGCTGGTGGCTCCACCCAGCAGTGACTCACCGTCGACCCGGATGTAACGCGACGTCTCTTCGATCAGTCCGTAGGGTTCGCTGGCGACCACGAACGAGTCCTCGGCGAGACCGACGTACAACGCCTGGCCGCTGCCGCGCAGGGCGAGCAGCAGCTCATCGGGACGGTTGGCCGACGCCGCACCGATCGCAACGCTGCCCTCGAAGCTGGCGACGGTGCGCCGGAATGCTTCCGTGAGGTCGCCACCCTCGCCGCCAGCGAGCCTGGACATCATCGCCGGAATCACCTTTGCGTCGGTGGTGATCGGGCCGGCGATTCGCAGTGTGTATTCGGCCTTGAGATCGGCATGGTTGTCAACATCACCGTTGAGCGCTGCGACCACATAGGGCCGATGCAGCGCCAGTTCTGTCGCGCTGACTTCGAGCTCCTCGCTGTTGAGGGGGTGACAGTTGGGCTCGCTGACGATGCCGACGCTGGCCCAGCGGGTGTGGCCGAGCAGCGTCAGCCGGGCACCGGGCGCGCTCAGGGCGAGGCGGAGCAGCTCGTCGGCCATGATCGATGCCCGCAGGACGCGGGTGTTGTCGCCGAGTTCGCCGATCTCGGCCGCCGCCTTGTAGACGAAGCTGAGGCACTGGCCGGCAACACGCACCGAGCCGTTGACGAACAGTGGGTTGTTGTTGCGTCCGCTGATCAGCGCGGCGACCGCAGGATCCGATGCCAACAGGCCGTGGTTCCAGACGTAGAGGTGAACGCCCGCCGAGTCACGGCCGCGCACTTCGAGGCGATCGATTGCGGACAGTGCCTGTTGGACAGCGAAGTAGCCGGCGATGGCTGCGTCACCCGCATCTCGGCCAACGAATTCGTCGACGAGTCGAGCAGCGCGGAGGCGATCATTGCGAATCGCCCAGGCGGCGTCGCGCAGACGGACGAGCGTCGCGTTCGTTCGTTCCAGTTCGTCCGAGGTCAGGCCGACCGCAGACTCGAGACGGACGTCGACCGCCGCGATCGCCCGGTCGAGTTGATCGAGCCGCGCCGCGATCCCGGTGACGAGTTCGTGGCGACCGAGCAACGCCATGCAGCCCGGGACACCACGCAGGACGATGTCGACGGCGGCCGTTGCATCAGCGGCGGCGGCGAGCCCCGCTTCGGTGTCGGTATCGAGCGCCAGCGCAAGGTCGAGGCCATCGAGAATCTCGGCCACCGTCGGAACCGGGCGCAACGACGGTCGGCTGTGAATCGCGATGATGCCGCACATAGCGGAAATGTTACAGCCGTCCGTCTGCCCGACGCTTGCGAGCAATGGACGTCCTTCGTTACGCATCGTTCACCGAGGACCCAACGTCGGCGAAGTCGACTTCTGCGGCCACGCCACCGTCGCGCTCGGCGCATGTCTCCGTGAAACGGGTCTCGTCGACGTCGGTTCGGTGATCATCGTCGAGCAAGGAGTCGACATGGGTCGCCGCTGCATCCTGACGGTCGGCATCGACGGACCTCGCGCTGCGATCCGAGTCTCGGGGACGGCCGTCCGGGTCGTGTGATCCGAGCCGCCTGCTCACGCACCGAATCGAGCGCGCACGACCTCGGCGAGCTGTTCGGCGAGCCGCTGCGCGAGCTCGTCGGTGGCGGCTTCTACCATCACCCGAACCAACGGTTCAGTGCCGCTGGCCCGCAGCAGCACTCGCCCATCGCCACCGAGTTCGGCTTCACCCGCCCGGATCTCGGCGGCGAATTCCTCGGCGATGTTCGGATGACGTCGATCAACGCGCACGTTCACCAGCACCTGCGGGTAGGTGATCATCACCGATTCGGCGAGTTCGGCCAACGAACGCTCGTTGCGATGCACGTGTTGGAGCAGCCGCAGCCCGGCCAGCAGCCCGTCGCCGGTGGTTGCCAGGTGGCGGTAGATCACGTGCCCGCTCTGCTCGCCACCGATCGCATAGTTGCCACGGTCGAGCGCCTCGAGCACATACCGGTCGCCGACGGCAGTGGCGACCACAGTGATGCCCGCGTCTGACATGGCCCGGTGAAACCCGATGTTGCTCATCACGGTCACGACGACGGTGTCACCTGTGAGGGCGCCCTCGCTCTGCAGTTGCAGCGCCCCGAGCGCGATCATCCGGTCGCCGTCGATGACGTTGCCACGATGATCGACCGAGATCACCCGGTCACCATCGCCGTCGAACGCGAGGCCCACGTCTGCATCGGCAGCAACGACCGCAGCCGCCAGCGACGCAGGCTGAGTCGCCCCACATCGATCGTTGATGTTGGTGCCATTGGGCTCGGCATGAATCACGGTCACATCGGCGCCCAGCGCTCGCACCGCCAACGGTGCAGCGACGCTCATCGCCCCGTTGGCGCAGTCGAGTACGACCCGCATCCCGGCCAGCGCACCGTCGGGGAACAGCGCGACCAGGTGCTCGACGTACGTCTCAGCGACACGTGTGTCAGAGGCGACGTTCGGAGCCTGCTCGCGCGCGGGTACCGGATCCGACATTGATTCCAGCGCCCGCTCGATCTGTGACTCGACGTCGTCGCTGAGCTTGAGCCCGCCGGCAGCGAAGATCTTGACCCCGTTGTCTGCATAGGGGTTGTGCGATGCGGTGATCATTGCGGCCAGAGCGTTTCGGGTCGCCGAAGCAAATGCGAGTGCCGGAGTCGGGATCATCCCCGCCAGTACGACACGAGCTCCGCCAGCACGGAGGCCGCGCACCAGCGCAGCCTCCAACTCCGGTCCGGACACTCGCGTGTCGCGTCCGACCAACCATGTTCCTGCTCCGAGCACCTGAACCGCAGCGGCGCCGAGTGCTTCGACATATGCAGGAGTGAGCTCCGTGATCGCCACGCCGCGGACACCGTCGGTGCCGAAGCGAAGCAAGGGCGGCGCCCCTCTCGTCAACGCTTGGTGTACTGAGGAGCCTTACGAGCCTTCTTGAGGCCGTACTTCTTGCTCTCCTTGCGACGCGCGTCGCGGGTGAGCAAGCCGGCCTTCTTGAGCGCAGCGCGCTGCTCGGGATCGAGTTCGATCAGCGAGCGGGCGATACCCATCCGCAGTGCGCCGGCCTGGCCGCTGATGCCGCCGCCGTGGATCGTCGCATCGACGTCGTAGGCCTCGGTCTGTTCGGTGAGGCGCAGCGGCTCGCTGACGATCATGCGGGCCATCGCGGTCGGGAAGTAGTTCTCGAACGAGCGACCGTTGATCGTGACGACGCCGGTTCCGGGGCGCAGGCGAACGCGTGCGACGGATTCCTTGCGGCGGCCGGTGGTCTGGGTGAGCGGCTTGGTGGCCATGCGAATCAATACTCCGTACTTGTGCTTCAGCGGGCCTTGGCGGCGGGGATGTCGAGTGCGACTGGTGACTGCGCGGCGTGCGGGTGATCGGCACCGGCGTACACCTTGAGCTTGGTGACCATCTGACGACCGAGCGGACCGTTGGGCAGCATGCCCCGAACGCTGTCACGCACGGCCTGCTCCGGACGGCGTCCGAGCAGGTTCGCGTACGTCTCGGACTTGATCCCGCCGGGATAACCGGAGTGATGGTAGACGTTCTTCTTGGCGGCTTTGTCCGACGACAGCACGACCTTGGCAGCGTTGATGATGATCACGTGATCGCCCGTGTCCAGGTGGGGAGCGAACATCGGCTTGTGCTTGCCGCGCAGGATGCGAGCGGCTTCGGTGCAGATCCGACCGAGGACCATGCCCTCGGCGTCGATGACATGCCAGGCGCGAGTGATCTCGCTGGCTTTGGGGGAATACGTGCGCATCATGGGGAAACTTCCTACAAACTCTCGTCGACTACTCGCGCCGGCTTGAACAGCGTTCGCAACGGATCCGCATGCGCGAATACGCCGACCGGCTGCCGCCGGGAACCCGACAAGGATAGGGCCGCCGCGCGGCAATCGACAATCCAGCAGCAACGAAACTTCACGAGCGGCCGGAACCGTAGTGGGTTGCACAAGTCCGATCACGGACCTCTCACGAGTCTCCGTGCGAGCAGCGGCGGATCAG
>JBDSDH010000243.1:0-5182 GCA_039920665.1 Ilumatobacteraceae bacterium
TGTCCGATCGCTGACCGAGGAAGATCACGCCGTCGGCCCGGGCCGCCTCGATGTCGGCCGGGGTGACGCCATCTGCCTTGTCCGGCTCGAGCGGACCCACGACGACGACCCGCGCTCGGCTGCCCGCCGCGCGCAGCCGGTGCGCCATCTCGAAGAGTTCACGAACGCCCTTCTCCAGCACGAGCCGACCGACCACACCGCAGATGACCTCGCCATCGGCGATGCCCCATTCGGCGCGAAGCTGGGAGCGGATGTTGTCGGGCAGCGCGTCTGGGTCGAAGCGTGACAGGTCGACGCCATTACCGAGCACCGTGACCCGCCCGGCCGGCACACGCAGACGGCGGACGAGCGTGTCCGCGTCCTCGGGGTTCTGTACCAGCTCACGGTCACTGAACGCAGCGGCAAGGCGTTCCACGGCGTACACCGCCCATCGACGTCGGCGGGGATCGCCGGGTTGGGCGTAGAGGCCGTGCTGGGTATTGACGACGAGGGGCACCCGGGCGACTCGCGCAGCGACGCGACCTAGAACCCCGGGCTTGGGATTGTGGGTGTGCACGATGTCGGGGCGCAGCGTCCGGAACTGGCGGATCAGCTCGGTGAAGGCTTTGAGATCGCTGAGCACGTTGTTGGAGCGGGTGAAGTGACGGATTTCGACATGCGGCACGCCCATCGCGGTCAGGTTGGCGACGTGCTCGCCGGCGGCAGACATCCCGATGACCTCGTAGCCGGCGCGCTGGAAGGCGAGCAGCTGTGGACCGAGTAGCCAGTCGAGGCTCATGTCCGTCGTGGTCACGTGGACGAGTCGCGGGGTTCCTGGCCGCTTGGCGCCGATCGGGCGCGGCGCCGTCATCGGGTCGCGCCCCGGTAGCGCAGCGGACCGATCAGATCGCGCAGCGCGCCGTCAAGGCGCATCCCACCACTGGCCTTGGACGCGAACGTCGCCGGATCGTCGCCGGCCTTCACCGGTGTGCGTCCGAGCCGGTGGAGATCGACCGAGCCGCAACGGTTGACACGGTTGCCGGCGACCGCAGCAGAACGGAACCGGCGCCGCACCTCGATCTCGGCGGCGGGCGAGCCGCCGACGGCCTTCGGGTAGGCGAAGTCGAGCGGCCGCGTGCCGACGTGGTGGCCGATGAGATCGATGGATCGATCGAGGTCGGCGGCGACGGAGGCGGCGTCGAGACGGTCGAGCAGTGCGTGGGAGTGGGTGTGGGAGCCGATCGTGATCGTGCCGGTCGAGGCCGCATCGCGCAGTGACGACCACGATGCCGGGGGAGCACCCCAGGGGAAGTCCTCACCGGCGTCGATGAAGTGCGTCGCGACGTACAACGTGGCGGGTAGCCCGTGGCGCACGAGCGCCGGCACGGCGTGCTCGGTGAAATCGCGCGTGCCGTCGTCAAAGGTGATCACCACAGCCGGCGATGCGTCGAGTCGGGACTCGCTCAGCTCAGCGAGCGCGGACTCGAGGCTGATGACCCGGTAACACTCGTCCAACACGGCCAGTTGCTCGTCGAACTCACCAGGGGAGAGATCGACGGCGCTCGCGCTGCCGCCACCGACGCGGTGGTAGATGAGCACGGTGATCCCGATCGGTGGCGAGAACAACCGGTCACGGATTCGGCTCGCGCGGGCGACGACGGAGTGCGCGATGCTCACCACAAACCAGCAGCGATCGTGTGAGTCATCTCGTCGATCTCGGCGAACACTCGGGCCCAGGTGGCCGGTGACTGTCCGGTGGGGTCGTCGACCTCGCCGACCGTCGAGGCGTCGAGGTAGTCGAGCCCGGTCGGACGCAGGGCCGCGGTGGCGCCGCCGAGCCACTCGTCGACCGACCGCGTGCCGCGCGTGTCGGCGGCGCGCACCCGCTCGGCTGCCTCGGGCAGCGTGAACGTGTGGGCGAATGCCGTCGGCCACATCCCGACGATGGACACGACGTGCTGGCGTTCAGCGGTGAGAACGAGGTCTGCGGCCGAAATGCAATCAGTGCTCAGGCCACGGCTTCGATGGGCGCCGACGTCCACCCCGACGTCGGCGAGCAGGCGGACCGCACGATCCATTGCGGGTTCCCCGCCGGGCTTGAGGCCGGCTGTGCTGACGATGGCATCGATATCTCGCTCCGCGAAATGGCGTTGGAGCAGGCCGCCCATCAGCACCGACCGGGTTCGGTTGTGGGTACACACGCACAACACGCGTAAGGGCTCGGTCATCATCACAGATGCTACGGGCTGGGTACTACGGTCGAGTGGAATGACCGCCCCATGGAAGATCTACCTGTCGCCTCCCGAGGTGGGGCCGATCGAACGCGAGCTCCTGCTGAACGCGTTTGACTCGAACTGGATCGCCCCGGCGGGGCCGGATCTCGACGCGTTCGAGGCGGAACTAGCGGCCATCACCGGTGCATCGGCCGTCGCAGCGCTGTCGAGCGGAACCGCCGGTCTCCACCTCGCCCTGCTCGCCGTTGGTGTGCAAGCGGGCGACGACGTGCTCGTCAGTTCGCTCACGTTCGCTGCGAGTGCCTTTGCGGCTATCTACATCCGGGCGCGCCCGTGCTTCGTCGACTCGGAGGCGGCCAGCTGGCACATCGACCCCGACCTGCTGGAGCAGGAGCTCGCCGAGCGCGCGCGTAGCGGCCGGCTGCCCGGCGCTGTCGTCTCCGTCGACCTCTACGGATCCGTCGCCGACGGTGAGCGACTGATGGCGATCTGCGCGACCTACGACGTGCCGCTGATCGAAGACGCCGCAGAGGCGATCGGTGCGACGCGCAACGGCACGCCGGCCGGCCGCTTCGGCCGGGTGGCCGTACTGTCCTTCAACGGCAACAAGATGGTGACCACGAGCGGCGGCGGTGCGCTCGTGTCCGACGATCCCGCCGTGGTGGCGCGAGCACGGCACCTCGCCACCCAGGCGCGGAGCCCAGCGCCCTGGTACGAACACGACGAGGTCGGCTTCAACTACCGGCTGAGCAATCTCAGCGCTGCCGTCGGCCGCGGGCAGCTGCGCACGCTTCCGGATCGCATCGCCGGTCGCCGGCAAGTGCGTGAGACGTACGAGCGTCGCCTCGGCGCTGTACCCGGTTTCACGTTCCAGCAGATCCCCGACGGCGTCGAGCCGAACCACTGGTTGACGACAGTGCGCGTCGACCCGGACATGACGGGTATGACCCCGACCGAGGTCCTCGCCGCGCTCCACGAGCGCAGGATCGAGGCCCGTCACGGCTTCAAGCCGATGCACCTCCAGCCGGTGTTTGCCGAGGCATCTGTCGTGGGTGGCGACGTGGCAGCTGACCTCTTCGCGACGACCGTGAGCCTGCCGTCTGGTTCGCGGCTCACCGAAGACGAAGTGGGGGAGATCTGCGACGTCATCCTGTCGTGTCGGCGGTAGATCGGTCATGACTCGCGCGGCCCACCGCCTGTGGCGTTCGGCCGCGGGCCTGCTGATCGGTTCCGCTGTCGCCTGGCAGAGCTGGGACGCCTCGTCGCTCGGGGAGCCGTCGCGCCGTTGGGCCGTGATCGCCCTACTCATCGTTTCGGTGGTGGGCGCCGACCTGTTGCCGGACAACCTCGTCGCATTGCCGATCGCCGGCCACCTCACGGCGGTCCTGATCATCGCACTGGCGGCGATGTACGGTTGCGTGCCCGAGACCGACCACTTCTCCGTGATCGCACTGGTCCTGTTCACAGGACTCGTCATCGAAATGACCACTCGGCGGACGATGCCGCTGGTGTGGTTCGCGGCTGCCGGTGGCTTGGTGCTGTGGGCGGGCGTGTACGGGGCGACGGGCCGTGAGCGCGCCCTCGTCGGTGCGTTGTTTGCGCTGTGGCCGCCCGTGCTGCTCGGGCTCGTCGTGCGACTCGCGAGCCCCGTCCGGGTCAGTAGCCGACTCGTCTGCGTGGCCATCGTGGCGGTCGGTGGGGTCGCAACGCTCGTCGTCTCGCGGACTGGAGCACTGCACAATGGCATCCGCCCTGCACTCGAGAGCGCTGCGATCGCGGCCGTGGCGTCAGCGATCGTCGCAGTCGTCCTGGTCCGTTTCACGCCGCTCGAACACGCCCAGCCGTCGTAGCCCGCTGTGGCTGTGATGGATGGCTCCGGATCGAGGATGAACTCCCGACCACCGAGATCGAGCTCTCGCTGCGGCTGTCGATGTCGATGTCGATGTCGATCTCTCGATGGTGCCAGAATCTGGCTGACGTCTCAGTGAGAACAACGAGTCAGGGGCGGGGAGCACAGATGGACTTCGCAATGTCCGAGCAGATGACCACCGTTCTCGACATGGTCGCCGACTTCATGGATCGCGAGGTGATTCCGCTCGAGGGCGAGATGCTCCACGGTGATCCCGCCGCGCTCGATCAGCGTGTGCGCGCCTTGCAGGACAAGGTCCGCCAGATGGGGGTCTGGGCGCCGAACCACCCGGTTGAGTTCGGCGGGCTCGGACTGAGCATGGTCGACCATGGCTTGCTCAGCGAGGCACTCGGTCGCAGTCCGCTCGGCCATCTCGTGTTCGGCACGCAAGCGCCCGATGCCGGCAACGTCGAGATCCTCCACATGCATGCCAGCGACGAACAACGAGAGCGATATCTGCGTCCGCTGGTGGCCGGCGAGATCCGCAGTTGCTTCTCGATGACCGAGCCGGAGACGGCCGGTTCGAATCCGCTGCTGCTCGAAACCACGGCGGTCGAGGACGGCAACGAGTTCGTGATCAGGGGCCAGAAATGGTTCACCAGCTCGGCCGACGGCGCAGCCTTTGCGATCGTCATGGCGGTCACGGACCCGGACGCCCCTCCCTATTCACGTTCCAGCCTGATCATCGTTCCGACCGACACACCCGGTTTCAATCTGGTGCGCAACATCAGCGTGATGGGTCACGCCGGATCCGGTCACGCGAGCCACGGAGAAGTGATCTACGAGGGATGTCGGGTGCCGACGAGCAATCTGCTCGGGCCGCGCGGCGGTGGCTTCATGATCGCCCAGGAACGGCTCGGGCCGGGTCGGATCCACCACTGCATGCGTTGGCTGGGGATCGCCAGCCGGGCGTTCGACCTGATGTGCGAACGGGCCAACGCTCGAATCATCGACCCCAATGGTGAGACCCTGGCCGACCGTCAGGTGATCCAACATTGGGTCGCCGAACTCGATGCTGAGATCCGCGGCGCCCGGCTCCAGACACTGCACGCGGCGTGGA
>JBDSDH010000244.1:0-2517 GCA_039920665.1 Ilumatobacteraceae bacterium
CCTCGTCGGGCAGCACCATCGGCATCCGGCTCCGGCGCACGCCACTCGCGCCGGCGGTGAAGCAGTTGACGTAGGTCTTGTGCCAGTCGATCTGGTTGGCCAACGCTGCCGGGATGAAGTCGGCCAGTCCGATGCCGAGCACATTGCCGCCGCTGATCGGGGTGATGTCGAGCAGCACGATGTTCGACACGCGCGGCGACTCGGCGTCGGCCAGTCCGTGGATCCAGAATCGACCGGTGACATTGGGGTCCATGGTCGTGCCGCTGATGTCCTTGCCGCCCTTGTCGATGATGAGTACGTCGATCTCGGGGAACGGCAGCGCCGGTACGAGCGCGCTGGCGTAGACGAGCAGGTCGCGTTCGGCGTGGGCGCCGATCTCTTGTGAATTGAACGCCTCGACCCGCACCACGTCACCAGTGGTGGACTCGACCGTCGCCAACCCACCGAGCAAACGGCCACTCGCGCGCAACGCCTCGATCCCCCGCAGCAATCTGTCGCGCATCTCGATCGGACCGCACGAATGGATCTGGGCGGCGCCGGGCTGCTTGCCGAACCCGACGACGGCCATCTTGGTGCAGCCACTCTCGATCGGCCCGTGGAAGCACGTGTGCGGCTTGACCCGATTGACCGGCAGGATCCGATCGGCGCCGGCCGCGTGACGATCCAGGTACAGCGGCATGCCGTCGGGTGTCGTTGCGACCACGACCGTTTCCATCGTCGCCCGGATCTCGGCGCCGATCGCTTCCTCGGTCATCCCGAGTTCTTCGACCATCGCCCGCTGACCCTCGGCGGTCGCACCGCCGTGACTGCCCATTGCGGGCACCACGAACGGCTCGGCGCCGAGATCACGCAATCCTTCGATGGTGCCGCGCATCACCGCGACCCGGTCCGAGAGGCCGCGGCTGCCGGCGCCGACCGCCACCGTCATCCCGGGTGTGACGTCGAACGCAAGCCGCTCGACGATCGCGGCCCGGGCCGCTTTGGCGACGTCACCGATCGGATTCGGCGTCGGGATGTTGAGCGACACCGAGTGCAGGGTCGGAATCGAGATGTCGGGATGGAAGGGCAGATCGATGCCCATCGACAGTTGATCCCAGTTCCCGTTCGGATTCGATGCAGCGACGGCCATGAATCCGATCGTACGCTCAGCCCGTGCATCGTCGCCACGCCCGCCCGGGACCTCATATGTTCCGCGAAGGAGTGTGACCCCCAGCGGGTCACCTTTCACGCGCGGAAGTTGAAGAGAGGCCGCAGGTTCAGCCGGCCGGGTTGGCGACGACGTGGTCGAACCGTCCTGCAGGTCGAATCATCCGGTAGGCCGCCACGGTCGGAGCCAGTTCGGTCGGCGCTGCACCGTGGAGGATCACACCGTCGGCGCCGAGGTCGAGCTGGCGCAACACTGCCGCTGCACATTGCCCGGCCGTTCCGGACGCGGCCGGGGCGAGCCATTCGTCGGGGATCAAGGTCGCAACGTGTTCGAGTTCTGATGTCGTCGCTTTCTGGTCGAGAGCGCCACGGAAACCAGCGACGAACGGGTCGGCTCGAAACCGGTCGAGCACGGCTGGGTCCCAGTTGTTGGTGCGCACCATCAGATCGCCGTACCCCTGGAGATAGGTCGACAGCCGGCCGACGGTCTTCTTCAGCCGGATGTCCTCCGGGATCCAATCGCCGATGGTCGCGAAGCAACTCCAGACCCGAACCTTGTCGGGATCACGCCCGGCCTGCTCGGCCGCTTGCTTGACGGATGCAACGCAGCGCTGGAGGGTCTCGTCGGTGAAGAACGTGTGCAGGATGACGCCGTCGAACGCCCGCCCACCGAGGGCCAAGGCGTGGGGACCGAACGCCGTGAGCATCAGCGGAATGTCTTCGTCGAACTCGGGGTCGAGCGCCAGCACCGGGTACTTGCCGGCCGGACCGTCGTGGCCAATGACGACCTCACCGTGCCACAGTCGACGCATCAGGTGAACGAAGTCCTCCATCTGGGCAGTGGTGATGCGCGGCATCCCGAAGGCATCGAACATCTTGTCGATCCCTCGTCCGAGCCCGAGCGCGAAGCGGCCGTTGGTCATCCGGTGCATCGTGGTCGCGTAGCTGGCCGTGACGATCGGATGACGAGTGGTGTGGTTCGTCGCACCGGTCGCGATGCCGAGCATCTCGGTGACCGCAGCTGCGGCGCCGCTGAGCGTGACCGCTTCCTTGATGTTGAACCGCTCGGACAGGAACACCGAACCGAATCCCAAGGCCTCGCCGTCGCGACACTCGCCGATCAGGTCACGAGGCGACTTCGGCGCACCGGCGAGGCCGTAGAAACCGAGCTCGTTCAGCTGCGGTTCGGTGAGCTGGACGCTGGTGTTGACGGTCACGAGCCGACCGTATCCACCACGTTCGATCGGACAACCGTTGGACCGCCGTTACCCTGCTCGCCCGTGTCCGAGCCGTTGCCTCCCCGCCCGTATCAGGGCTTGCGCCCGATCGGCGGGAGCTATACCTTCGGCGGCCGTCAGGGTCGGATGTCGG
>JBDSDH010000245.1:0-6160 GCA_039920665.1 Ilumatobacteraceae bacterium
TGTCTCGAACTGGGCGTTGTCTGTGCGGGCGTCGTCGCCGTCAAAGCCGGAACGCTGGATGATCGATCGGATGTCCAACCGACTGTCGAAGTGTGGTGTATCGACCGTCAACCGTGGGTCGCACTTCCGGGGATGGTGGCCTCGCTCGAACGCGAATGATGTTCGAGGGTCATGCGTTGGAGCACGAGCGACGTTTGCTCAATCGATCGGCAGCTCGATCAGCACGGTGGTGCCGACACCCTGAGCACTAACCACTTCGTATCTGCCGCCGACTTCGCTGACGAGATCATGGGAGTAGTCGATGCCTGCGTGGCCGACAGAGCCGTGATGATGACCGGTTCCGTACCCGGCTGACTCGACATCGAAGCCGACACCGTCATCGTGCACGGTCACCCGTACGACATTGTCCGAACAGGTCACCTCGACGTCGATGGTGCTGGCCTGGGCGTGCTTCCAACTGTTGTGCACGGCGCTGCGGGCCAGGCGGAATGCAAGCGCTTCGAGTCGTGGCGAGATGGTCACGGTGATGTCGCCCGTCACCACCGTGCGAACCCCGCTCGGGGCGATGAACCCGTCGAGGTATTCCTCGAGCGCAGCAACCAGGCCGTCGACCGCCAGCGTGGGCGGATGGAGGGAGAACATCATGTGGCGGAGCCGGTCGATCGCGTCGTTGGTGAGGTACAGGAGCCGCTCGATCTGTTCTCTGTCCGCGTCGCTCATGCGGGACAGCCGTTGCAAGTTCAGCGAAACAGCTGTCATTGCTTGGATCGAGTCGTCGTGGAGTTGTCCTGCGATCAACTGACGCTCGCGATCGATGCTGTCGAGTCGGCGACGACGAATCGCATGGCGCTCGGCCAGCCAGCCGACGAAATCCGCGAGTGAGTCCAGCAGCGTCACGTCGATGTCGGTGCTGATCGGCGCCGACGCACTGACCCAGCCCCAGCGTGGGCCGTCCACGCCGATGACCTCGCGGGTCGCGAGCGATGGATTCGTGAGTGCGCAGATCGTGACCTCGGCGGACTCGCCGTCGCGGGAGCGGGTCAACCCGACCGAGGTCGGAGCCAGATGCTCGGACAACCGTTCACACAGCCGCCTCAGCAGTGGCTCCAGGGGGGCATCGTCCAGCAGTTCTTTGACCGTTTCGGCAAACATCGTCGGAAACAGACGCTCGAACGGCACAGCCGCCACCGTGGACACAGCATGAGCGTAGCGGGGCGTCTGCTACAGCCCGATGTGTTCCGTCAACGACCTGTCGTGGTCGGGTGCGTTGGTCATGTGGCGTGGAATCACAGCGATCGGACACGTTGGATGGTGGAGTAGCTCGTCGGGTATGGCTCCGAGGAGGACTCCCGAGAGGCTGTGGTGCTGCTTGGCTCCGACCACCAGCAGCGAGGCGTCGTGCTGGGCCGCGATTGCCTCCAAGCTCACCGCCGGATCCGCCCCGAATCGCTCGATCAGTTCGACGGAGTCGGTAGCGCTCTCGATCCGGGCCTTCGCTTCTTCCTTGCCGTACCACCCGGCCGACGAAAAGGTGGTGTAGATGTCGTTGACCACGAACGCCGCGATCACGCGCATCTGCGCCCGGGCGCCGAACTGGATCGCCCACTCCAAGGTCATCCGGCTGCCGCGCGAGCCATCGATACCGACGATCACAACGGGCTCGCGTTCCTCGACCGGACTGTTGGGGATCACCACGATCGGACACGCAACGTGGTGGGCGAGTGCGTGGACCAGGCTGAAGTGGCCGTGACGACCCCAGCCGACCCGTTCCGCAGAACCGAGCACGAGCATCGAGGCATCCTGTGACGCTTCGATGAGGAGGGTGTCGACGTCACCGACGATCGCGACCGATTCATCGAAGTGGATGTCGGCTTCGCGCAGCCGTTCGTTGAGTTGCTCGAGCGCGTCGACCTGGAACCGTTCGACATCGTCGGTCGGCATCTCTGCGTAGGGCTGCTGGAGGATGTCGAGCACCGTGACGGGCTCACCCAGGCGACCGGCAAGGCCGGCTGCCCAACGAGCGGCGGTGATCGACTCGGGTGAGCCGTCTGTGGCGACGACGATCGCGTGTGTCATGGGAGTTTCCTTTCAGGGACGACGGGCGGTGAGGGGCACGATGGCCACCGGACATTGGCTCACGCTGGGCAGGTGATTGGCGAGTGCACCGGTGAGATAGGCGGCGAGCCGACTCGAGCGGTGCGATCCGACCACGATCAGCGCGGCCTGCTGGGAGGCATCGATCAGGGCCGTGATCGGATCGTCGTCGACGGCGACGAGATGGCACGGGTTCGAGTAGTGCTGGCGCTCCAGCCAGGCGTCGATCTGGTTCAGGTCCAGCGGATCGAAACCGGCGTTCTTTTTGGTCTGGCGGGGAGTGGACCTGTGCGCACCGTTGCTGCTCACCAGGTCGACCCGGGTGTTCGAGTCATGCGCCGCTCGACATGCCCAACTCACGAGTTCGGCGTCGTCTTGCTGGTTCCCGGTCACGCCGATCACGATGACCTCCGGACGGTCGCGGTTCCCGATCTGGGTGATGCTCGGCACCACCACGGTCGGCAATGAGCTGAGGTGGGTCAGATGGCTGACCGTTGCGCCGACCATCTTCGACGATGACGGCGAGCTCTGGCCCCGTTCGCCGACTGCGATCGCATCGGCGTTGCAGGTGTCTGCGATGCTCATCAAGGCTGCAACGGGGGAGTCTTCGACCAAGTGGGTGAAGGTCTTGGTGTTGCCCGGTTGCAGGTCAGCCGTCCAGACGTTCTCGAGTTGCGAGGTCAGGCGCTTGGTCAACGGTCCGCTGTCGACCTGGAACACGGCTGCGAGCAGTTCCAGTGCGGGCAACGTGGCGTGGACGGCATGCACTTCCTCGGTCGCAGCGTCCACCGCCCACTCGAGCGCTTTGCGCCCGGATGATGATCCGTCGACACCGACCACGATGTTCCTCAACACGGTGACACCTCTTTCGACCAACAGTGCACGGGTGGGGGATCCAGAGTTCGCCCTGTCGACAGATTCCACTGTGCGCTTCCCGACTCGCCGCAACCAGGCACAGCGACGCCGTTCGAATGACATGGTTGTGTCACGCACACGGCTTTGCTGGGTCTGGAAGCCGGGGGGATGTGGCGTCACACTCGAGACATGGCTCAGTTGTTCAGGTTGCTCCCCGATCACGACATTGCCGACCTCGGCGCTTACACGGCACATGGCGGTGGCAAGGGCGTTTCGGTCGCCCGCCAACTCGACCCCGAGGAGGTGATCGAACTCGTCGCGGCATCAGGTCTACGCGGCCGCGGTGGCGCGGGCTTTCCGACTGGCGTCAAATGGCGAGCGATCATGGACTTCGCCTCGCCGACGGAGCCAACCGTCGTGGTGGTCAATGCTGCCGAGGGTGAGCCGGGCACGTTCAAGGACCGCATCCTCATGCGGCGCAATCCATACCAGGTCGTGGAGGGCGCTCTGATCGCCGCCGTGGCAGCCCGCTCGCCGCACGTGATCATCGCTGCGAAGGCTTCGTTCACACTCGAGATCGCCGCGCTCCGCCGAGCGATCGGCGAGATGCAAAGTGCGGGCTGGTTCCAAGACATCAGCGTCGGCCTCGTCGAAGGCCCGTCCGAGTACCTGTTCGGTGAGGAGACCGGTCTGCTCGAGGTGGTCGAGGGACGCCCGCCGTTCCCTCGGGTCACGCCTCCCTGGCGCCGCGGCGTCGACCCGTTGCACATCGCACGCGCCCACTCTGCCGCGCACGTTCAGATGGCAACGTCGGGTGGATCGTCGAGCGCACCGGCGCTGGTCGACAACGTCGAGACGCTCGCCAACGTCACCCTCATCATGGCCAACGGTGTCGAGTGGTTCCGCTCGGTCGGCTCGGAGTCGTCGCCAGGCACCATTGTGTGCACGGTGACGGGTGCCACCCGTCGGCACGGGGTGGGCGAGTTCGCACTCGGCACGCCGGTCCGAGAGGTGATCGAGACGCTCGGCGGAGGAGCCCGCCCGGACCACACGATCCGTGCGGTCCTGTCCGGCGTCTCCAGCGCGCCGTTGACGGCGGCGATGCTCGACACGCCGATGACGTATGAGGCAATGGCCGCGGCCGGCTCCGGTCTTGGTTCGGCCAGCTTCATCGTGATCGACGACTCCGTCTCGATGCGGTGGGTGGCCGCTGGCGTTGCCCGCTACCTCGCCACCGAATCGTGCGGACAGTGCGAGCCGTGCAAACGTGACGGACTCAGCATCGCAGCGGCGCTTCGCGACGACACCGAGGTTCAGCGCGACCGGCTCAGCGATCTCCTCGAAACCGTCACCCGTGGTGCCCGGTGCGCACTGGCCGGACAGACCCAGAAGGTGGTGGCCGGGCTGCTGGCCCTCGACAGTTCAAGCCTCGATGCTGTCGACGAGCAACCGGATCCGCAGGACGCCGACCTGATGGCCATCGTCCCTTTGGTCGACATCGTCGACGGTCGGGCCGTGCTCGACCTCACCCACCGCACCAAGGCGCCGGATTGGACCTACGCCGGGGAGACCGCAAGCCGCCCGATCTGGCCGATCCAGCGGTTGGCCGACCAGCACGTCGTGATTCGGCCGCCCCACATTCCCGAGCGCCGAGCACACACCCCGGTCGAGGTCGCTTCGCTCGACCCAATGGCAGTCGTCAGCGCGCTCGACGCGAAACTACGCGACTCGATCGAGGCCGTCGATCGGGCGACGCCAGAACAACGCGACCGCGCCCGGGCCGTGCTTCGCGACGAACTCCATCGCCACCTCTATCTGGTCGAACACATCGTGTATCCACTGCTCGACCGCATTCGAGCCGATGGTGGAGACATTGCCCACTATCCGGACGAGCATGCCCGCAAGGCGTACGAGTTGTTGAGCCCGGACAACCACGAAGACGATCAATCAGCAGCACTGACGCACGCCCGGCTGGCCGTGCACGAAGTGGAACTGAAGGTCATCCCTGCGCTGCGCACAGGACTCCACAACGAACACCCCCGGACGGTGGCATCGGCGCTCGCACTCGAGGCATCGATTCTTGGACTCGTCACTCAGGCCCAAGCAGTCGGTTCGAATGCGCGATGATCGAGACCATGGCGTCGTCCCCACCCTGCGAGCAACTGCCCAGCAAGGCGGTGCGGGTCATGATCGTCGACGATCACGCCGTCGTGGCCCTCGGCATCGCGGCCCTGCTCGACGGTGACGACGACATCGAGGTGGTCGCGCGGGGATCTGATGTCGCGACCGCAGTGACGGCGGCCCGTCATCATCGGCCCGACGTCATCTTGATGGACTTTCGTTTACCCGACGGCACCGGCCTCGATGCCATCTCTCAACTGCGTGCCGACGGATGCGACGCAGCTGTGATCATGCTCACCGCGGCAACCGATCGCCGAGTGTTGCGGTTGGCTCTCGAGGCCGGCTGCCTCGGCTTCTTGTCCAAGAACGCCGACCACGGCGATCTGGTCCGAGCGATCCGTGCCGCGGCACGCAACGAGACCTCCTTCACCGCTGACATGCTGACCCAGTTGGTCCATGTCGGCCGTGTGCAGCCAATGACCACCGAGGATCTGACGGCGCGTGAATGCGACGTCTTGCAATTGTCGGCCGACGGGTTGCAACCCGACGAGATCGCCGAGCGGATGCATCTCAGTCAACACACAATCCGCAACCACCTGCGCCATGCAATGACCAAGCTCGACGCCCACACCAAACTCGAGGCCGTGGTCAAAGCGTTGCAGGCGAATCTGATCTCCGTCGACCACTGAGTCGTCCGCAGCGCTCGGGACTGTGTCGAGTTCGGTTCGCGGCTGGGTTCAGGCGCTTCCGTGTCGGACCACGCCGCCGACGCGCGTCTCGGACACGACGATGTTCGAGATGGTGGTTGGTTCGACAGTCATCGGATCATCTTCGAGGACAACGAAGTCTGCGTACTTGCCGACGGCCAGTGATCCGGTGACGTCATCGGCGCGGCACTGCCAGGCAGCATCGATCGTGACGGCGCGGAGTGCGGCCTCGACCGGAATACGTTCGTTTCCGTTCAGGACGTCGCCTCCTTCGGCCATGATCCGGGTGACAGCGTCTTCGACATAGCGGAGGGGTTCGAGCGGTGTCACGTTCCAGTCGCTGTGGAGCGAGATCCGGAGCCCGGCCGCGAGCGCCGACGCGC
>JBDSDH010000246.1:0-8198 GCA_039920665.1 Ilumatobacteraceae bacterium
TCTCGTTCGCGTCGTTCGAGCGGGCACGATCGTGAGATGGCCACTGCGCCGGCCATCTCGGTCAATAGGCCGATTGCCCACAGTGCTGATTGGCTTGCGAACGTGCAGGCGAGTCGGTAATCGACGCGTGATGCTTCGAGGTCGGATCCCGTTTCGATCGCATCCAGCAGAACCGTCATCGTGTGCCGGAGGTAGGCACGGCTTGCTGCGACGCGTGCTTCGATCTGGCCGAGTTGCGATTGGATCAACTCGCGCTCGGCGAGCGGAACGCTGTCGCCGCGCCGTTTCGCGGAGCTGGCCAGGTTGACGAAGTCGTCGATCGCCCCTTTGGCGATGCCGAGCGGGACGGTGGCGACGGTAAATGTGAAGATCGATCGGGTCGGGAGACGGTAGAGGGTGCCAGGCTGGGTGGGTTCGGGCTGGAACTGGTGGGCGAAGCGGTCGGGTACGAACACGTTGTGAAACTCGAAGTCGACGCTTCCAGTGGCGCAGAGGCCAGAGACTTGCCAGTTGTCGTGGAGCACGACGTCCCGTCGGGGTGCGAACACGAAGATCAGTTCGCCCGTGGACTGTTCATCGTGTTCGATCTCGCAGAGCGGGGAGAACCATGTGCCATGTGGTGACCCGCTCCCGAAGGGCCATTTGCCCGTCACCGAGTAGCCGCCAGGAACGCGTACCGCTCGCCCGATTGCCCCGGTCGAGGAGACCACGAACGCGGCGGGATCAGAGAAGATCTCCTGGGCGCTTTCGACCGGTAGGTACGCCCCGACGCGGCCCATGCCGCCGCCGTTGCCGGCGAGCCAGCCGATTGTGCCGTCCAGAGACGCCGCTGCCTCCACCACCTCCATGAACTCGAGCGCGGAGAGCCCGGGACCACCGAGCCCGGCTGGCAGCCACAGCCTGAAGAGTCCAAGAGCCGCAAGTTCGTTGAAGAGTTCGTCTGGCACCCGCCCGTCCAAGTCGAACGTGCTGCGCTGTCCCGCGACCATCCCAGACAGGTTGCTGACCCGCTCAACGAGCGCGGGTCCAGCCGAAGTCATGTGCCCGTGCTGTTGCGCCATCGTTGCCTCCTGCGGCTGATCGCTTCACACTAGACAAGTCATGAAGGCGCCGATCACCGTTCCATGGCGCGCGTCCCCTTGCCCACTGTGCCTCTCGGTCAGTCGATGTCGCTTGCTGAGAATGCGAGGACCGGTGCCGATGCTGCGCGGCTGCCGTCACGATCGCCCTGTGGAGGGCAGGCCGCCGGTCGACCGCCTCGGTGAGCGAGAGCTCGATCATGGAAGGCGTGGCGACAAGCGATCGGGCTGCACGCGTCGGCCGAATATCTCCCGTAGGACGATGCATTCGACCCAGTAGACGTGCTCGTCGTGCGTCCAGCCGGAGTCGACGACGAGCTGGCGGTAGATCTCTGGCCCGGCCAGGACGAGCAGTAGATCGACTGCCTTCGGCTCGTCGAGTCCTGGACGTAGCGGCGCCTTGGTCGTCCATGTTGCGATGATGCTGACGAAGCCGTCGCGCCGGAGGCGTTCGCTCTCGCGCCAGACGGCACCGGCGGGGTCGCCCGCGACCTCGTGCATGGTGGGGATCAGCGGTGCGACCCGGGCGGCGATGGCGTCGATGCCCTTCGCGAAGTGGCGGACTGATTCTGCGATTCGGTTTGCTGCGACCATGGCGGCGAACCAGGGTTGCATCGGCGGTGGCACCGGCTCGCCGTCGCCGAGCACTGCCCGATCCTGCACCGCCTGGAGCAAGTCGTCTTTGGTGTGGAACGTGAAGTACAGGGTTTGGACCGCGACGCCGGCACGTTCGGCGATGGTATCCATCGTCGTACCACGAAAGCCACGCTCGGCGAACAGCTCGTAGGCGGCATCGAGCATGCGCCGCCGGGTTTCTGCAGCCTTCTCGCTGCGCGGTTTCGCCTTGACAATCGCCATGTCGGAGAGTCTACTAGTGATTACCACTAGTGATCTACACCAGTGAAAGAGGCGACGTTGAACATCGACAAGATCACATGGGGCCACGGCGAACACATCCCGGGCACGCCGTTTCGCACCGTCGTCACGCCGGCGCAAACTCACGGCCAGCTCGTCGCGTTTGCCGTCGACATGCCCCCGGGACTTCACGTCGATCCGCACACCCATAGCGACGCAGAGCAGGTGCACGTTGTCGTCTCTGGAGTCCTGACCTGCCGAGTCGGTGAGAAAAAGTTCAGGGTCGGAGCGGGGGGCACGGCGTGCCTTCCGCGCGGGATCGAGCACGAACTGTGGAACGAGACAGACGAAGTCGTCCGAATGGTCGACCTCTACACTCCATCAGGGATCGAGGAACAATTCAGGCGGGGTGGCGCACACGCGATCGGGTAAGGATCGTGTCGGCCACACGCACCTGAACTCGGAAACTTCGCGCCGGTCGGCCCCGGGGGCCACGTGAGCGAAGAGCCTGGCTGGCGTCTTCACTCGGTGCGGCTTGCTGTCGGGCTGCTGCGTGAGGATCGCGTCGATCGCCTCGGCCATCGCAGCCGGGCTCGGCAGTGCCCGCACGTCGGCGCTTCGCTTCGTTCGCGCGACCTCGCGAGCGATGATGCGAATTCGGTTGGTTGTGTTCGCGGCCATCGGCGAACCATCGAGCTTCAAGCCGAAGCGTCTGTCGATGTCGACGATGCGTTCTCGATCGAGGTCTCCGAGCGTCAGGCTGTTCTTCGCCATCCACTTCTCATGCTGCGCATCGCGATCGGAACCGTGCGCCAGCGCGGTGTACAGATACGCCCGAAGGCCCTCTGGCGTCTTCGCTCGATGCTCGATCGCGATCGTGATGAAGCGAGCGAGTGATTCGATCGCCGACACCCGCGTCCGCGATTGCCACTCCTGCCACTGTTCAGCGAGCCAGCGACGCGACCACTCGTGCACGGGGACCTTCGCGCAGCAGTGTCTGCCAAGACGCTGGTTCGCCGGTGGTCTCGTCGGATCGGCCGCCGGCTTGGACTGCTTGCATCACCAGGCTTCGGTAACGGTCAGCCTCGGCCCGAGTGCGGAACGACTTGCCCGAGATGACGACCGTCGATCGTGTAGCGGACCACCCAGGGCAGCTTTGCCTGCGCGGTGGAGCGGCGGTCCTGAACTCCGTAGACCGTGACCTCTTGAATCAGTCGAGCCATGCCACTACCTCCTGTCGGCTCTCAGGCGGGTGACCGCGAGTGACCTACATCTTTGGCAAGGCTGTGGGGAGGTTCGAATCCTTCCGGGAGCGCCAAAAACATGGATGTATCTGGGCATTTTGACTGTCGAGTCATTCGCCCAGCTGAACCGTTGGGGGGAGCGATCGCCAATTCTCAGTGCCATCAGGACGAGTGAGGGAAGAGACGCCCGCCGAAATGTGCGACATCTCGTTGCATCATCGAACCAACTTTGGTGCGCCCGTGGGCTGGCGATGCTGTTTGCGCGTAGGACTGAAGTGACTGTTCGTCGATCTTCGTCCGTGTCGGCCGGGAGCGCACAAAAATATGTGGCATGCGGGGTGTGGGAGGCTAGGTCCCGGGTGGCACGACGGTGTGGCCAGGGAGGTGTGATGTGACTCGGGTCGTGATTGCGGGCGGTGGGTTTGCGGGCCTGGCTGGAGCGCTGTTTCTGGCACGTCGAGGACACGCAGTGACGGTGGTCGAGCGTGACGGCGCGCCACCACAGGGAACGCCGTCGGACGATGTTGACGGGTGGAGGCATCCAGGTGCTCCGCAAGCGCGGCAGTCACATGCATTGCTCGGCCGGGCACGACGGATTCTGGCCGAAGAGGCCCCCGACGTAGTTGCGTCACTGCTTGCACGTGGCGTCCGGGAGATTCCTGTTGTGGTCGGTGCGGGCGTGCTGGATGAGAAGATGCTGTTGAGTCGACGTCTCGTCGCCGAGGCTGAGCTCCGAAGGATCGTCGCTCGCGAGACCGGAGTTGCGCTGTTGTATCGCGACGCTGTGGTTGCCCTACAGGTGTCGCGAGCGGGCACTGTGCCGGTGGTGACGGGTGCGCATCTGCGATCTGGCACGTGTCTTGACGCTGATCTCGTCGTCGATGCCAGCGGTCGTCGTTCCGCTCTGCCGGAATGGTTCGCCCAGGCTGGACTTTGTGCGCCCGTGGAGGAGCGACAAGATTGCGGGTTCTTTTACCTGACCCGTTTTTACAGAGTGAAGCCCGGGTGCGAGATCCCGGTCAGCAAGATCCCAGCGTCCGTGGCGCTTGACTACGCGACCGTTTTCGCTCTCGGCGCGGACAACGACACGTTTTCTTTGACGGTGACGTTGTCTGTCAATGATCCGTACCGCAAAGCGCTTCGAGACCCGGATCGCTTCGAGGCCTTCTTGCGCGCTGTGCCGCACTCGGAACCGTGGATACGCGTCGGAGTGCCGATTAGCGACATCTCGATGATGTCGAGGATCGAGAACCGACGCCGTCGCATCACGACCAGCGACGGTCCGGTGGTCGGAGGCCTCGTCGCGATCGGAGACGCATCACTGCACACCAATCCAACACTCGGACGTGGCATCTCGATGGGGCTCATGCATGCGCAACAACTCGCCAGGGTCGCCCACATTGCGCTTGACGATCCGGTCGGCTTCGTCGACACATTCTCGACGTGGACAGATGAACATCTTGGCGTCTGGTACGACACGCAGGTCGCTGCGGATGCCGCCACCCTCGATCGGCTCGCAGCGGGAATCCTCGGGGAACGCTTCGAAGCGGCGGACACCCCGGCGTCCCGATTCGCTGCAGCGGCCTTCTTGTGCGCATCGCACGACGAGATCGTCGGCGTCGCGGTCGCCAGGATCGCTCATCTCTTCGCTCCGCCGGCACAAGCATTCGGCGAGGCACTGGTCACCTCTCGAATCAACCAGTTCATCGCCGGCGGAGCGGCTCTCGGGCGCCCTCCCGACGTTCCCAACCGTGAGGCCTTCGAGGCCCTCGTCACCGCATGACAGGAACCTCGGACGGATCGAGCGACGTTCGGAAAAGCGGAGGTTCTCGCGAACGGCTGGATGTGCTCGACCATCAGGTTGGCGCGCATCAAACATCGATCTCGAAGAGCGTTGCTCCCTCGGTGCGCGAGAAGACGATGAGATGGATGGTGATCCCGTCGCCGGGCGGGATTGAGAACTCCGTCGGTGGCCGCAGAAGCCGAGATGGATCGGAGCGACCGCACCAATCGGGCCAACGCCGTACATCTCGCGAACACGGATCTGCTCGAAGCCTGTGCCGGTCCGCGAAACGAACTCCGTTCCGTTTGCGGCGACGATGACTACGGCGTCGGCGATCCCATCGACCGAACCGCTGAAGCCGTCGTGGGCGAGATCGGCAGCAACGGTCGGAGTGCTGTCCGAACGAAGACGTCCCGGGAACGGTGGGATCCTGCGGTGTGGTGATCATCGCCCGGATGGCGGCGAACGGATCCTGATTCGACTGGGCGCACGATCTCGTACAGCGGCCATGCATCGTAGGTGCGGGCACCAAGCGGTCTTGCCGGCGTGTCGAACCACGTCGTCTGGAAGGAAGCCGACTGGTCGAAGCCATTTCGATACAGATCGTTGGCGCCGGTTGAAGCCGACGTCGCTTCAGGGTCCGAGGAGCGCGAGCCGAGGAGCATGGCGACGGCGCCCGCACAAGCGACGCGGTTCACTTCCGCTCCGGTGAGGTTTGAGTCGTCATCCGGGCCGCAACGATGGCTTGCGCGCAAATCTCGGTCAATGCACTCACGAGGGTGGCCTCGTCGACGTTGATCAGTTGCGCCTGGAGCCAGATGCCATTCACGAGCACGTCCATCGATCCGTTGCCTTCGTCGACGAAGGCAACATCACCGATACCTTCGACTTCCGTCATGCCATCGGCTCGTTCCGCCTGCTCCCATTCGGCGCCCGGGAATCCACTGCCGAGGACGCTCACGCGTGCGGTCGTCGGGCCGCTGGACTGATCGACGGCCGAGTAGGAGCAGCTGAAGCCCGAGCCGTAGCCCGGCGTGTCCGAACTCGTCGCCACACCCGCCGCTACTGGTGTGTCGAGCACGAGTTCGGCCTCCGAGGACGTGAGCATGCGACAGGCGTCATCGGTGCCATCACTCGAGGGGGTACTGGATGCCGTCGCCCGATCCGACACGGAAGGGCGAGTGGAACCCTTGGATTCGATCCGACGTCTTCGTGAGGCTCTGGATCGCAAACGCTGAGCCACTCGCCGTCGATCTGTCCAGCATCGACGTTCTGTTTGTGTCGCACCGGCGCTGGGTCCAGCCCGGCGGCATGACGCCAGTTGTCGCTGCGGCTGCAACACAGCGGTGCTCGTTCAGGCGCCCATCGCCTCGCGGCTGACGCGGCGTGGTCAGGTGGTGATGGCAATCTTGCCATGCACCTTGCCGGCGACGAGTTGACGCATTGCGTCGGCTGCTTGGTCAAGTGGGTGGGTGCCGCCGAGACTCGGTGTCACTGTGCCGGCCTCGATGAGTTCGGTCAGCTTCTCGAGGTCGGCGTAGTGCTCTTTGGGGATGACCATGGTGAGGCGTTGCGATACGAACGGCGAGAGCGCAAGTGCGCGTAGTTGGCGGGTCATCCCTGTCAGTTTCCCGCCGCCCTCGCCGCCGACGATCACGAGGGTGCCTTTGTGGGTCAAGGCGCGGCGTAGCCGGGCGAGCGGTGAGTTGCCGCCGATGTCGATGATCAGGTCGTAGTGCTCGGTGCCGTCGGCGAAGTCGGCCTGCGTGTAGTCGACGACGTGGTCGGCGCCGAGCGAGCGCACGAGATTGATCTTGGCGGTGCTGCAGACACCGGTGACGTCGGCTGCGTATGACTTGGCAATCTGTACTGCGTAGCTGCCGACGCCTCCTGAGGCTCCGACGATCAGCACGTTCTGGCCGGCTTCGACGTGGCCGGCGTCGCGTAGGGCGTGGAGGGCGGTGAGCCCCGAGATCGGGACGACTGCGGCCTGCTCGAGGGTGAGGTTGGTTGGCGTGCGGGCGAGTTTGTCTTCGCGTGCGGCTGCGTACTCGGCGAATGAACCACTACCGATGCCGAACACGGTGTCGCCCACCGCGAACCTGGTCACCGATGAGCCGACGGCAACGATGGTGCCGGCGAGGTCGCGACCGGGTACCGGGTTCTTGGGTTTGCGGATCCCGAACGCGAGCCGGCCGAGGTAGGGCAGGCCGGTCATGAGGTGCCATGTGCCCCGGTCGAGGCCCGCGGCTGCGATCTTCACGAGGACTTGTTTGTCGGTGATCTCGGGAACGGCGGTCTGTCCGGTTTGCCACGTGTCGGCGGTTCCGTAGGCGTCCTGCAGGACGGCCCGCATCGTGGTTGTCGTTGGTGGTGTCACGTTCTGGTCCTTCGGTTGTTTGCGACGACCGGCGTCGGTCTGTGTCACTGATGCGCGGCTGCGAGTGTGAACGTCGGGTAGGTGTCGGTGAGGAGGCGGCCGTAGGCGTTGACGCGCAGGGTGAGCCGGCCGGCGTTGAGCACGAATGTGCGCAGGCCCTGTGGCCAGCGGCCGGTGACGAGCACGGCGAACGCAGCGATGATCACCGCAAGCGTGGCTGCGACTGCGATGAGCACGGTGTAGATGACGGCTGGGATGATCAGGATGAGTCGAAATGCGACGGTGATGCGGTTGCGCTCGGCCGGTTGTGGGGCGAAGTCGACGCGGAGTGGGTCGTGGCCGGGGTCGGCGTCGGCCATGTCGAACTCGAACTTCGGATAGGGCTGGCGGAGGAAGGCGACGTAGCTGTAGGCGCGAGCTTCGTAGCGCAGGATCATGCATTGGAAGCGGGCGATGCCGTCGGGCATCCGACCGGTGAACACGATCGAGAACCAGCTCACTATTGACAAGACGTTGGCGACGTTCCCCAGGGCGTTGGCGATCACAAGATGCGGGATGGCGAGTAGCCAATTGGCGAAGGGCCGCCAGTTCTGGGTCTCGAGTGGCGAGTCCAGATGCATGTCGGCGGTGGCGGTGGATGTGCGGTTCATGAGGATCCTTGGGAGGGTGGGAGGTGTCGCGGGGCTTGTGGTTGGAGATCGGCGAGGTCAGTTGGCGTCTTTGCGGTAGAGCAGGGTGGTGCCGATCGCGAGGGCGAGAGCGATGTAGCCCGAGAAGACGAAGGCGTCTTGGAGCCGGGTGAGGGCGGCGGCCAGGGTCTCGGCGTTGTCGCCGGCGGTCTTGATGTTGAGCAGGCC
>JBDSDH010000247.1:0-33441 GCA_039920665.1 Ilumatobacteraceae bacterium
CAGGTGCAGGCGGGTTGCGATCTCCTTGTAGGCGTACCCGCGAGCGATCAGACGAAGCACCTCCTGTTCGCGCGCTGTGAGCAGGTCGAGTTCCGGGTCCGACGGGGCGGGAAGGTCTCCGGAGAAGTCGTCGAGCACGAACCCGGCGAGACGGGGAGAGGACACTGCGTCGCCGCTGCGGTTGCGATATCACGACGGCCGTTCCGCCGGCGCGTCGGGACGCGGCCGACATCGATTCGCTGATGCCGCGCCGATCGGAGGAGATCGTCGAGCGATCGAAGCCTCGTCCGGTGTCGCGGACGAAGCCGGTGAGTTCGGTGTCGTCACCGAGATCATCACGTCGTCGGGCGTGTTCCAACTGTCGCCTCGAGGGATGCTGCTCACTCCGTCCAACGAGGTCATCGACCTCCATGCCTGGCGGGAACGAATTGCTCCCGTGATGACGCCACCCATTGCGCCAGCGGTGACGAGGGACCCGACGGTCACCTCGACCACCGACGCTGCGTCGTTCACAACGGTCACTGCCATCCCGCAGGACCAACCGAACACCACATCCGCCGCCCCCACCACGACTCTCCCGGGAGGCTGAGCCATGAATCGTCACAACATCGACCCGATGTCCGCTGCCCTTGGACTCGCGGCTGCCCGGGTCGGCATCATCGTCGCCCTCGCCCTCGCCCTCGCCCTCGCACTCGCCCTCGCACTCGCCCTCGCCCTCGCCCGAGCCGATTCGTTCACCGACGATGCCGTCTGGTGGATCGCCGTTCTCGCTCTTTCGCTCGGGGTCGCAGTCGTCCCGTGGAAGAGGCCGACGCGAACCGAGCGGGCCGCTGACCCAGCCCCGACGCCGGATCACGAGTACGAGTGCGAGCACGACCACGCCGATGAGTCGATGGCCGCCCCTCAGCGGTTCGACGTTCTCCAGTTGCCACCAGCCGAACGGAATCACTGAGCCCTGTGGTGAAAACCGCGCCCATGTTCCCGAAAGCCTCCGTGACACGGCGGTGCGCGGGAACATGGGCGCGAAATTCGCCGGTCTGTTCGGGTCGGGCCGTGGGCCGGGAAGGAGCCGCCGGGAGTCAGGACATCAGATCCGTGACGACGTCGAGCCAGAATTGGGTCGAGAGGCCGAGCGACTCGACGTCGATCCGCTCGTTGTTGCCGTGGAACCGTGAACCGAACTCGCCGGCATCGACATCGGGGCTGAACAGGCCGGCACCGTAGGCGATCGAGCCCATGCCGCGGAAGATCCGAGCGTCTGTGAAGCCGTTGACCAACTCCGGCTTGAGTCGGGCTGTGGGGAACTGGCGGGCGACGGCCCGTTGCAGGGCATCCCACATCGGGTTGTCGGTGCGGCTGATCGACGCCTGGTCGTTCATCACGATCTCGACCTCGACCTGGCCGGCGAGATCACCGAGCGCGGCATCGAGATGGGCCTGCACATCGGCTGCGGACTCGCCCGGCAGGGTGCGGATGTCGACGCCGATGTCGATCAGGCTCGGGATCGTGTTGTGCTTCATCCCACCCTCGATCAGGTTGCACGAGAATGTGGTGTGGCTGCAGGCGTGGAGGTGTTTGGCCAAGCCCGAATGGGGAATCGCCGCAAGGGCATCGTCGACCTGCGCGGGGTCGAGCAGCATGGCCTTGAACGCTTCGTCGAAACCGTACGAATTCACCTCCTGCCGCCACAACTCATGGAACCGGGGTGTCGGCTCGTAGGCGGTCAGCCTCTGGATCACCGCCGCAGCCTTGACCAGTGCGTTGTCGGCGCGATACGGCGCCGACCCGTGACCGGGGGTGCCGCGCACTCGCAGCGTGCGCCACGCCACGCCCTTCTCGCCGACGTTGACACCGATGAACGGAGCATCTGACGGCCCGGTGTGGATGCCGCCGCTCTCGGTCAGCAGGTAGTCGCACCGGATCGCATCGGCGGCGTGATCAGCCATCCATTGCGCACCGTGCTTGGAGCCGCTCTCTTCGTCGGCAACGGCGAAGTAGATCAGGTCACCTTTCGGCTTGAATCCACGACGCGCCAGATCGCGCACGGCGACTGCCATCGACGCCGTCAGGTTGAGCATGTCGACTGCACCGCGCCCCCACACCTCGTCGACGCCGTCACCATTGGTGACGAGTTCGCCGCCAAAGGGATCTCTGGTCCAACCCGATGGCGTGACCGGAACGACATCGGTGTGGCCCATCAGGCAGACGCTCGGTGCGTCGGGATCGGATCCCTCGATCCGGGCGACCAGCGAACTGCGCCCGGGGGTCGGCTCGTACCGCTCGATCGCGATGCCCGTGCCCTCGAGGTAGTTCTGGAGCACATCGACCGAGCGGATCTCGTGCCCGCTGGCCGCGCTGCCATCGTTGACGCACTCGTTGCGGATCAGCGTCTGCAGTAACTCGACGGTTTGTCCGGTGAGGTCGCCGGCGTGGGTGTCGTGCATCACAGCAGTCTCGCGCCCACCCGCGCATTTTGCGTCCGCGGAGTCGGCCTGTCCGACCGTCGCCTGCTGTGAGCACTCCGCGGACGCAAAATGCGCGAGGGGCAAAGGTCGCGCGGACGCAAATTGCGCGATGGGTGAGACGGGCGGTCGGTCGAGGGCCAGCGTCGGGAGGCAAGGCCAGCTCGGGAGGGAAGATCAGGTGCGGATGCGCGCGTTGGTGGGGTCGTAGAAGGGGCGCAACGAGACGGCTGCCGCGATTCGTTCGCCGGCGACGTCGAGTTCGTAGGAGGCGTCGGTGACGAACGACGCCGTGACGCCATTCGGGTTGCGGACATAGCCGTAGCCGATTGCCCGCTCGATCGTGTATCCGTATCCGCCGCTCGTCAGCCAGCCGACTCGCACGCCGTCGCGATAGATCGTCTCCCGTCCGAGCAGCACCAGCGCATCTGCCCCCGAGCGAGCACCGGCCAACGGATCGATCGTGAACCCGGCCAACATCTTGCGAACGCCCTCGTCGCGCTGGCGCTGGATCGCGTCCCGGCCGATGAAATTGACATCCGACCCGAGCTTGACCGCCCACCGCAGCCCGGCTTCGTATGGGGTGTGGTCCGGGCCGATGTCGCTTCCCCAGGCCCGATAGCCCTTCTCCAGCCGGCAGCTCTCGATCGCCCGGTAGCCGCCGTTGACCAGACCGAGCGGCGCGCCAGCGGCCATCAACCGGTCGTAGACGAACGTCGCCGATTCGACCGGGATGTGGAGTTCCCAGCCGAGCTCGCCGACGTAGGTGACCCGCAGCGCGAGCACCGGACAGCCGTTGATACCGATCGTGCGCAGGGTGCCGAACGGGAACGCCGCGTCGGACACGTCGTCGTCGGTCACTCCGGAAAGGATCGCCCGGGCCTGCGGGCCCATCAACGACAGCACTGCGTTGGACGAGGTGATGTCGAACAATTCGGCGTGCAGTCCGGCCGCGATGTTGCGCCGGATCCAGTTGAAGTCGTGGGTCGCGAAACCGGTGCCGGTGACGATGTAGAACTCGTCGACAGCCACCCGGCCGACCGTGAGGTCGCATTGGATGCCGCCGCGCTCGTCGAGCATCTGGGTATAGATCAGCGCGCCGACCGGCTTGTCGATGTCGTTCGCACACAGACGGTTCAATGCGATGAGCGCATCGTGACCCCGCAGCGCGAACTTGGCGAACGAACTCTGGTCGAACACGGCGGCCGTGGTACGAACCGCTTCGTGCTCGCGGCCGACGGCAGTGAACCAGTTCTGGCGGCCGTAGGAATAGGCATCGACCGGCGACTCCCCGAGAGCAGCGGATGCGAACCAGTTCGGCCGCTCCCAGCCGAGCTTCTCGCCGAAGCAGGCGCCCGCCTCGAGCAGGCGCGAATACAGCGGCGAGACCCGGTTCGGACGACCGGTCGAATGCTCCTCGTGGGGCCAGGCGATCGTGTAGTGCTTGCCATATGCCTCGAGGGTGCGGGTGCGGACCCAACCGGTGTCACGATGCGGTCGGCCGAAGCGGCGGATGTCGACCGACCACAGGTCGTACGGGGCTGTGCCGCCGACGACCCATTCGGCGAGCGCCATGCCTGCGCCGCCGCCAGCCGCGATACCGAACGCATTGAACCCTGCACCGACGAAGAAGTTGCGCAGTTCGGGTGCCTCGCCGAGGATGAAGTTGCCGTCGGGGGTGAAGCTTTCTGGGCCGTTGATCAAGGTGTTGATGCCAGCAGTGCGCAGCGCCGGCACGCGACCCATCGCGAGTTCCATGATCGGCTCGAAGTGGTCGAAGTCGCCCTCGAGCAGTTGGAACTGGAAGGGGCGGGGGATGCCGCCGATGGCCCACGGGATCGGGTTCGGCTCGTAGCCACCCATCACCAACCCGCCGACTTCTTCCTTGTAGTACGTGAGCCGGTCCGGGTCGCGCAGCGTCGGCAGATCGCGGGTGACGCCCTCGATCGGGGCCGTGATGACGTACTGGTGCTCGACGGGGACGAGCGGCACGTTGACGCCGACCCTCGCCGCCAGAGCGCGGGTCCACTGCCCCCCGCAGACGACCACGATCTCGCAGTCGATCCGGCCGTGCTCGGTGACGACTGCAGTGACCTCGCCATCGATCACCTCGATCGACAGCACCTCGGTGTCTTCGCAGATCGTCGCGCCGTTCATCCGGGCGCCACGCGCGAACGCCATCGTGATGTCGCTCGGGTTGGCCTGGCCGTCGCTCGGCAGGAATGCCGCGCCGACGACATCGTCGATCTCCATCAACGGCCACAGATCCTGCGCCTCGCGCGCTGACAGCAGGTGCATCTCCAGCCCGAACGACTGGGCGGTGGTGGCCTGGCGCTTGACCTCGGTCCATCGCTCGGCGTTGCATGCCAGGCGCAGCCCGCCGTTCATCTTCCAACCCGTTGCCTGCCCGGTTTCGGCTTCGAGCCGTTGATACATCTCGACCGAGTGCCCGAGCAACTGGGTGATGTTCGCGCTGGTCCGCAGTTGTCCGACGAGACCCGCCGCGTGGAACGTGGACCCCGAGGTCAGCTTGTGCTTGTCGACCAACACGGTGTCGGTCCAGCCGAGCTTGGCGAGGTGATAGGTGGTGGAACATCCGACGATGCCGCCGCCGATGACGACCGCACGAGCGCTTGTCGGGCGCCGAGATGATGGCGGGGGAGATGATGGCGGGGAAGTGGTGACGCTCACGGGGCTCCTGGGAGGGGGGAGCGGCGCGCATCCTGCAGCCACCGACCGAAATCGGGGGAAGCGGCGAGTCGCTCGCAGTTGGCCAGCCGCTCGTTGGCGTAGGTGACGAAGTCGGTGTCGAGGGTGCTGACCGCCTGCTGGACAACGGCCCACATACCCTCGCGGAACTCGCTCATCACCTTCATCAACTGCAGCCGGGCCCAGGCTGATGGCGTGATGTCGCCGAAGTACATCCGGAGCAGCTGTTCGTCGGCTGCGAACCCGAACGACGCGTTGACGCTGAGGTTGGCGAGGTCGAAGATGATGTCGTTCATCCCGGCGTACTCGTAGTCGAGCAGCCAGACCCGATCGTCGGAGAACAGCACGTTGGCCGGCAGCAGATCGTTGTGGCACGGCCGGTGCTGCATCGGTGCCGCCGCGAAGGCGGCTTCGATCAGTCGGCTGGTCTGGTGCAGCCGCTCGTATGCGGCCGGCGGAATCGCACCGTGACTGCTCGCATCGCGGGCGTGCCATTCGACGACACGATGGATCGGGAACAGCCCGTCGAGTGGTCCGCTGTCGTGAAAGCGGCGCAGCAATTCCACGACATCGCCGAGTCGAGCGGCGAACGCGATGTCGTCGAGATGGTGCCCCGGCACGAGCTCGGTGATCTGGGTGCCGACGCCGGGCAGCTCGCCGAGCACCGCTGGACCAATGCCGAGTTCGGCTGCCCGGCGGGCCGCTTCGGCCTCGTGACGCCGGTCGATCCCGAGCAGGTTGGTGCGCTCTCCAGGGATCCGCACGACGTATTCGTCATCGTCGACCGTGATCACATAGTTGCGATTGGTGATCCCGCCGCTGAGCGGACGGATGTCGATCGGCCGTTTCGACCAGGCCGGGACACGGCGAACGACGGCCTCGATATCCACGCCCATTCGAAAAGGCCTAGCACATGCAGGGCCTTTGTCCCGGTTATGTTGGCCGGGTGAAGCTGGTCTTGGTGCGCCACGGCGCGACGGAGTGGAGTGTCAGCGGGCGCCATACGGGCAACACCGATGTGTCCTTGATCGACGCCGGCCGTCAGCAAGCGCTCGCCGCGCAGAGTCGCGTCCTGGGCAACATCGAGCCGGCGACCAAGGTCCGAATCTGCAGTAGTCCGTTACGTCGAGCGCTCGAGACCGTTGCGCTGATCATGGGAACCGAGGCCGAGGTCGAGATCGACGACCGCCTCCGCGAGTTCGACTACGGCGACTACGAGGGCCTGACCACACCCGAGATCCGCGAGATCGATCCGCGCTGGACCGTGTTCGACGGATGCCCGGGGGGAGAGTCGCTGAACGATGTCGAGGCGAGGGTCGACGCATTTCTGAAACACGCTCGCGCCGACACCACGGTGTCGACCACGGTGATCTTCGCCCACGGCCACTTGCTGCGAATCCTCGGTGCGAGAGCGATCGGCCAGCCAGGCGAATTCGCGATCCATCTCGGCCTCGACACCGCCGCTGTCTGTGTGATCGCCGACCTCCGCGACGGCCCGGCGATCACGCTCTGGAACGATATTCGATACTGATGGTCGTTCACTGATGGCCGAACTCGCTCCGGTCACGCCGGATGGCTGGCGACTCAACGACGCCGCGTTCAGTTGGAGGTTCTCGCGGTCGTCGGGTGCCGGCGGCCAACATGTGAACACCACGGACTCGCGCGTCGAGTTGATCGTCGACGTCGGTGCGCTGGGACTCCCTGAGCACATTGCGACGCGGGTGGTTGCCAAACTCGGCGAGGAGATCAGAATCGTCTCGTCGACCCACAGGTCGCAGCGCCGCAACCGCGACGACACAATCGAGCGACTCGGCGCGATGATCGATGCTGCAAGCAAAGTGCAGCGCTCGCGTCGCCCCACCCGCCCCGGCAAGGGCGCCGTCGAACGAAGGATCACCGCCAAGAAGCACAATGCCGCACGCAAGGCCGACCGCAACTGGCGCGCCGGAGAATGAGCGGCTCGTCCGGTCGGAAAGTGGTCAGCCGTCACTGAGTTTGTGGGACCAAACGTCGTGCGTAGTAGCTTCTACGAACGATGTCCGCCTTTCTCCGGGATTACCTCACCGTCTTCTTCTTTGCCGGCACTGCGCTGCTGCTCGCTGGGCTGTTGCTCGGTATCTCCGCCGCGATTCGCCCCAACAAGCCCAACTACGAGAAGTTGCTGCCGTATGAAAGCGGTGTCGACCCGGTTGGCCACGGCTGGTCGCAGAGCCAGATCCGCTACTACGTGTTCGCCCTGTTGTTCGTGGTGTTCGACGTCGAAGCGGTGTTCATCTTCCCGTGGGCAACCCAGCTCGAGCGATACGGCACGTTCGGCCTGGCCGAGATGGGCATCTTCGTCTTCGTCCTGCTCCTGGGCTTGGTCTATGCATGGAAGAAGGGGGTCCTGAGATGGGTCTAGTCGACAAAGGGCGGCTCCCGAAGCCGCTCACACAACTCTTCAACATGGGCCGTTCGTATAGCCTGTGGGTGTACCAGTGGGGTCTTGCCTGCTGCGCGATCGAGATGGGCGCAGCCTTTGCGTCGCCCCGCTACGACGTGATGCGACTCGGCGTCATCCCCCTGCCGGCCAGCCCCCGCCAGGCCGACCTGGTGGTCATCTCCGGCACGGTCACCGACAAGATGGCGCCGGCCATCAAGCGTCTCTATGAGCAGATGCCCGAGCCGAAGTACGTGATCAGCATGGGTTCGTGCGCCAACTGCGGCGGCCCCTACTGGGACAGCTACTCGGTCACCAAGGGCGTCGACCAGATCATCCCGGTCGACATCTACGTGCCGGGTTGCCCGCCCCGACCGGAGGCGTTGCTCGAAGGCGTCGTGCTGCTCCAACAGCGGATCAAGAACGAGGACATGGCCGCCCGGTGGCGTGGTGAGGGATACAAGGCCCTCACTCGCGAGACCACGCCGGAGAGCAAGAAGGAAGCCAAGCTGCGCCGTCGCGCCGAGGCGGCTGCTGCCGAGGCTGCCAGGCCGACCCGCCTGCGCCCCGACCCTGTCGCGGTCCCCGCCCTTGCAGACGCTGCTGTCGATGGCTCGTCCGGAGCCGAAAAGGGTGAGCCCGTTGTCGTCTGACACCACCACTGATTCACCGATCGCCGAACTGCCCGGCGACGCACTGCGCCAGCGTGCGGTCGACGAGTTGCGCTCCGCGCTCGGTGACGGCTTGATCGACAGCCTGATCAAGCCCGGCGACGACGTCTGGGTGCGCGTGGCGCTCACCTCGTGGCGCGAGGCCGGAGCGGTCCTGCGTGACAAACTCGGCATGGACTACTTCTGCTTCCTGTCGGCGATCGATTGGATGCCATCGCCGTACGGTCGCGGCGAAGACGCTCCGGACGTCGTGATCGAGCGTTCCACAGAGATCAAACAGGGCTACACCGGCGGCGAGACGCGCTTTCAAGTGTTCGCTCGGGTCGCCAGCACCCATCTCCACTACGGCATCACGATCAAGGCCGATGTGCCCGACGACGATCTCGTCGTGCCGTCGTGGATCCCCAACTACGCGGGTGCCAACTGGCACGAGCGCGAATGCCACGAGATGTTCGGTATCGGTTTCGGTGGCCACCCCAACCTGATCAACATGTACCTTCCCACGGGGTTCGAGGGCCACCCGATGCGCAAGGACTTTCCGCTCCTGGCACGGATGGTCAAGCCGTGGCCGGGCATCGTCGATGTCGAACCGCTGCCGGGTGACGACGGTCCATCCTCTGAAAATCTCGAAGCCGACAACCCGGACTCGATCAACAATGCAGCGGGGGAATCATGAGCCTCGACACCATGCTCGGCGACCGCCAGAAACTGGCCTACATCGCATCACAGGCCGCCGACGCCCGACTCAACGTCGAGCTCGAGACCGAGGGCATGACCCTCAACATCGGCCCCCAGCACCCGGCCACCCACGGCACGCTGCGAATCATCTGCCGCCTCGACGGTGAGCAGGTCGTGTGGGCCGAGCCGTCGGCCGGCTACATGCACCGCGGTTACGAGAAGCTGACCGAGGTCCGCACCTTCCCGCAGGTGACCACGCTCGTCAACCGGATCGACTGGCTCGGCAGCTTCGCCAACGAGGTGCCGTTCATCCTCGCCAGCGAGAAACTGATGCAGGTCGAGGCACCGCCGCGAGCACAGCACATCCGGACGATTCTGTTCGAGCTCAGCAGGATTGCCAACGTCGGGCTGTTCCTCGGCGACCTCGGCGTCCAGATGGGTGCCGTGACGCCGGTGTTCATGGCGTTTCGCGACCGAGAATACGTGCTCAACCTGATTGAGTCCGCGACCGGCGGCAGGTTCCACCCCAACTTCGACCGGATCGGCGGGCTGCTGAATGACCTGCCCAAGGGCTGGATCGAAGAGACCCGGGGCGTGATGCGCAAGCTGCGCAACTTCTGCACCGAAATGGAAGACCTGCTGTTCGGCAACGAGATCTTCCAGACCCGCACACGCGGTGTCGGCATCATCCCCAAAGATGTCGCCCTGTCGCACGGCCTGTCCGGCGCCAACCTGCGCGCGAGCGGCGTCGACTACGACCTTCGCCGGGATCAGGTCCTGCCCATGGCTTGGGACAAGACCGAGTTCACGGTCTGGACCCACCCCGACGGCGACAGTTTTGCACGCTGCTGGGTGCGGCTGATGGAGACCCGCGAATCCACGCTCATCGTCGATCAGTTGCTCGACACGATGCCGGCCGGCCCGGTGATGGCCAAGGTCCCGCGCATCATCAAGGTGCCCGAGGGCGAAGCGTGGGTCAGCACCGAGAACCCGCTCGGCGAGATGGGTTACTACGTCGTCAGCAAGGGCGACCTCGGACCGTTCCGGGTCAAGATTCGCTCGGCCAGTTTCAACAACATCAGCATCGTGCCGTGGGTACTGCGGGGCGTGTACGTGCCCGACATCATCACCATCCTCGCAAGCCTGTACTTCATCCTCGGAGATATCGATCGGTAATGCTGGCCGTCACCATTCCCTACTGGGGGCAGACGCTGTTGCGTGTGCTCGGCGGCATCGTGGCCGTGCTGTTGCCCGCCGGCACCATCGTGTACCTGTTCTTGTTCAAGATGATGTCGTTCATGCAGAGTCGCCTCGGCCCGATGGAAGCGGGCCCGTACGGCTCGATGCAGTTGTTCGCCGAAGTCGGCAAGTGGCTCCAGAAGGAAGACATCGTGCCTGGCCGGGCCGACAAGTACATTTTCCGGGCCGCGCCGCTGATCGTGCTCGTCAGCACGTTCTTGCTGGTCGTGGTGGTGCCGTTCGGGCCTGACGCGTACTTCACCAACTTCGAGATCGGCGTGTTCTACATGCTCGCCGTCAGCAGCATCAGCACGCTCGGCATTCTCATCGCCGGTTGGTCGAGCGCCAACAAGTACTCACTGCTCGGTGGCTTGCGTGCCGCTGGTCAGCTGATCGCCTACGAGCTGCCGATGGTGCTCGCCGTTGTCGGCGTCGTCATCCAGGCCGGCACGATGAACCTCCAGGACATCGTCCTGAAGCAGAACGGCGGCGAGATCTTCGGGCTCGATTGGATCGGCAACCCGTACATCCTGACCCAGTTCATCGGCTTCGCGGTCTTCATGATCGCCGTTCAGGCCGAACTCACCCAGGTCCCGTTCGACATGCCAATCGCTGAATCCGAACTCGTGTCCGGCTACATGACCGAGTACTCCGGCTTCCGATTCCTGATCTTCTTCATCGCCGAGTTCGCAACCGCCGGCATCTTCTCGCTGATTGCCTCGGCGTTGTTCCTCGGCGGCTGGGGCGTCCCCTTCGCCTGGTTCGGTTGGGACAATGTCGGTGACATCTCGAACTGGATGAACATCGTCGGCCCGCTCATCATGTTCAGCAAGATGATGCTGCTGTCGTTCGTCATCATGTGGGTGCGGTTCACCTATCCCCGGTTCCGTGAGGACCAACTGCAGCGTTTCGCCTGGAAGGTGCTGATCCCCGTGTCACTCGTCAACATCATGGTCACGGCCATCCTCAAGGTGGCGTTCTGATGGGTCTCAAGCCGAAGGTGCCCGGCCTCGTCAAAGGTCTCGGGGTGACGTTCAACACGATGATGAAGACCTTCACCGAGGGCGCTGCCACCGTGCAGTACCCGCACGAGAAGGAAGCCCCGACGCTTCGAGCCCGCGGCGTCATTGCCCTGCGCGAAGACAATTGCACGGCGTGCATGCTCTGCGCTCGCAGCTGCCCCGACTGGTGCATCTACATCGAGGGGCACAAGGAACTCGCGCCGCCGCGCCGCGCCGGCGGTGCACCGCGCAAGGTCAACAAGCTCGACCGGTTCGACATCGACTACGCGCTGTGCATGTATTGCGGTATCTGCGTCGAGGTCTGCCCATTCGACGCGTTGTTCTGGAGCCCGGAATACGAGTACAGCGAGCCCCGCATCGCGGATCTGCTGCACGACAAGGACAAGCTCGGCGAGTGGATGGAAACCGTGCCCGAAGCCCCCGAACTCGAGGTCGGCGCCGACAAGAAGGGCAAAAAGTGATCCTCGCCGAGGCACTTGTCGCCCAGAACATCGCCTTCGGGGTCATCGCACTGGTCATGGTGTTCGGAGCGCTTCGCGTCGTCACCGCCAACAACGTGGTGCACGCAGCCCTCTACCTCGTCTGCGTCCTCGGTGGCGCGGCCGCCCAATACCTGCTCGTCTACGCCGAGTTCGTCGCCGTCACCCAGGTGCTCGTCTATGTGGGCGCAGTCATGGTGCTGTTCTTGTTCGGTGTGATGCTCACCCGGGCCAAGATCGGTGCAGAAAGTGACCTCAACAACAGCAACGCCAAAATCGGGATCCCGGTCGCCCTGCTGATGCTGATCGCGATGTCGATTGCCCTGATCAACGGCTTCGGCGACGACAAGCTCGCAGCACCCAAAGATGCCGTCCGGATCGGGACCCAAGAGGTCAGCGACAACATCTTCGGGCCGTACCTGCTGCCGTTCTGGGCGCTGTCGTTCGTGCTGCTGGTCGCCGTCATCGGCGCAATCGTCTTGGCCAGGAAGGATTAGCCCGTGCTGATCAACCAATTCCTCTTGCTCGCCGCGGTGCTGTTCTGCATCGGCGTCTACGGCGTCATCGCCCGCAAGAACGCGGTCATGGTGCTGATGAGCGTCGAACTGATCCTCAACGCGGTCAACCTCAACCTGCTCGCATTCGCGCTGCTCCACGGTGGCCCCGACGGGCACACCTTCGCGCTGTACGTCATCGCCATCGCTGCTGCCGAAGTCGGTGTCGGCCTCGGCCTGATCCTGCTGATCTTCCGCAACAAGCGCACCATCGCGCTCGACGAACTCTCCGAGATGAAGGGCTGACCCGTGCTCGCAGCTGAAACGGGTTGGTTCCTCGACCACGCCTACCTCATCCCGCTGATCCCGGCGATCTCGTTCGCCCTGATCATCTTCTTCGGCAAGAAGATGCCGATGAAGGGCAGCGAGATCGGGCTCGCCTCGATGGCCGCCTCGTGCGTGCTGGCAATGGGCGTTGCCTATCAGTGGATCCAGCGGGTCGACTCGGGTTCGGGCGAGGGCGGGCACGCTGTGTCCGCGTTCGGTTCGATCGGGCGGGCGTTCCGCTTCGCCGGTGCCGAAGGCGGCGAACACGTCGCTGCCTACGTCGAACCTGTCATCCACAAGTTCGTGTGGTGGCAGAGCGGCGGTGTCGAGATCGGTCTCGGCCAGCGCATCGACGGCTTGGCCGTGATGCTGCTGCTGCTCGTTGCATTCATCTCGACGCTCGTCCAGATCTTTTCGCTCGAGTACCTCCGTGGCGACCGTCGTTACACCCACTTCTTCGCCGCGCTCACCCTGTTCAGCGCCGGGATGTTGACGATGGTGCTGGCCGAGAACATGGTCCAGGTCATCCTCGGCTGGGAGATCATGGGTCTCTGCTCGTTCATGCTGATCGGGCACTGGTGGGAAGAAGCCGCCAACAGTCGGTCAGCACTCAAGGCGTTCTTCACCGTTCGTGTCGGAGACATCGGCCTGCTCGTCGGCACCGGCGTCATCTTCTTCGGTGCCAGCGCCTACGCCACCAAGCTCGGCGACGGATCCAGCGGTTTCAGCATCGACACCATCAACCAATGGGCACTCAGTGGCACCGGTAGCAAGACCGTGTTGCTGTGGGGTTCGGTCGCACTTTTCATCGCCTGTATCGGCAAGAGCGGCCAGTTCCCGCTGCACACCTGGTTGCCCGATGCCATGGCGGGTCCGACGCCTGTCAGTTCGCTGCTGCACTCCAGCACGATGGTCGTCGCCGGCGTGTTCCTCGTCGCCCGGCTCTACCCGCTGTTCCACACAGGGCTCGACATCAACGTCGCCGGGCAGCACTTCAACCTGATCGCGGTGATCGGTGGTATCACCATCATCATCGCCGCAGTGCTGGCGTTCGTTCAGAACGACATCAAGAAGGTGCTCGCGTACTCGACCGTCAGCCAACTCGGGTACATGATGATGGGCCTCGGTGTCGGGGCCTGGACGCCCGCCGTGTTCCACATCTTCACCCACGCATTCTTCAAGTGCTGCCTGTTCCTCTGCGCCGGTTCGGTCAGCCACAGCGGCAGCCACCACAGCTTCGACATGAAGAAGGACATGGGTGGGCTGCGCAAGAAGATGCCGATCACGTTCGCCTGTTGGATGGTCGCGAGCGCGGCCCTCGCCGGTGTGCCGTTCTTCAGCGGCTTCTTCTCCAAGGACGAGATCATCGACTACGCCGACCACAACGGCTACACCGTGTTCTTCATCGTTGGTCTGGTCGGCGCATTCTTGACCACGGCGTACATCACTCGTGCGACCTACCTGACGTTCTTCGGTCAGGCCCGCGGCGCAGCAGCGGGCGAGCACCATGACGCCATCGACGCACATGGCGACATCGTCGATCACGGTGTCCACGATGCACACGCCGTCGACGTCACGGCGCCGGACCCACTGCCGGACCACGAGCAGACGCCGGTTCTCGCAATGGCGCACGATGATGCTCATGGCGCGGATCACGGTCCGCACGAGTCGCCGCTGTTGATCACGGTTCCGTTGATGGTTCTTGCGTTTCTCGCGCTCGTGGCTGGTTACCTCAACGCTGCGCCGTGGAAGATCGAGAAGTTCACCGAGTGGGTCGCAGCCGCCGGCGACGGCGTCCACTTCCCCGAACTCGCCCATGCCGAGTTCGAGTGGATCAAGGCCGTGCCGTCGATCGTGCTCGTCGCTCTCGGGTTCCTGGTCAGTCTCGGCATCTGCAAGGCGCTCTACGGCGAGAAGAACAACGCCCTCAAGGGCATCACCACGCGGGTCGCACCGTTGCGCTGGGGCTACAACTTCCTCTGGAACAAGTACTACCTCGATGCGCTGTACGAGAAAGTGATCGTTGCGTTCGTGTCCGGACCGCTCGCCCGGGCCGCCTACTGGTTCAACCAGAACGTCCTCGACCGAACCGTCAACGAAGCCGGTATCGGTGCTCGTAAGTTCGGTGGCTGGATCTATCGCAACATCGACCAGCGCGTGGTAGATGGCGCGGTCAACACCTCGGGTGCGGCCGCCCGCGGCACCGGCTCGGCACTCCAGCCGACGTCATCCGGCAAGGTCAACCAATACGGGGCACTGCTCTTCGGAGCCGCCGCAATCGGCGCCCTTGTACTCGTCATCGTCAATACCTGATCGTCACACTCTGAGGGAGCCTCACGGCAATGGATTTCATTACTAACGACAACTGGCTGCTGACGGTCGGCACATTCCTGCCGCTCGCCGGCGTGCTCGTGATGATGTTCATCCCGAGAGGCAACGAGCTGCTGCACAAGCAGATCGCTGTGCTGACGGCGGTGGCCACGCTCGGAGTGGGCATCTTCACCCTGTTCCAGTTCAACTTCAACAAGGCCGGATCGCTGCAGTTCTGGGTCGACGCCGAATGGATCCCGGTCATCAAGAGCGGCTACACCATCGGCCTCGACGGGATGAGTCTGCCGCTGTACATCTTGAGCATGATCGTCACCCTGTTCGTGATGATCTACTCCTGGGACCACATCCCGAACCCGGGTAACCCCAAGGCGTTCTTGATGCTGATGTTGGTGCTGCAGGTCGGCATGGCCGGCACGTTCGTCGCCCAGGACCTGATCCTGTTCTTCGTCTTCTTCGAACTCGTCCTGCTGCCGATGTACTTCATGATCGGTGTCTGGGGCGGTGAGCAGCGCCAGTACGCGTCGCTCAAGTTCTTCCTCTACACGATGTTCGGTTCGGCGTTGATGCTCGTTGCGTTCCTGGCGTTGTTCTGGCAGGTCCAAAAGACCAACCCCGACGCCGTGTTCAGCATCCCGTATCTCATTGGTCACTCCGGCGATCTCAGCCGGCCGGTGCAGATCTGGATCTTCAGCGGAATGTTCATCGGCTTCGCGGTCAAGGTGCCGATGTTCCCGTTCCACACCTGGCTGCCCGACGCTCACACCCAGGCACCCACCCAGGGCTCGGTCATCCTTGCAGCGATCCTGCTCAAGCTCGGAACCTACGGTTTCATCCGGATCGCGATCCCGATCCTGCCGGTGGCGGCCAAGGCATGGGCTCCCTACATCGGCGGTCTGGCCGTGATCGGCATCATCTACGGCGCCCTCGGTTGTCTGGCCCAAACGGACATGAAGCGACTGATCGCGTTCAGTTCGGTTGCCCACATGGGCTTCGTGATGCTCGGCATCTCGACCCTCACACCGCTCGGCTTCAACGCCGCGATCTTCGGCATGGTCGCCCACGGCTTGATCACCGGGATGTTGTTCTTCGTGTCCGGTTCGGTCAAGGACCGCTACCACACGCTCGAGATCAAGCGCCTCAGCGGCATCCTCAAGCAGATGCCGAAGATGGGCTGGATCATGGGATTCTGTGCAATGGCGTCGCTCGGCCTGCCCGGCCTGGCCGGGTTCTGGGGCGAGTTCCCGGCGATCGTGTCGGCCTACTCGCCGGCCGCCGGCCTGAGCCAGCCGTTGTTCCGGGTCTACATGGTGATCGCTTCTGTCGGCACGGTGCTCGCCGCTGGCTACCTGTTGTGGCTGTTCCAGCGGGTGGCGTTCGGTGAGCCCACTGCAGAGTTCGCCGGCCTCGGCGCCGACGGCGACGACCCCCACGGCGCATCTGCTCATGGCGCGGTGCATGGCGGGGCCCACGTCACCCATGCAGTCGGTGCGGCGGTCAACGATGACCACGAACACGAAGCAATCCACGACGTCAAGATCAGCGAGTGGATTGCGTGGGCTCCGTTCCTGGTCGGCATCGTCGTCCTCGGCGTCTATCCGCAACTGTTGTTCAGGATCCTCGATCCGGCAACGCAGGTCGCTCTCCAGGCGTTCGGTAAAGGCTGACCGATGCTTGCAATGGTCCTGTCCGCTGTCGGCGATTTCGCCCGACCGAAGATCGATTACCACGCGCTCGCGCCCGAGATCATTCTCGCCGCCGGGATTTGCCTGGTCCTGATCGTCGACCTGTTCATCGCCGAATCGAAGAAGTGGCTGACCGCCACGATCGCCGGTGTCGTCCTGATTGCCTCGGTGTTGCCGCTCGTCACCCTCGCCGTGATCGGCGACGACACCCGCTCGATGTTCGGTGGTCGCTATGTGGTCGACCAGTTCAGCCTGATCATGAAGGCGATGTTCCTCATCATTGGCTACGTGGTGGTGCTGCTGTCCACCAACGAGATCGAAGAGGGCGGCTACCACCAGGGTGAGTACTACGTCCTGCTGCTCGCCAGCGTGCTCGGCATGGTGATGATGACATCGGCCCGCGACCTGGTCAGCATCTTCGTTGCCCTCGAGTTCCTCAGCATCCCTGCCTACATGCTCGCCGCGTGGCGCAAACGGGACAGCAAGAGCAACGAAGCAGGTGTGAAGTACTACCTGCTCGGGGTGTTCGCGAGCGGGGTCATGCTCTACGGGATGAGCCTCATCTACGGCATCACCGGGACCACCAAGCTGACCGAGATCGGTGCCTTCATCACGCTCGATGGCAAGTTCAGCGGTTTGGAAGCACTCGCAATCGTGTTCATCGTGGTCGGGTTCGCGTTCAAGGTGAGCGCAGTCCCGTTCCACAACTGGGCGCCGGACACCTACGAGGGTGCCCCGACGCCGGTGACCGCGTTTTTGTCGGTCGGCTCCAAGGCGGGCGGTTTCGTTGCCCTCGTCAGCCTCGTCTATCTCGCGTTTCCGCAGGCGCGCGATGTGTGGCAGCCGTTCATGTTCGTTCTCGCTGCGTTGACGATGACGGTCGGCAACGTTCTCGCGCTGAAGCAGACCAACATCGTCCGGATGCTCGCCTACTCCTCGATCAGCCAGGGTGGTTTCATCCTGATGCCGTTCGTGGTCGCCGGCACCAAGGCGGCCGAGACGTCGCTCAAGACCATCGTCGTCTACCTGCTGGTCTACGCGAGCACCAACCTCGGGGTGTTCGCAGTCGTCATCGCCGTCAGTCGCAAGACTCGCAGCGGAGAGATCAGCAGCTTCGGTGGCCTGCTCTCGTATGCCCCAGGGCTGACCTGGGTGATGACGTTCTTTCTCGCCTCGCTGGCGGGCATCCCACCCTTCGGCGGTTGGTTCGCCAAGCTGAACGCCTTCCGGGCAGTGCTCGAAGGCGGGACCGGCTTCGGCTATGCGATCGCGATCATTGGCGCGGTCAACACCGTCATTGCATTCGGCTATTACGGCAGCGTGATGCGTCAGATGTGGATGAACCCGGTTCCCGATGGCGACACCACGCCGATCAAGATGCCGTCGTCACTGACGGCAGCGCTCGGCATCACCGCAATCGCGACGATCGTGCTCGGAATCTTGCCGCAGCTCGTCCTGCGCTTCGGAGATCTACAAGACCTCACCGGTGCCGTCGCCGGCAAGTGACGAGATCCGCGCCGCGATCGCGCGCGCGGACGGTGCGCTGCGCTTCGATCGGTTCGTCGATCTCGCGCTCTACGGCGCGGGTGGCTTCTATTCGTCCGGCGGTGGCGCCGGGCGGCGTGGCGATTTCATCACCAGCCCCGAGGTCGGCCCGTTGTTCGGCGCGGTCATCGCGCGCTGGCTCGACGACACCTGGCGTCGTCTCGGCTCACCCGATCAGTTCGATCTGATCGAGGCCGGCGCGGGGCCGGGCACACTGGCACGCTCCATCCTGGCGGCCGCCCCGCAGTGTTCTGCTGCCGTGCGATACACCGCAGTCGAGGTGTCCGACTCCCAGCGCGAACGCCATCCAGCTGGCGTCGCATCGGTTGCGTCGATGCCGACCGAACCGATCATCGGTGTCGTCATCGCGAACGAATTGCTCGACAACCTGCCGTTTCGACTGTTCGTGATGGACGGCCAGTGGCGAGAAGCTCACGTCATCGAGCAGCGCGATGGCTCCTTCGCCGAAGTGTTGCGCGATGCCCCAGATGTCGACGAGTTGCGGTTGCCGCTCGCGAGATCGCATGGCGCCCGGGTCCCGGTACAGCAACAGGCGGGGGAGTGGGCGCGCTCGGCGCTGGCGGGCATCGAAGCCGGCCGTCTGCTGGTGATCGACTATGCCTCGGCGACGTCGGCCGGGATGGCGATGCGCCCGTGGCGAGATTGGCTCCGCACCTATCGCGATCACGAACGCGGCGAGCACTACCTGCGCGAACCTGGAAGCCAGGACATCACCACCGAGGTTGCGCTCGACCAACTGTTCGTCGCCGTTGGGGAGCCCGACGCCGTTCGCAGCCAGAGTCAGTTCCTCCAACGATGGGGTATCGACGCGTTGGTCGAGGAGGGTCGCACCGCTTGGGCCGAGCAGGCAGCTCGTCCCACGGTCGCGGCGATGACGATGCGCAGCCGGATTCGTGAGGCGGAGGCGCTGTGCGATCCGACCGGACTCGGGGCGTTCACCGTCGTCGAGTTCGCTGCGAACTGACCGCACCAGGGTCACAACGGCTAGTTTCGTAACCGCTATGGCAGAAGACACCGATCCCGCTGCGGCCGAACCGGCCCTCCCCATCGCAGCATCCAGCGGAGACTCCGTCGAAGTCGCCGACGTCGCATCCACCGATCTCGGCACCGCCGATGACGTCTCCACCCACGGCGCGCCAGCTCCCGGGCATGGCGACGACGACGGTCACGGTGGCGCAGGTCGCACGGCCGGGATGGGCGCGTTGGCGCTCGGCGCGTTGGGCATCGTCTATGGCGACATCGGCACCAGCCCGCTCTACGCATTTCGTGAAGCGTTCGAGCACCATCATCTCGACACCAACCAATCGGTCAACGCGCTCGGCGTGGTCTCGGTGGTGTTCTGGGCGCTGGTCCTGATCATCTCGGTCAAGTACCTGCTGTTCGTGATGCGCGCCGACAACCGTGGCGAGGGTGGCATTTTGGCGCTGACAGCGATGATCATGCCCAGAGGCAAGAACAAGATGAACCGGCGGACCGCGATCGTCGTCACACTCGGCGTGTTCGGCACGGCCCTCCTGTACGGCGACGGATTGATCACCCCTGCGATTTCGGTACTGAGTGCGGTCGAAGGTCTCAACCGAGTGAACGACGGGTTCACCAAACTCGTGATCCCGATTGCGGTCGGGATCCTCGTACTGCTGTTCCTCGTCCAGAGGCGGGGCACCGGGGGCATCGGCCGGGTCTTCGGTCCGATCATGGTGCTGTGGTTCATCGTGCTCGCCGCGCTCGGCATCTCTCAGATTCGGCACATGCCGAGTGTGTTCAAGGCGATCAATCCGATGTACGCCGTCGATTGGTTCCGGTTCGACCCGATGAACTCGTTCCTGACGATGGGCTCGATCTTCCTCGTCGTCACCGGTGGTGAGGCGTTGTACGCCGACATGGGTCACTTCGGCCGCCGCCCGATCCAACTCACCTGGTACGGGCTGGTGATGCCATGCCTGTTGCTCAACTACTTCGGCCAGGCTGCGTTGATTCTGCAGAACCCCGAGATCGAACTGCAGAACCTGTTCTATGAAATGGCGCCGGCATGGGCCAGCATCCCGCTCGTGATCTTGGCGACGATGGCTGCGGTCATTGCCTCGCAGGCATTGATCAGCGGTGCCTACTCACTGACGGTGCAGGCGGTGCAACTCGACTACCTGCCGCGCGTCAAGATCTTGCACACCTCGTCGGACCACCGCGGTCAGGTGTACGTACCACTGGTGAACTGGGCGCTGATGGTGGGCTGTATCGGCCTCGTGCTCGTCTTCCGTACCAGCAGCAACCTTGCCTCGGCGTACGGCATTGCGGTCACGACGACCATGGCCATCACCACGATGTTGTTCTATGTGCTCTGCGTCTACCGGTGGAATTGGTCCAAGGCCAAGGCAGTCGCGATCTGTGTTCCGATCCTGCTGATCGACTTGGTCTTCCTCGGCGCCAACATTCCCAAGATCCCCGCCGGGGGCTGGTTCCCGCTCCTGATCGCATTCGGTCTGGTGATCCAGATGAGCACCTGGCGCAAGGGCCGCGAATTGGTCGCGGCCCGCATCCACCGCGGCGAGCGGGACATCGTCGACGTCCTCGACGAGTACAACGAGGTCGTCCGTGTTCCCGGCAGCGCAGTGTTCATGTTCAAGGATCTCGGCAAGGCGCCCCCGGCGTTGGTCAACAACCTTCGCCACAACAAGGTGTTGCATCGCGCCACTCTCATCGTCTCCGTCGAGACCGTCGAGGTGCCGCGTGCCGATCCGGCCCAGCGCCACGAGGTGACCAAGGTCGAACCCGGCGTCTACCAGGTGCTGCTCAAGTTCGGCTTCATGGAAGAACCTGACGTGATCGCCGCGCTGGCCGACATCAAGATCCGTGGTCTCGACTTCGATGTCTCGACAACGACATTCTTTATCGGTCACGAGTCGATCATCGCCGGCAAGGTTCCCGGCATGTGGGGCCCGCGTGAGCAGTTGTTCGTGATCCTCAACCGCGGCGCCGACAGCGCCAGCCGGTTCTTCAATCTGCCGAATGACCGCATCTTCGAAGTCGGATCCCAAGTCGAGATCTGACGCGCTTCAGACGTCGTTGAATCGAACAGGAGCGAGCCAACCATGAGACCGCTGCGGTACTCGATCAATGTCACCCTCGACGGCTGTTGCGATCACCGGGGGATGACCCCGGATGCTGAGTCGCATCGCTATTGGGCCGCCAACCTGGAACGAGCCGATGCGCTGCTCCTCGGTCGGGTGACCTACGAGATGATGGAGCAAGCGTGGCGGATACCGGAGTCGGGTGTGTGGCCTGACTGGATGGATGATGCGGACGTCGCCTTTGCCCGGACGATTGACGCGGCGAAAAAGTACGTCGTGTCGGGCACCCTGGATCGAGTCGATTGGAACTCAGAACTCATCACGGGCGACTTGAGGAGCGCTGTCGAGCACCTCAAGCAGCAGCCCGGCCGGGGCCTGTTCGTGGGAGGCGTGACCCTTCCGCTGGCACTGGCCGATCTGGGACTGATCGATGAGTACGAGTTCTTGGTGCATCCGGTCGTGGCGGGCCGCGGTCCGACGTTGTTCTCCGGCCTCAGCGAGCGGCTCGAGCTGAAACTCGTCGGGCGTCAGGAGTTCCGCTCAGGGGCGGTCGCTTTGCGCTACGAGTCCGGCCGGATCTTGCCGCAGTAGCATTCGCCCATGAGCGCCAACCTCCGCCTGTACACATCCGCCGTCTACGCCTTCGAGCATGTCCTGAAGATGACCAAGCCGACCGCGTTCAGCCGCAAGGCGCCGTGTGCAGGCTGGACCGGCAAGGACGTGTACGAACACGCCGCCGGGAACCTGGCGATGATCAAGAGCTTTGTCATCACCGGCAAGGGCCCGAAGTCGACGCCGAAGCTCGGTGCCGACCCGCTGGGCGCCTGGATCAAGCTGCGCGAGCAGACACTGGCAGCGCTCGACGAATCCGGCGTTCTCCAGCAGATCGCAAACGACCCCTTCGGTCCGGAATTCGGGCCGATGCCGGTGGACGCGTTGGTCGGTTTCATGGCCGCCGACCTGACGCCGCACACCTGGGATCTGGCACGCACCGCAAAGGTGGACGAACGGCTCGATCCAACGCTCGTGAAGCACTCGATGGCGACATGGAAGGGGTTGCCCGAGGCTGCTCTGCGAATGCAAGGAATGATGGGTGCGGCCGTGAAGCCTGCAACCGGCGCTGACGCGCAGACGAAGATGCTCAACTTCCTCGGACGCGTGGTCTGACGAGAGACACAAGCCGGCCGGTCTGCCCCAGCCAGGCCATGGTGGCGCGGCGCCGGCACCGAGCCCGGATAGCGGAGCCGTTCCCTCGTGACACGCGCGAAGCGCGGTGGCGATGTCGTCGATCGGCAGAGCGGACCCTCGCGGGCTTTGGCCAAGGGGCCAAGGGGCCAAGGGGCCAAGGGGCCAAGGGGCAGGATGGGCAGGATGGGCGGACGACGCGTCACCCTGGTTACGAGGTGAGTCAACGTAAACGGGTCGAGGAACCGTTCGGGTGGGTCAAGACCGTTGGGGCTGGACGCAAGCTTCGCTACATCGGTCAAGACCGGAACCTGGATCCGGATCACTGCCATCGACACCGCAACCGCCTGACCGAACCATCGGGCCACCGGCGTATGTCGGCAGGGCCCGAAACGGCAAGTTGATCCAGACCGCAGAGCCGCTCGCCCAGCGGCAGCATCCTTGCAAATGCAACAACCCCAGCCAGCGAGCCCAGAACCCGAATTTTCACCACCCTGCTAGAACCATCGCCCCGCTGCGTACCGCCTACCTCAAGGAACGCGCATAACTGCCAATCGACACCTTGCGGCGAGTGCTGTGATCGAATCGGTGCTCCCTGAGAGCGGCTGTGTTGTGAATGACGTTCCGTCAGACTTTGCTCATGACTGAGGCGATTTCGGTCCGACTCGACGATGACGCAGAACAGGCGCCGGCGTCACGAGGTGGCACGTGAGACTGCTGCGCTGGAGGCGGATGACGTCGATCGCGACACGGGGCCCACCGACGGGTCGTCCACCACTGCCGACGCCCAGATGAGGTGTTCCTATCACTCCGCGACCAACCAAGCTGACCAATCGACACGGCCGGATACTCGACACCACTCAGGTGCCCCCACCCCAGTCTTCCCGGGAAGACTGGGGTGGCATCCCATCAGGACCGATCAGCCGCCGGAAGCTCGCCCGTCGCGATCATGGACGTGGCCAGTTTGGCGACCACCGTCTCGCCAGCAGTGGAACGGTCTGGTTCGGGGCGGCTGGTCAGCATCGCCCCGATGATCACAATCGCCATTCCGACGATCGCGATCGCGTGCAGTTCGTCGTGTCGGAACGTGACGCCGAGGATCATCCCGATGATCGGCGTGAAGAAGATTCCGATCATCCCCCGCACCGGTCCGGCCCGATGCAGGAGCACGCCATAGAACGCGAACGCCACGCCGGTGCCCACGGCTCCGAGGGCGAGCAGCGCGCCGATCGCCGGCCAGGTGAACTCGCTGTTGCCCAACCCGCGCAGCCCGAGCGGCAGCGACCACACCGCGCCGAAGATCTCGATCCACAGCATCGTCGGCAGCGCGCCGTACTTGGCTTGCATCGGTCGGGCGACGTTCGCGGCAATCGCGTAACACGCGATCGCGATGAGGAGCAGCACAACTCCTTTGGTGTCGGCGCCCTTGTCGTCGCCGACTGACGACAGCGAGATCATCGTGATCCCGGTCCCGCCGATCAAGACGGCGACGATTCGCAGCGGGCTCGGCATCACTCGGGTGAACAGTGCGGTCGCGATTGCGGTGGCGATCGGGATTCCGCCGTTGATCATTCCTGTGATCGAGGTGTTCACGGTCTGTTCGGCAATCGGGTAGAGCAGGAACGGCACGCCCATCCAACACAGCCCGAGAAAGATGAACCGGGCCCAGTCCTGGCGATCGATCCGGCGGCGTGCCTTGGCGAACACTCCGAGGGCGGCCGCGCCGAACACGCATCGGGCGAGCGGCACGACGCCGACATCGACGTGGTCGATCGCGATCGCGATCCACAGGAACGAACTCCCCCAGATCAGAGCGATGAATCCCGACATCCCCCATTCAGTCGGCCCGAAATGGACGTCGGATTCGATCACCGCAGCGGAACGCATCGGTCCAGTGTGGCGGGAGTGGGCGGCTGTCGGCGGAGGATTTTGGCGGGATCGTGCGGCGTGGGTTCCGGTCGGTCGGCCCCACGATGCTGCCCGTGTCCCAGCCAGCCCCGGCCGCCGTTGGTCATCTCCGCGTCGACGGCATCGAGAAGCGGTTTGATGCGATCGACGTGTTGGGAGGCGTCAGCGTCGATGTCCCGGCTGGATCGATGTGTGCGCTGCTCGGGCCGAGTGGATCCGGCAAGACCACGCTGTTGCGGGTGATCGCTGGAATCGAACTCGCTGATGCAGGCAGCATCGGCATGGTGTTCCAGGACTGGGCTCTGTTCCCCCATCTCACCGTCAGCCAGAATGTCGCGTTCGGGCTGGATCGCAGCGATGCATCCAAGCGCCGGGTCGACGAAGTACTCGAGATGGTCTGTCTCGACGGATTCGGCGATCGATCACCGGGCGACCCGGTCTCGATCGAGTATCGGGGTCCGGCGACGATGGCCTATGAACCCGCGATCTGACTGGATTCGCGAAGGTTTACGCCTGGGTGAGGGTCACTTTGCTTGCGCGAAACCTGAGGTTTGGTGGGGGGATCAAGGAGCGGGGTCGGTGGGGGCAGGGAGGATCCATGTTCGGTGGCCGAGCCGGAACGGTTCGGCGGCGAGGTCGACCATCGCTGTGCTGACCTGGCTGCTCGTTCTGCGCCGCCACCGCTGACACGGCCCCTCGCTAGAGTCGTGTCTGTTCGCGACCTGGGGGTTCCAACCATGACCGATGCCAACAATCACGATGCGATCGATGCGCTCGGTTGGGAGCAGCGCACGTTCCCGCCGTCTGCGGAGTTCAAGAAGGCTGCGCTGGTCACGAGTACCGAGATGTACGACGATGCCAATGCCGACTATCAGGGGTTCTGGGCCAACCAGGCTGCGGACCTGCTCGATTGGTCCAAGGATTGGGACACGATCTGCGAATGGGATCTGCCCAACGCCAAGTGGTTCGTGGGCGGCGAGTTGAATGTGAGCTACAACTGTCTCGATCGCCACGTGCTCGCCGGCCGGGGCGACAAGGTCGCGATCCATTTCGAGGGCGAGCCGGGCGACACCCGCACGGTTACCTACGCGCAGTTGCTCGACGAGACGCAGCGGTTCGCGAACGTGCTCAAGTCGATGGGGGTGACCAAGGGCGACCGGGTCAACATCTACCTGCCGATGATCCCCGAGGCCGTGGTTGCGATGCTCGCCTGCGCGCGCCTCGGGGCAGCCCACAGCGTGGTGTTCGGCGGGTTCAGTTCGCAATCGCTGAGCGACCGGATCAACGATGCCGAGGCCAAGGTGTTGATCACCGCCGACGGTGGATACCGCCGGGGCGAGGTGTTCCCCCTCAAGACCACAGCTGACGAGGCGCTGGAATCCACGACCACGATCACCGATGTCGTCGTCGTTCGTCGTGGCGGCAATGAAGTCACGATGGTCGACGGTCGCGATCACTGGTATCACGACCTGATCGAGGCAGCTGATGACGAGTGCCCGGCCGAGCCGATGGACAGCGAGCAGTTGCTGTTCCTGCTGTACACGTCGGGCACCACCGGCAAGCCGAAGGGCATCATGCACACGTCCGGCGGCTACCTGACCCAGGCCGCATTCACGCACAAGTATGTGTTCGACCTGCACGCCGAGACCGACGTCTTCTGGTGCACCGCCGATGTCGGCTGGGTGACGGGCCACACCTACATCGTCTACGGGCCGCTCGCCAACGGCGCAACCCAGGTGATGTACGAGGGTGTCCCCAATTTCCCGGGTAACGACCGAATTTGGGAGATCGTCGAGAAGTACAAGGTCACCCTGTTCTACACCGCTCCGACCGCGATCCGGACCTACATGAAATGGGGTACCGACGAGCCCGCCAAGCACGACCTGTCGTCGTTGCGGCTGCTCGGTTCGGTCGGCGAGCCGATCAACCCGGAAGCGTGGATGTGGTATCGGGAGCACATCGGTGGCGGTCGCTGCCCGATCGTGGACACCTGGTGGCAGACCGAGACCGGAGGCATCATGATCAGTCCGCTGCCCGGTTCGACCACCACCAAGCCCGGCTCGGCGACATTCCCGCTGCCCGGCATCGGCGCCGAGTTGGTCGATGAAGAGGGCAAGGTCGTCGAGCGCGGCGGTGGCTATCTCACCCTGACCCAGCCGTGGCCGGGGATGCTGCGCGGCATTTGGCGAGACCCGGAGCGCTTCCAGGAGGCCTACTGGTCGCGTTTCGAAGGCCGCTATTTCGCCGGTGACGGTGCCAAATTGGACGACGACGGTTACCTGTGGCTGCTCGGTCGGGTCGACGACGTGATGAACGTCAGCGGTCATCGGATCTCGACCACCGAGGTCGAATCTGCGCTCGTGTCCCACCCGTCGGTCGCCGAAGCTGCGGTCGTCGGGGCCAAGGACGCGACGACCGGTCAAGCGATCATCGCCTACGTCACGCTGCGCGGCGGACTCGAGGTCGACGAGAAGGAGCTGCGTGATCATGTCGCCCACGAGATCGGCGCGATCGCCAAACCGAAGGCGATCTTCTTCACACCGGAGTTGCCCAAGACCCGCAGCGGCAAGATCATGCGACGCCTGCTCCGCGACGTCGCCGAGGGCCGAAATCTTGGCGACACGACCACCCTCGCCGACGCCAGTGTGGTCGACGAACTGCAGCGGCGAGCCGCCGACGGGCCCGCTCAGGACTGAGCCTTCCCCGCAATCGCGCCGTGACTGACACAGGTGCTGACAAAAACCTGGACAAACCTTTGAGAAAGCCTTAACTCAGTACGCCCGCTGCCGATATCAAACCGTGGCTCAGGAGCATGAGGGCGGAACAGGGCAGGGGGCAGTCGACGTGGACACGCGCACGAATCCGACAGCAAGCGGGACATCAAACGGGACATCAAGCGGGACAGCAAACGGGACATCAAGCGAGACAGCAACGGTGACAGCCACCGACGAGTTGCGCGACCGGATGCGACTCCGTCTGGCGATGAATGCCCACCGTGTCCACGCCCACGCCGGTGCAACCGTTGCCTCTGGTGTGGTTGCCGGGAGTGTTGAACCGGCTGCTGCCGGCAGCCAGGTCGGTGATGTCAACCACCTGGTGTGGAACTCGGTGTTGGAGTCGTTGACCACCAGCGGCCAGTCGCCGGAACCCGTTGTTGATCCGACACCCTGGCCACCGCTTGTCCAGACACCGCCACCGACCTACGAGCCGCAGCCGCTCTATTCGCTGCCCTCGATCTCGCTCGAGACCGGACAACGGTCGCTGGCCGAACTTCTCGCAGCAGCCGCTGCATCGTCGGTCGCCGTTGAAGTCCCCCAGATCGCTCCCCCGATCGCCGTCGAAGTGCCCCAGATCGTCGCCGCGACCCCCATCGCGGCCGTTGCAATCGAACCGGTTGCAGCCCTTCCCGTCACAGCCCTTCCCGTCACAGCCGGACCGGTCGCAGTCGAACCGGTCGCCGCCGTGCCGTCGATGATCGTGCCGTCGATGCCGGTGCTCGGCCAGCCCAGCCGGGCCGCCGCACCCGTCCGGCCTGGCGTGCCGCTCGAGCAGCCGAGTGCAGTCGAGAACAACCCCGCCACGAAGGGCAAGAACAAGTCGAAGCAGTACTCGAACGCAGCGAGCACCCGCGCCAAGCGCAACAAGCGTCGGCCCTTCCGCGCCTTCTTCCTGTTCATCCTCGTTGCCGGTATTCTCGGCGGTGCCGCCTACGCCGGCTGGTACCAGTTCTTGCGCAACAAGGTCAGTTGGGCGGCCGATGTCGCCCCGATTGCGACCGACGTCGAGGCCGCTCTGCACCAGGAGTTCACCGCGACCGTTCCCGTCGAGACCCTCAGCGTTCCCGAGTACGAGGTCAAACTCGGTGTCTCGGTGCTTGCCGATTCGTACAACACCGCCACCAGCGACGTCATCGGCGGCCTCACGGCCCTGCGGGCAGTCGGCGTGCTCGGTCCGAACACCGACGCTGCGTCGATCGGCCACGTCGTCGCTGCTGTTCGTCCCTCCTTCTACGACCGTTCGTCGACCACCGTCTACCGGATCGAGGGGACCACGGCGTTCTTCCAGCGCAGCCTGGCCAACTCGCTCGCGAATGCATTGATCGATCAGCGGGCCGAATGGTCGACCGGGTTCGGGGCACTCACCGATGCGCAGCGGGTGGCCGTGCTGGCCAACGTCGACGAGCTCGCGGCCCTCGCGGTCGACACGATCGCCATGACGAGTCCCGCCGATACCACCGCTGCAGCCTCGGAGCGTGCAGGTCGCGCAGCCGCAGTGGGGCTCACCGGCGATCAGGTCCCGATCGTCGCAGCCCTGGCGATCGCCTCCGGCGACAACGGCGGTGTGGTTCGGCCCGCTCCGAGCGCCGCCGACCCGCTGGCCACCTTCGTCGTGCCTGCCAATGACGCCGCCGTGCTCGACCCGGCCCGCGATCTGACGGCTGCCGCGGTCACGCTCCCGGCCATCGCCTCCACCGACGGGCTGCCGGCTCGAACGCTCGGAATGCGCTTCTGGTACGCAGCAATGGTGCCCGCACTCGGCGTCGATGCCGCTCGTGGTGCCGCGTTGGCGTGGGCGGGCGACTCGGTCACCGTCTCGATGGTGAACGGCAACTTCGCGTGCATCTCGGCCAACATCGCAACGTTCGATGAAGCAGGACAAGCCGCTCTCGCCAGTGCGCTGACCCAGTGGGCACAAAGCCGCCCGGCGTCGAGCACTGCCACGGTGTCGACCCAGCCGGCAAACGTGATTGCGGTGACCGCCTGTGAGCCGGCCGAGGGCGGGTCGACCGCAGTCGCCACGATGGATGTCGGCGCGATCTACAGCCGGGCCCACGCCGAAGCCGATGTCGCCACAGCGCTTTCTGCGAGCGGGCTGGCGGCCACACCCAAAGCCTGGGGTTGCGCAGTGCTCGCCAAGCGTGGCGGCTCGCTGTCCGGCTACGCGGTGGGTACGACAGACCCGGCTGTCATCGACGAGATGACCGCAATCACCCAGTTCTGCTCGGTGCCCTGATCAGTCGCGCTGGTTGTTGAACTGCAGCGGGATCTCGAGGTCCATGCCCTTCAGCAACGTCATCACGGCCTGCAGGTCGTCGCGCTTCTTGCCGGTGACTCGCACCGACTCACCCTGGGTCTGGCTGCTGACGCCCTTGGGTCCCTTTTCCTTGATCGTCCGGTTGATCTCGCGAGCCTTGTCGCTGGAGATGCCGACCTTGATCGTGACGACCTGACGGACGGTGTTCTGGGTGGCCTCTTCGACCTTGCCGTAGTCGAGTCCCTTGAGCGACAGGCCACGCTTGATCAACTTCTCCTCGAGCACGACCCGCAATGCGGCAAGGCGATCTTCGGTGATCGAACGCAGGGTGATCACCAGATCGTTCTGCTCGATCGAGGAGTTGGTGTTCTTGAAGTCGAACCGGGTGTTGATCTCGCGGTCGGCCTGATCCAGCGCGTTGCGAACCTCTTGGCGGTCGACCTCGGAGACAATGTCGAAACTGGGCATGTCGAACAGGCTATCCGTGGTGCTACTCGCCAGCGTGGCCGGTACGATTCGGTCGCTCGTTCGCGAGAGCGGATGAGTGCACGTGAATGGGGTCGGTACCCAAGCGGCCAAAGGGAGCAGACTGTAAATCTGCCGGCTCAGCCTTCGTAGGTTCAAATCCTTCCCGGCCCACCACGCACGACAAGCATCCCCGCTTCGGCGGGGCTGCTTGCGTCATGCGCCGCCCGTAGCCTGGGCAGCCGTGATCTTGATCGATGCCCAAGGCGTGACCGCCTCCCGACCCAATCGGCCGCTGTTCAGCGACGTCTCGCTGACGCTCAGTGACGGCGACCGGATCGGCGTGGTGGGGCTCAACGGCTGCGGTAAGAGCACCTTGCTGCGGATCGTCAGCGGCGATCTCACCCCGGAGGCCGGGGTGGTGCGCCGTGGCAGGGGAGCACGTGTCGGAGTGCTGGCTCAGGCGCCGGTGTTGCCGAAGGGAACCGTGCGAGATGCCGTCGGCGAAGACTGGCGCGGGGAGGCAATGCTCGACCGGCTCGGTATGTCGGGACTGCTCGACGCTCAGACCAACGAGCTGTCCGGCGGTCAGCAGAAGCGGGTCGCGCTGGCTCACCTGCTTGTTCGTGAGTGGGAAGCGCTGATCCTCGACGAACCCACCAACCACCTCGACCTCGACGCGATCGCGTATCTCGAGGAATGGTTGGCCAACTACAGCGGCGGACTGCTCCTTGTCACCCACGACCGCCACGTGCTGGACCGAGTCACCAACAAGGTGCTTGAGATCGACCGCGGCTCGGCCTACCTGCACGTCCCCGCCGGATGGACCGCCGGCTCTGGGTACGCCGCCTACCTCGCCGCCCGGATCGAGCGCGAGGAGCAGGCGGCCACGGCCGAACAAGCTCGTCGCAACCTGGCTCGCCACGAACTGGCCTGGCTGCGCCGCGGCGCCCCGGCTCGCTCGACCAAGCCCAAGGCTCGCGTCGAAGCCGCCAAAGCTCTGATCGATACCCGGCCCCTCGCTGCCGCCCGTCAGGGAGACCTGGCGCTCACGCTGGGGAGCCAGCGGCTCGGTAACAAGGGCGTCGAGATCCGTGGCGTTGCGTTCTCCTGGCCGTCCGGCGTGAGCGTGCTCAGCCCGCTCGACCTCGACCTCGAGCCGGGTGATCGGCTCGGCATCGTCGGGCCCAACGGTGCCGGCAAGAGCACGCTGCTCGATCTCATCGCAGGACGACTGCAGCCCACCGACGGCTCGATCGACGCTGGCCGAACGGTCAAGATCGGCTACTACGACCAGCTCAGCAGGGGTCTCGACACGAGCAAACGCGTTCGTGACGCGGTGGCCGGCGACAAGGGCGAGCCCTCGCTCGAGGATCTGTCGCTGATGCGTCGGTTCTGGTTCGACGGCGACGCCCAGTACGCGCCGATCTCGTTGCTGTCGGGTGGCGAGCGACGTCGACTCCAACTGTTGCTCACCTTGATCGAGCAGCCCAACGTGCTCCTGCTCGACGAACCAACCAACGACCTCGATCTCGACACGTTGCGTGCCCTCGAAGAGTTCCTCGATGACTGGCCGGGCATCGTCGTGGTTGTCAGCCACGACCGGGTCTTTCTCGATCGTACGGTCATCGATGTGCTCGCCCTCGACCGCGACGGCGGTGCCAAGGTCGTGCGCGGCGGCGTCGCTGGTTGGCTTGCCCAGCGTGCGGCGTCCGCCGCACCCCAGCCGAGGTCAGCGGTGTCAGCCAAGCCCGCTGCGAAGCCAACATCGAATCCGTCGGCCGTACTCTCGTCGGCCGTACTGTCGTCGGCTGTGGTCAAGCCGGCTTCGAGCAAGAGCCCGAGCACGGTTCGCCGCCAGTTGGGTGCCGCCGAGCGTGCGCTCGCCGACGCAGCGGCGGTTCGCGATGGGGTCAGCGCCCAGTTCGCAGACGCGGGCAGCGATCATCAGCGGATCACCGAACTGAGCGGCCAACTCGCAACGGCTCAATCAGCGGTGGACACGGCGGAGGAATCCTGGCTCGATCTGGCATCGGCCGCCGAGGCGCTCGGACTCGACATCTGACCTGTCGTGCCCGATGATGGCTCCTGCGGCCGGGCGAACAAATTAATCAGTGTGCCGACGGTCTGATCGGATTCGATCTCGTGGCGCATCGGCCGCTCGACGTTGATGTTGTATCGGTTGCGGCGCCCGATCTTGACCCGCTGAATCACCCCGCCGGCTTCGAGGTCCTCGACGATGCCGAACACGGCACGCTCGGTGATCCCAACCCGACTGGCGATGTCGCGTAGTCGGATGTCGGAGTCACGGGAGATGCACACGAGTACATGGCCGTGGTTGCTCAACAGCGTCCAGTTCGTCCGAATTCGATTTTTGGAGGTCTCGGAGGTTGCCACGGGGCGCTCACGTTCTGCTTGTCAATGAGAGATCGCCGTGAATCTAGGTGGCTCATCGAGGTTCGCGGTACGACGCGCAAGAAATTGTCTCGAGGAAGCAAGAGTGATATTCAGCACTGCAATTCACTACACCAGGTGCAATCGTGTGGACGTCCAGCGTGCAGCAGAACTTGGCCGGCGACACCGAAATTCAACCGTTGAGCAGCACCTGCATGATGATGACGTCGAGCCAACGGTTGAACTTGCGACCGACCTCGCGCTCGACGCCGACCAGTTCGAATCCGCACGACGCATGCAGTCGCCGGCTCGCCTCGCCGGGTGCCGAGATGCGGGCAAACACGGCGTGGAACCCGGACCGACGCCCGATCGACAGCAGTTCGCTGACGATCATTTTGCCGATCCCCCGACTTTGGTGTTCCTGGTGGACATACACGGAATCCTCGACGCTGGTGCGGTAGGCAGCTCGGTCCTTGTAGGCAGACAGCGATCCGAAGCCGACCACCGTTGGTCCCTCCTCGTCGTTGCCTTCGTCGATGACCACGATGGCCGCCATCGCGCCTGTCCGGGCCGTGATCCAATCCTGCTGGTCCTGCAGCGAGCGAGGCACCAGATCGAACGTCGCGAACGTCCGCAGGACCTCGTGGTTGTAGATCGCGCGAATTGCTTCGGCATCGGTGATCGTCGCGAGTCGAATCGAGAGTTGTCCCACGCCGGGGAACTTATCGGCCAACAGACCGTCGCCCATCCAGCTCCGATCGGCGACCCATCGGTCACCCATCCACCACATGCACGGGTGTGTCGGTCAGACTCGAATGTTTGCTGCTGTGACCCGCAACTCGGGGTGGTGTCGGCGAGACGAGCCGCTATGATCGCTCGTCGGTTCACGCGGCTTTGCCGCGCGCCCCGCCCTCTTAGCTCAGTAGGTAGAGCAACGCCATGGTAAGGCGTAGGTCGTCGGTTCGACTCCGACAGAGGGCTCGACCAGCCCGTCCTGATCTGACCCGTATTTCTCCCCGATTTCCGACGTCAGAACGTGTCGAGCAAAGCCCTGGCGGCGTAGCTCAGTTGGTCAGAGCATCCGGCTCATAATCGGAAGGTCACCGGTTCGAGACCGGTCGCCGCTACCACATCACGACACAGAACATCACGACACAGAAAAACACGACACAGGAGACAGGCTCCATGAGCAAGGCAAAGTTCGAGCGCACCAAGCCGCACGTCAATATCGGGACGATGGGTCATATTGACCATGGTAAGACGACGTTGACGGCTGCGATTTCCAAGACGTTGGCGTCGAAGGGGTTGGCT
>JBDSDH010000248.1:0-32622 GCA_039920665.1 Ilumatobacteraceae bacterium
CCGCGCGGTGACTTGCTCAGCCGGGTCACCAACGACATCGACAACATCAGCCAGAGCCTGCAGCAGACGCTCAGCCAGATGCTGACGTCGGTGCTCAGCGTGACCGGCGTGATGATCATGATGCTGACCATCTCGCCGGTGCTGGCGTTGGTCGCGATCATCACGATCCCGTTGTCCCTGTACACGGTGAAGTGGATCGCCAAGCGGTCCAAGACCCGGTTCATGGCTCAGTGGAAACACACCGGCATGCTCAACGCCCAGATCGAGGAGACGTTCAGCGGGCACAACATCGTCAAGGCGTTCGGTCGTCAGCGCGAGACCGAAGAGCGGTTCCGGGTGACGAACGAAGAGCTCTACCAGGCCAGCTTCGGCGCCCAGTTCGCGTCGGGCACGATCCAGCCGGCGATGATGTTCCTCGGCAACCTCAACTTCGTCGCGATCGCCGTGATCGGTGGTCTGCGGGTGTCGTCCGGTGCAATGAGCCTCGGCGATGTGCAGGCCTTCATCCAGTACTCGCGGCAGTTCACCCAGCCGCTCACCCAGTTCGCGTCGATGATGAACGTGCTCCAGTCGGGTATTGCCTCAGCCGAACGCTGCTTCGAACTGCTCGATGCGCCGGAGCAGTCACCGGATGACACGACCGACGCGCTCGACAGCGTCCGGCTCGGACGGGTCGAGTTCGAGCACGTCTCGTTCTCGTACTCGCCGTCGATGCCGCTGATCCAGGATCTCTCGCTCATTGCCGAGCCGGGCCGAACGGTGGCGATCGTCGGTCCCACCGGCGCCGGCAAGACCACGCTCGTCAACCTGATCATGCGGTTCTACGAGCTCGATTCGGGAAGGATCACCCTCGACGGACACGACATTGCCAAGATGTCGCGTCACGAACTCCGCAGCAACATGGGGATGGTGCTGCAGGACACGTGGGTGTTCGGCGGTTCGATCCGGGACAACATCGCCTATGGCAACCTCGACGCATCCGAGGAGCAGATCATTGCCGCAGCGAAGGCAACGTACGTGGACCGGTTCGTCCACTCGCTGCCCGACGGCTACGACACCATTCTCGATGACGAAGGCGGCACGGTCAGCGCCGGCGAGAAGCAGCTGCTCACCATCGCCCGCGCATTCCTGGCCAACCCGACGATCCTGATCCTCGACGAGGCAACCAGTTCGGTCGACACCCGCACCGAGGTCCTGATCCAGAAGGCGATGAACGCACTGAGGTCCGAACGGACCAGCTTCGTGATCGCCCACCGACTCTCCACCATTCGTGACGCCGACACGATCCTGGTGATGGACGGGGGGCGGATCGTCGAACAAGGCAACCACGACGAACTGCTGCTGCGCGGTGGCGCCTACTTCAACCTGTACAACGCCCAGTTCGCAGGCGCCGCCTCCGAAATCGAATGACCGCTCGCGCTCGCGCGACAGCGATCGGCGTCGATTCATTGTGATTGCGAATCAGGCGGTCGCGATCGCCGCGAGGATGTCGAGCTTGGCGGCCCGCCGGGCCGGCCGGACGGCGGCGATCACGCCGGCGCACAGCGCCATGGCCAGGACGATGACAAGCGAGGCAATCGGCAACTGGAAGGTGCCGAAACCCTCCTGCACCCTCATCGCCCGGATCACACCCCAGCCGAGGAATGAGCCGAGGCTCACGCCGCCGATCGTGCCGAAGATCGCCAGGATGACGCTCTCCCAGCGCACGGTGCTGCGCAACTGGCCGCGAGTCTGACCGACCGCTCGGAGCAGGCCGATTTCACGGGTCCGCTCGTGGATGCTCAGCGACAACGTGTTGGCGATGCCGAGCACGGCGATCAGGATCGCCAGTCCGAGCAAACCGTAGATCAGGCCGAGCATCTGGTCGATCTGCTCGGTGTTCGACGTGATGTATTCGGTCCGGTCCTGAACGTCTGGCCGGCCGAACCGGTCGGCGACGGTCTGGACCGCAACTTTCGCGTCGCTGACGGTGGCACCGTCGACGAGCCCGATCAAGATCACGGCGTCACCGCTGCGGCCCTGGTGAGGCCGCCACGCAGCGGTCGGGATCAGCACGTCCCCAATCGCATTCTTGTTGTCGAAGATTGCCCGCAGCGTCAGCGTTGTGCTGTCGCCGTCGGCGAATGACACCGGCACCGTCATTCCGAGCGTCCAGCCCCTGTTTGCTGCGTAGGCCTTGGTCACGGCAAAACCGTCGTCACCGACCTGGTCGAACGAACCCTGCGAAACATCGAGATCGGCGACCCGAGCAACGCCCGCCGGGTCGGCAGCGAGGGCGACCTTTTCGTCACCGCCGAGATCGACCGGAGCGTTGGCAAGTGCCACCGCACCCGACACCTGAGGCAGTGCAGCGATGGCCGGTGTGAGCTCGGCGCTCAATGGGGCGCCGGTGAATCCGTCCTGGGCGATGACCAATTCGTTCGAGAACGATGTGGAGATGATGTCGTCGAACGACGCCTTGATCGACGATCCGAACGTTGCGAACAACGCAACCACGGCCGTGCCGATCATCAGTGCGCTGGCGGTCCCGGCGCTGCGGCGCGGATTGCGCATCGCGTTCCGTCGAGCGAGTGACCCGGCGTGACCACGAGTGGCTGCGATCGGCGCGCCGAGCACCGACGTGGCGAGTGTGGCGACGACCGGTCCGAGGATCACTGCTCCGACGAGCGTGAGCAGTGCGCCCAGGCCGGCCCTCGCGAGGGCGCCGTCACCCGCCGATGTCGAACTCAACACGGTGGCGATGCCGCCCGCCGAGAACACCGTGCCGACGATGGCTCGTGAGGTCGATGCGCCGCTGCGATCGACGGCGAGGTCACGCAATGCAGCGAGTGGGGCGATGCGAGATGCCTTGACCGCCGGGGCAACGCTTGCGAACAAGGTGACGGCGACGCCGACGATCATCGCGATCACGATGGTGTCGGTCGCAACCTCGAGGCCGACTGCGCCGGGGAGTCCGAATCCGGCAGCGTCCATCAGCGCTTTGAGGCCGGCCGCAAGTCCGACACCGGAACCGACGCCGATCGCCGAGGCGAAGGCGCCGAGAACCAGCGACTCGACCGTGACCGCTGCGATCACTTGCCGACGACTGGCTCCGAGCGCCCGCATCAGCGCCGACTCTCGGGACCGTTGTGCGACCAGGATCGAGAATGTGTTGTGGATGCTGAACGCCGCCACCAACAACGCCACGATCGCGAAAGCCAGCAGGAACGCTTCGAAGAAGCCGAGGAATTCATCGTCGATGTTCTGGTTCTGCTCGGCGATCAGTTCAGAACGGGTGACCGATTTGCCGCTGCTGGGCAACACCCGCCGCAGTTCGGCTCGCAGTTTGTCAGGGGTGACGCCGGCGACAGCAGCAATCTGAACGTTGCTGATGGTGCCGGGTTCGGTGAGCAGCAATCGTTGGGCATCGTCGAACGTGAACCCGACGAACGAGCTGCCACCGATGTTGTCGTCCTTGCCGAATGCTGCGATACCGACGATGTGCACCGAGACTGGGTCGGGCGTGAGCACGGTGGTGGTGTCGCCGACGCGCAGCTTGCCCACTTTCGCTGAGCCACGGTCGATGACCACCTCCCGATCGCCCGTCGGGGCGCGCCCGTCGACGATCGAGTAGCTGTTGAAACCGGGCTGACCGGGCAACAGTGTCCCGGTTTCGTCGAGCCAGTTGGTCCCGAACGTCGGCGGCCCGTCGCCACCGATCGGGTCGCCGTCGGCCGCGATGATCTGAGCGACGCCTTCGATGCCGGGCGCGACGCGGGCGACATCCGGCATTGCTGCGATGACGTCGACGAGCGATTCGTCGAGTGTGCCCACCTGGGTCCACCCGTTCGAGCCGATCTCGCTCTTGTTGCGAACGACCACATCGGTGCCGGCGTAGGCATCGGTGAAGGACGAATCGAATCCGCTGCGCATGGAGTCGCCCAACACCAGCGTGGATACGAGGAAGGCGACGCCGATGACCACTGCGGTCGAGGCGCCGAGGAGTCGCCGCTTGCGACACCAGATGGACGTGAGGGTTGCGCGGAGCATGGCGATCAGCCCCCGAATGCCTTCATCCGGTCGAGCACGCTCGTCGCAGTGGGGGTCACCATGCGGTCGACGATCCGGCCATCATTGAGGAACAGCACCGAGTCGGCGTACGACGCAGCGACCGGGTCGTGGGTCACCATCACGATCGACTGGCCCAGGTTGCGGACTGCGTTCCGCATGAACTCGAGGATCTCACCGCCCGCACGGCTGTCCAGATTCCCGGTCGGCTCGTCGGCGAAGATCACCTGCGGCTTGCCAGCCAGTGCTCGCGCAACCGCCACGCGCTGTTGCTGGCCGCCACTCAATTCGCTGGGGCGGTGCTTCAGCCGCTGGCCGAGGCCAACGGTGTCGATCACGGTGCGCAACCACTCCCTGTCTGGCTTGCGTCGTGCGAGGTCCATCGGGAGTGTGATGTTCTCGAGCGCGCTGAGCGTCGGGAGCAGGTTGTAGGCCTGGAAGATGAACCCGATCTGCTCTCTGCGGACCTTCGTCAACTGCTTGTCGTTGAGCGTGCCGAGATCGACGTCGCCGATGAACGCGTTGCCTGACGTCAGGGTGTCGAGACCGGCGAGGCAGTGCATCAGCGTGCTCTTGCCGGAGCCGGACGGTCCCATCACAGCGGTGAATTCCCCGGCTGCGATGTTGACGGTGACTCCGTCGAGCGCCCGTACCTCGATGCCGGCGTGACCGTAGACCTTGGTCGCCCGCTCGGTCCGAGTAGCGATCACATGGCCTCGCGGGATGGCCGACGGGGATCGTGGTGGGTTGGTTGTCGTCGCTGATGTGGTGGCGGTCGTCATCCAAACGACGGTACGGAAGCTGCCGATCCGGGTCCAGGGAGCCTCCCGGTGTCGTCGAGGTAGGGCAATCCCTACCCGTGCCGCCCGAGCATCGACCGCCGGTACCGAATGTCGGCGCAGCCCCGACGAACGGTGACAGCACCGTGCGTTGCAGTACGCAAGCGTTGCTCGCTCACCAACTTCATTCGAATCGCCGAATCGATCGCGTTCTCGATTTCCGCCCTGTCGAAGCAGAAGAGGGGCATCCAGGATCAACCGTTCTGGTTTCAGGCAGCGGATGCCATCGACGACGTGGGTGTCGGCGAGACGCAGCGGTAGCTCGGTGGACCGCAGCAGATGCGGTGTCCGGCGGTTTCGCGTCGATCGATTGGCGAGCAACTCGACACGGTCCGTGAGGAACCCGTCGAGCCTGGCCAACCGTGGCGCCGTCCGGCCGGCGAACAATCCTGCGCCGTCGGTCGACGCCGGCGGTGGTTGACTGGTTGATACTGAAGGCACCGTGTTGGGCCGATGCGAGGCTCGTCAGCGTGGCGTAACGAGGGTCCATCACCGCAGCGTGACAGAAGGGTGTCGCAACGTTCCCTTGCCGCCCGAGCACCGGTCGCTGGTACGGAATGTTGGCGCCGGCCCGACAAAGAGTGACAGCGATCACCGGTGGGGTGCCGGGATCACGCAAGGGGTGGCATCTAGGGTTGCCAACCGTCATGGACGGCGCCCAGCACGAAGATCGAACCCAGCGCGCGCCGGGGCAGTTCGTGGTTCGCCAGGCGTTGGTGGCCATCGCCGTAGCGCTGCTGGCGATCGGCGCGATCACCGCCGTATCCGGTGGCGACGACGACGGCGGGAACTCGTCGATCTCGCCCGGGTTCGTCTTCGACACGACGGTCGCAGGCACTTCGGAGACGTCGATCGTGCTCGCCTCGGGCGCCTCCACGAACACCGACGCTGCGATCACGGTGCCGGTCGACACTGACGTCGCCGACACGACGAGTACCGCTGGCGCGCCCGCCGGTAGCGGCAACGGAACGATCGTCACTCCGATCGTCACTCCGATCGTTACGACGACGGCGCTCGGTGTGCCGAGCATCGACGCCAAGGCATTTGCGGTGTACGACGTCACCAACAACCGATGGCTGGCCGACAACGGGGCCGACACGCCGATGCCGGTGGGCAGCGTGATGAAGCTGTTGACGACGTATGTCGTCCTGCAGGCCGGAGATCTGAGCAAGGTCGTCTCCGTACCGAAGCTGACGGTGGACATCGACGAGTCGTCGATCGGGTTGTACGAGGGAGAGCGACTTCCTCGGGATGTGCTGTTGCGGGCGATGCTCATCGTGAGCGCCAACGACGCCGCCCGATCGTTGGCCACCGATGTCGGCGGCAGCATCGACGGGTTCGTGACCCAGATGAACGCCGCTGCTCAATCGCTGGGAATGTCCAACACCGTCGCCGCCAATCCGATCGGGCTCGACGCCGCAGACGCGCATTCCTCGGCCCACGACATGATCTCGCTGGCCGCACTCCTGATGCAGAACCAGACGTTCCGCGAGGCCGTGATCAAGCCCAGCGCAAACCTCCACGGGCAGACATTCAGCACCACGAACGGCCTACTGACCACGTATCGGGGAGCGACGGGCGTCAAGACCGGCCACACCACCCAAGCCGGCTACTGCCTGATCGGGGCGGCGACCCGAGACGGCCGGTCGTTGATCGTCGCGGTGCTCGGTGCGCAGACCGACGTGTCGCGGCTGCAGGGCGCGACGGCACTGCTGGATTGGGGATTCGCCCAGCCCTGATTCGAGCATGACGACAGCGGACCTCGCACGGTATGTTCGGGTCCCATGAAGCTCGGAGCCTTTTTCTTCGGTGGTGTCGCAATGACGGATGCTGGTGCGGGTGCGCCGGCTCCGATGAACCGCCGGTTCACGAACGAAGAGATGTGGGCGGCGACGCTGTCGTACGTCGACAGCGCGATCGTCGCTGACGAACTCGGCTACGACTCGTTCTGGACCACCGAGCACCACTTCCAGTACGAGGGATACGAGGTCATCCCGAACGGCATCCAGCTGTCGACGTGGATCGCGGCCAAGACCCAGCAGATCACGCTGGGAACGATGTTCAACGTCGTGCCGCAATGGAACCCGCTGCGGTTGGCGGAGGATTTCTCGACGCTGCTCAACATCTCCGGTGGTCGGGCGGCGCTCGGCGTCGGGCGTGGCACCGTGCCTCGTGAGGTGCTGCACCTCAACGACAAGGGCGTCTCGATCGGTTCGATGGACAACCCCGACCAGGTCGCGGCCGACGTCCACAACCGCGAGGTCTTCGAAGAGTCGATGGAGATCGTTCGCACGGCGCTGCGTGACGAGACGTTCTCGTTCCGGGGCAAGCACTTCACCATCCCCGTCGACGGCATTCCGGATCGCGGCGCGACGGTGCAGGAGCTGTCGCTGGTACCGCGCCCGATGTTCCCGTACGAGATCTGGCAGGCCGTGACCAGTCCGCCCACGCTCGACTACGTGCCGGTGGTCGGCCACGGTGCCGTGTTTTGGAACCAGCACTATTCGTTCATCAAGCGCTTCTGGGATCTCTACGGGGCCAACTACGAGCAGGCTCACGGCGTCACGTTGCCGGCTTCGGAGAAGCGGATGATGGTGGTTGCGACCCGCATCGAGGACACCCACGAAGCAGCGATGGCATCAGCGCGAAACGGCCACGACGAGTTCTGGAAGTTCCTCGGCCCGTACGGCTGGAGCCGCGGGTACATGGGCGCGAACGGCAAGCCTGCGCAACCGGGTCTGATCCCGACGCTCGAGGAATCGATCGAGAACAAGACGATCCTGGTCGGCACGGCCGAGGAAGTGGCACAAGAGGTGCAGTTCCTCAAAGATCTGCTCGGCTTCGAACACCTCACGATCTTCCCCCACCTGCTCGGCGATCCGTACTCGAAGGCCAACGAGCAGATGGAGCGGTTCATCACCGAGGTCAAGCCGCTCGTCAGCTAGCGCTCGAGTGATCGACAGAGCGCTACTTTCCAACTTTCCAACTTTCCAACTTTCTGGACTGTGCGATCACTTGCATGTCACGCACGACGTTTCGCTCGAAGGGGCAGCTGACGTTGCCGGAAGAGATCCGCAGTGCCGCTCGCTTGGAAGAGGGTGATCTGTTCGATGCCGAGATCACCGCCGATGGGATCCTCGTGCGGCCGCAGAAACTGATCGACGCCACACAGGCATGGTTCTGGGAGTCGGCATGGCGGGGCGGCGAGCGCGAGGCAGACGACGATCAGCGAGCCGGACGAATGGCTTCCTCGTCGCCGTGGAACAGTTCGTTGACGATCTGCAACACGACCGAGGATTCCGCAAGGGACTTCGTGTGAAAGGTGTTCAGGGCGCAGCCGGCGTGTTCGAGATGACCTGGGCATCGGATGGGCGGGCGACGTTCGAATAGGGCGACGAAGCAGGCGAAGGCGAAGCCCACGTGGTGTGGCGCCGTGTTGGCACACACCAGATCTTCAAGAACCTCTGAGCGGCCGCCGAGACCGTTGTATCAGCGGCACCTTGCCGTGCCTCTGTGCGTCAGTTCGAGAGATGGGAACCAAACGATGGCCACGACGTCGGTCGTGGATCGAGGGCTTACGCTCACGACCCACTGCGACGCACTGGGGCGGCGGGGCAGTGCTGCATTACAACTCATGGGTGGATTCGGGCTGATGATCGATGGGCAGCAGGTCGTTGTTCCCGAGGCGAGTCAACGACTGGTCGCACTGCTCGCACTTGCCTGCGTCCCGCTCGACCGGCGGCTTGCGGCGAGCCGATTGTGGCCGGACAAGACCGACGATCGCGCCGCCGCCAACCTGCGGTCGTCGCTGTGGCGACTGCCGTGTATGGACGGCGCTGAGATCATCACCGTGGTGAGCAACCGGCTCGCGTTGCACGACGCGATCGATGTCGATGTCCGCCGCGTCGAGCGTCAGGGTTGGTCGCTCGTCGAACACCCTGAGCAGTGCGCAGCCGACCTCGACCGCTCGTTGCTGTTCGCCGAGCTGTTGCCGGCCTGGTACGACGAATGGTTGTTGGCCGAACGCGAGCGGTTGGCGCAATTGCAACTGCATTTCGTCGAGGCCCTGGCATACGAACAACTCCGTCGCGGTGCCATCGCCGAGGCCCTCGACAATGCGTTGCGACTGGTCGCGATCGATCCACTGCGCGAGCGCAGCCAGCGGGTCCTGCTCACCGTCTATTGCACCGAAGGCAGCCTCGGCCAGGCCCAGCGCCAACTCGATCGCTACGGGATGTTGTTGGACGAAGCGTTCGGGTGCCGCCCGTCGCTCTCGATCGGCAGGATCCTGCTCGAGATCGAGGAGCGACTGGCGGCTTCCACCTGAACGGCGCCGTCAGACTCGAACCGCTGCCGGTCGAGACGGCTTCGTGGATCGAGATGGCTTGACGGGCTTGGTCGGACGCACTGGCCTCCCAGCAACCAGCACTGACCGTTGGGTGTGGCGCTGGTAGGCGAAGCCGAGCATGTCGCCCTTGGCTCGTACATCGATTCGCATTGACCCGGGTACGGGTGTTGCGGTGTCGCCGGTGTAGCGCCCGTTGCCGACGGCCTTGAGGACGACATCGACCGGTTGCCGATCGAACAGTCCGCCGGGCTGGCTGCGGTACTGCATCCCCAGTGCCGCCAGCGCGATCAGCTGCCGCTGAGACGCCGTCAGACCGGGCTCATCGAGCTGCTTCGGGATCCGGAGCTTGGCGAGTTGCTTCCCGTGGCGTTCGAGCACGTCGGCCAGCGACCGGTGCGGGACGAGGATTCGGGCCGTGACCGTCGAGTCGTCGATTCCCGATCCATTGCTGAGCAGTCGGGCGAAGACGGTCGCCTTGGTGGCGCTGCGTTGGCGCATTTCGGCTGTCAGCACGAGCGGCGACGGAGCCGACGCCGAGGTCGTCACCATGGCCGGCTTCTTCGACCTCGATGCGACTCGCAGCTGCCAGATGCCGGCCATCGGCACGGCGATCCGGACGTGACGGTGGTTCGGTCCGTCGATCACCTCGGTGCCCGCAGTCCCGACGTCGTGGACGACTCCGCCTGGGTCGATCACGCTGATCCGCAGTTTGGCCGAGGCGGTCCAGGATGTCGTGAACGTGATGCTGCTCAAGCCCGGCTCGACCGCGACGTCGGTCGCCAGCGGCACTTCCGCGTCGACCATCGCGGTGTCGAGGCCGAGCAATGCGCCGCCGGACGTCATTGCCTGCAGCGACGCGTAGATCTCGTGCAGGTGGTGTACGTCGTCATCGGAATCGACCGAGAAGTAGGCGCCGTTCGGTCGCGATCCGCTGATCGCCATCAGCGCCGGCGTGCTTGCTGCTGGCCCGAGCGCAACGGCGAAGATCGGCACGGTCGACGGGATGGTCGGCAGGATCGAGGCCGGGTCAGGCATCGTGTTGTTGAAGCCGTCCGACAGCAGCACGATGCCAGTCGGCCGACCCGCAGCCTCGCCGGACAATTGGGTCCAGGCAGCGAGCAAACCGGCGCCGATCGGTGTGTTGCCAGCGGCGGTCAGGCCACCGATGGCCGTATGGGCGTCGGTCCAGTCCGGGGTGAACGAGCTGAGCGAGCGAACCGGATATGGGGTTCGGCCGTCAGCAGGCAGGCCGCGCGCCGAGAACTCGCTGACCGAGACGCGGTCGCCGCCGCGCAGGAAGTCGACGAGTTGGCGGGCTCGTTCCTTGGCCGGTTCGATGAACCCGTAGTAGGACATCGAGCCGGTGGTGTCGATCGCCATTGCGACGGTGACCGGATTGGTCGCCAGTCCCATGATGTTCGACGCGGCGAGCGCGAAATCCTGCACCAACCCGGCGGGTGCGCCCGCACCTGCGGACCGGGTCACCACGTTGGCGCTGCGAATCCGGATCTCGTAGCTGCCTCCAACCGGTGCGGCGACGATGATCCGTTGGACGTTGTTGGTCGGGTTCGGAAACGGCGTGATGTCGGCCTCGACCGTCGGCATGCCGCCGGGCGGCACGAGTTGCAGCGACAGTTGGTTCTGGAGTCCGCCGACACCAACCGGGCTGGGCGGGTCGGTCCACACCAGCGTGATCTTCATCGGCTGGCCGAGATCGACCGCCTGCACAGAGAACGTGCGGGTTTGCATCGACGACAGTGCGAGCGTGGGATCGTCACAGAACAGGGTCTGGCCGAGTGTGCCCGGCGTCAGCGAGCCGACCATGTCGACCAATCCGAAGCCGTCGACACTGTTGGGATCGGCCGGCACCTCGCCGGGATACTGACCGGCGATCGGAACTGCGCCGTTGACGAGCATGGCTTTCACGAGCGCGCCCGACGGCGTCACGCCGTCTTGATGGTGGCCGCGTTGGGTGACGAGGTGTTGACGGATCAGTGCGGCAGCCCCGGCGACCAGCGGGGTCGACATGCTCGTGCCGCCGCTCCAGCAGTAGTCACCGTTGAGTACGCCGGCGACCTCGCCCCACAGGATTGGCCGGGTGGCCGCCGCACCGATGATCGCGGTCGAATAGGCGCTCGACCGAACGGACAAGATGTTCGTGCCGGGAGCGACCAGATCCGGCTTGCGGCGACCGTCGTCAGTCGGTCCACGTGACGAGAACAAGGCCATGCCCTGGCCGTCGTTGGAGACGTGGCCGGCAGCGGCGAAGCCGGCAAAGCGGGTTCCGAATGCCGCGGTCCAATTGCCGTTCACCCCTGGGGTCGGCATCGAGCCGGACGGCCTGTTGTTCTCGGATGCTCCGACGGTGAGGCAGTTCTTGGCGGTGCCGGGCGTACCGATCGAGTCGCCGTCGATCTGGGCATCGGCATTGTTGTCGCGGCCGTTGTTGCCGGCCGAGAACAACACGAGCGCATCGCGATGGGTGCTCGAGTAGTCGTCGACCTCGCGGGCGTTCGAGTCGTAGCTCCCTTCGATGGTGAGGTTCGTCGCAGAGTTGCTCGATCCCCATGAGTTGGTGTGGATTCGTGCCCCGGCGACGTACGCCGGGCCGAACAGGTTGTTGAGATCCGCAGGGATGCCGTACAGGCCCCACGGCGCCAGCCCTGCCGGCGCGGTGGGGCCCCACGTGACCCGCTGGCCGATCGCGGTGAAGTGGAGCGTGACCCCGGGAGCAATGCCGGTCGGCACCGTGGTCGACCCGGCTGCGATCGCGGCGGCACCGTTGCCGGCGACGGAACCGGCGACGTGTGTGCCGTGGCCGAGTTCGTCGGCGGCACCGTCGTCGAACGGTGCCGGGTCCGTCGTGAGGCTGGCGAACTGGTTGGGGGAGCTGACGATGGTGACCCGGCCGGCGAGGTCGGGATGCATGGTCGCAGCAGCGCCGGTGTCGATGCCGCTGTCGGCGATACCGACCACTTGCCCGGCGCCAGTGAGGGTGAAGGTGGCGAAGGTGTGATCGACGGGTACGTGCATCAGACCGGCTGCCCGATCGTTGGTCGGCTCCGGGAAGCTGTGCGGCAGGATCGCCTCGATGCCCTGCCGGTCAGCGATCGAAACGATCGACGCCAGCGAGGTGGATGCGATCACGGTGCGATCCGATGTCGACAACACCGTGCCACCCGAGGCGCGGATCTCGGCTGCGACATCCTGGGTGCTCTCGCCAGAGAAGACAGTGACCTGGACCTGAACCTTTGCATCACCCGCGACTGCGCCGGCCGCCGCGGCAACGTTCGAACCAACGAGGTCGAGCGAGGTCAGCGAATCGACACCGAGCTCGCGACCAGCGACATCGGCGCGCAACGCCGGCGACACCTTCATGGCTGGTCGGTACGGCGTGATTGCGTCGACGAACGGCTCGCCGGCGACAGCATCCGCGGCGGCCGGAGTCATCCCGACCAACAGCCGGTAGCCGGACAGGGTTCCCTGCAGTCGTCCGCCACGGTTGACGATTGACGTCAGCCAGTCCTGCTTGACCGGGCCGACGAGCTGGACCAGGAAGTACGCGACACGGCTGGGATCGCTGACGATCGGCGCAGCGAGGTCGGCCGCTTGGGCGTCTGCGAAGGTGAACCTCGCGCTGGCTGTCTGGACTGTCGATGTCGGCATGGCAACGGTCTCGAGGCCGGCATCGGTGAGTTGTTTGCGTTGAGCGGCCGTGGCGTCGACGAGTACCGCATCGGGGTAGTCGGCGAGCACGCTCGCGCCGCTGGCGCGTACGCGGGCAATGTCGTCGGGGCTGGTGGTGGTGACGATCAATCGAGTGGCCATGGTCGGTGTGTCTCCTGGTTTGTTCGGTCGGTGGGATATGCGGTTGGTGACGGGTCAGTCGGTGATGCCGAAGATCGGCATCGACGCGTGGGACGGTCGTTCGAGATCGGCAGCCAGAGCCGCCACCCCCATTTCGCCCTTGTAGAGGCTCCCGGTGATGAGCGATCCCGGTCGCGGGTTGGCCGCATCGGCGATCGCGCGCAGCCCCACGGTGCGGGCTGCGGACAGCCATTGATCGTCGCCGGTGTGGCGGTACAGGTCGAGCAGCGCGTAGGCCTGGCCCGATGTTCCGCAGCAGAGGTGGGCGATGCCGGCCCGGCTGTGATGCACATCGTGACCGGCCCGCTCGGCAAGGGTGAGCGAACGCTCGTCGCCGAAGTGTCGGTGGGCAGCAGTCCACAGGTGGACGTGGCCGGCGGTGCCGTTGCACCACCCCGGCATCGTGCTGGTCGAGCCCGATTGATCAGGAGTGCCGTTGGTCCATCGCCAACGGATGCCCGGCCCTGCCGGCTCGGCCATCGCGGCGAGTTGGTCGAGTCGGTCGGTGAACCGGCCGGGCAGTTCGGTGCCCGTTGTTTCGCACCATCTCAGCGTCGCGAGCAGGATGCCGGCCCAACCGTGGGCCACGCCGAGGTGGGGGAGAGCAGTGGTGGTGGCGATGTCGCCCATCACGTCGACTTCGTCCCAGATGCCGGCGAGTGTTCTGGTGCCGAGCTCGCGGAGTCCGCTGGTCGACGCGTACTTCGCGCCGTTGGTGGTAGCGAACAGTTGGGTCGTCGCGAGCAGCGTGCCGCTCCGTCCGAGCGTGAGGTCGAGGCTCGTGCAGGGACGGCAGGACTCGGCGACAAATCCGTCGACCGCGTGCTGACGGGCGATCACGTCCTCGGCCGCATGAGCCACGAGCGCTTCGACGAGGTACACGCCACTCAGCCGGTGGTACGGCGAGATGTCGCCGATCAGCGCCTCGTCGATGCCGAGCGCATCGCTGGTGAAGGCACCGGGGCCACGGGCGTCGCGACCGGCGCGCACCGCCCACTCATCGGCGAGCGAGAGCAGTCCGGCATCGTCGCGCTGCTTCGCGATCTGGAGGAGGGCGACGGCGATGCCGGCCGATCCGTAGGTGATCGAGGCCCGTGGCTCGTCGAGCCCGTTGGTGTGCAACGGCGTACCGGGCATCACGCCGGCGATCACGCGGTCGGTGAACGCGACGTGGGTCGATGAATCCCCGACGAGTCTGGCTGTGTGTCTCGGCTCGGAAGCGATCGGCACCGGGGAGACGCCTCCGAGCAGGTCAGCGAAGATCGTCATCGAACGCGGACGGGCGCCCGGATCCTTGGTGAGCGCACGCTGCAGCACTGTCTCGAGCGACGGCCAGGCGGCGATGCCCCGACTCGTGAACGGGAGAGGTGGCTCCTCGGCGATCCGGCGCATCGATTCGGCGGCATCGAGGCCGAAGTCGAGATAGGTCGTCCCGCACACGACGTGGTACACCAACGCCGCGACGGCATGGATCTCGCCGGCTGTGGTGGCCTGGGGTGGCCGGCGATGATCGATCGCAGCCTGGGCGTACTCCGGCTCGAAGTACGCAGACACCCCGCCGCGGTGGCTGTGCTCGGTCGGATCATCCACAACCCGAGCGAGGCCGAAGTCGATGATCCGCACCGAGCCGGATGCATCGACGAGCACGTTGCCCGGATGCACATCGCCATGGACGATGCCCCGGTCGTGGATGGCCGCATACGCACCGGCGATCGCCGCACCGAGTTCGAGCAGGGCTGCAGAAGCGGAGGCGGAAGCAGAAGCGGGCGCGTGACCGTCGGCCGCGTGGCGGATCGCCGATGCGGCACGCGTCGCCGCGACGCCGTCGCACCACTCGATCAGCAGCCACGGGCGACCGTTGGTCTCACCGACCTCGAGCAGGGTCGGCACCGGTGCGCCGGTCAGACGCCCGAGCGCTGCCGCTTCTCGCTCGAACAGCTCGGCCGTGCGTTCGTCCGCCGACCGACGGGCCAGCTTCAGCGCGGCGAGGCCACCGCTTGCTCGGGCCACTTGGTAGACCTCGGTGTCGTCGAGGACCTGGACACAGCGCACGACGGTGGTATCCGCGAACTGATCTCCCATCTGCAGTGTCGCGTCGATCACCTCGTCGGACGCGGATCCCGGTGTGACGAGGAAGCCGTCGGCGACGCATCGGCGCAACACCGGGTAGGCGCCGTCGAGTGTCGTCTCGGGATCGACCACATTGCGACGGCTGTAGCGCAGGACGGCAGCGACGACGGTGGAGGGCTGACGGAACTCGTCGAGCAACTCGGCGAACGCAGCATCGACGAGGCTCGATGTCGAACGGCCCCGAGGTCGCGTGATCGCGAACTCGCCGTCCGGGTCGAGGTGTTCGCGAGCCTCGGTCGACAGTTGGGTGACGGGGATGATCAAGACGTCCGGGGGAAGGACGAGTTCGGCTGCGAGGCTCATGCTGCTTGCTCCTTGATTGACGTGACGGGGGTCGGCGAGATCAGGTGGGTGGGTGCGAACGAGGCGATGTCGACGCCGTCGAGTTCGAGTCGCCGAGCAGCGAAGGAAACAGCGGTTGCCGGTGCGACCCCGGCACGCTGGGCGGCGAACATCGATTCGGCGAGTCGGCGGCAGACGGACAGTCGCCAACTCTCGCGGCCGCCTCCGATCGGTGACTCGTCCTCGGTGGGATCGCCTCCCCACGACAACAATCCGTCGCTCGTCATCGCCGCCGAGAACGGCACGCCCTGTGCGTCGATCCCGACGAGCGCTGTTGCCAATCGGTCGGCGAGAGCGGTCACCTCGGACGCATCGGCGAGGTAGAACACGATTTTGTCGGGACGCAGCAGACCCGCCGCATCCGCCCCGACCTTGAACCGTGAGGTGACGGTCTCGTTCGTCGCTGCCACCGCCAACGGCAACACGAGGTGCAGTTGGCCGGGTCGGGGGCTGAGGTAGAGCTTGTAACCGAACTCGCGTGACGGCAGTTCGCGTCGATCGTCGTGGCGGACGAATGACAGCCAGCCACCCGCGTTCTCGACCGACGCGGCCTGGACCCACAGGTTCGAAGGGTTGGATCGCTCGTGCTGGTGGCCGCTGGCGATGGTGTCGCCGAGCCACCGCCGAACAACGGATTCGCCGGGGATCGCGCGCTGCCAACGGGCGCTGAGCGGGACTCGATTGAACCAGTACAACCGAGTGCAGATCTGTTCGCGCGACGGCAGCCGGAGTCGGGCGACGGTGTCGAGCGCGCGGTACGACATGGTCGACAGCGCGCCCGACGGTCGATCGGGTTGATTCGTGGACTCGAGCTGCTCGAAGGCCGCCGCTCCGGTGACCGGGCCGGCTCCGGACTCGATCGTGATGATCTCGTCGTAGAGCAACCGGAACATCCCGTCGCCCGCTACCTGATCGCAACGTCCGCTCGCGAGCGAACGGAACATCGCGACCCCCGCGCAGTCGACCACCTTGTCCGGCAGACCGGAGCCGGTGGCCGCGACGAGCACCCCGTCGATTCCGCCTTCCCTGTCGGTCAGATCCGCACCGAGCTCGACGAGCGCGTCACGCTCGCCGGTGCTCATCTCTGCGATTCGGATCAACGAATACGCAGGATTCGCTGCGATCCGATTCGGATCGAGTGACGATTCGAGCGACGATTCGAGCAGCTTCGAGCCCACGTTCAGCCCTTGCCCATCTGCTTGCGTTGCTCGTCGAGTTCGGCGACCGCGCCGAGCAGTTGTTCCTTGAGCTGGTCGATTTCCTCGACCGAGGCAGGCTTGGTGGCCCCCTCGATCTCGGCCTCACGCACCTCGACCTGCTTGAGCACTTCGCGCAGCTGTTCCTTGAGCTGTCCGAGTTCGCCACGCAGGTCGCCGATCTCGATCGGTCCCCAGATCGACCCGCCGCAGTGGATCGTGCCACCGCATTGGGTAATGGTGATCGGGATGTGCGAGATCCGGCAGATGACCGTGCCTTTCCAGCAGTGTTCGCTGATTGCCACGCTGCAGCCGAGACAGGTCACGAATCGGCTGCACTGGTTGCATGCGACCGAGATCTGGAAGCTGCAGTTGCCGCAGCTGACGTTGTAGCTGCACGCTCCGCAGTTGATCGACGGGAACTGACACGACACCAGGAAGGTGCACGCGCAGTCGGGGTCCGGGGTGCCCTCCGGTGTGTCGGGCATCAGTTTGACCGTCAGGTTCTTGAAGACGAATTGATTCATGGGTCCCTCACTTGTCTGTTGAGACCGCTGTCCCGGCGCCCGATCGCGCAACCATGAGCGCCGTGCCGTCGCGAACGCGTCGCGAGCGTGAGGAGCGAGCAACGAGTGGCCGTGCGTGGGCACCGACATCGTGCGCCGGTCTACGATTCGACGGGTGACCGAGATCGCTGCCCTGTACGACGATTGGGCCGATGACTACGATGCCGCCCACGCCGACTGGCGGCTGTGGGTGCGAGAGCACGGTGCGTTGCTCGCCGACGCACTCGCCGATCGAGGGCTGCTGCCACCGTCGTCGGTGCTCGACTGCACATGCGGGATCGGCACTCAGGCGATCGGGCTGGCCCTCGCCGGATACAGCGTGACCGGCACCGACATCAGCGTTGGTGAGATCGAGCGGGCAACGGTCGAGTCCGCCGGCTTCGGCGTCGACGCTTCGTTTGCTGTTGCTGACCTGCTCGATCGGTCCCGTCTCGATCCGGCCGTGATCGCTGCTTCCCGCACATTCGATGCGGTGTTGTCAGCGAACTCCCTGACCCATTTCGCCGAGTTGGAGACGATCGAACTTGCCATCGCGGTGATGGCAGCATCCACCCGTCGGGGCGGCGTGGTTGCGATCACCAACCGCGACTACGACGCCGTCGAGGCAAGCCGGCCGACATCGACGCCGCCGCAGCGATCCGTGCGTGACGGAGTGGCGCGGGTGAGCTTCCAGCTGTGGGAGTGGGACGACGACGGTCGTAGCTATGCCATGGAGGACGTCCTGCTGAAGCGTGCGCCGGGTGCCGCAGAATGGACCGTTCGCAGCCGCACGACGCGGTTGCGGGCCTGGCGTCGGGCGGATATCGAGGCGGCTGCAGCGGCCGCCGGTCTCACCGACTTCCGCTGGACGCATCGTGGCGTCCAGCCGATCTTCACCGCGATCAAACCCTGACGAACATCGTCCATGGGCGTGGGGGACTGTCGGACGCGACCGGTGTCTACCAGTATTCCTCGAAGTGGATGTTGCCGCGGGTCTTGCGGTGGTCGAGGGTGAAACCCTTGGCGGCGAGCAGTTCGACGACGCCGGTGACCTCGGGATAGGTGACGCCGTCGTCGGTCTCTTCGGGCAGGCCGATCATTGCCGGGTTGCCGCACAGGAAGACTTGGGTCGTGGCCGGATCGAACGTGACGCCGTATTCGTTCTCGAGGACGCCGCCAGAGATCAAATCCTGCAAGTACCGCTTGGGAACGTCGGCTTCGCGAGTCGGCATCGGGATGTAGCGGTAGTTGGCGTAGCGCGACTCGAGTGTCCGGTGCTGCTCGATGTAGCCGAGGTCGGCCCACTTGCGGACCGACACCGCGGAGATGATCGGACCGTGATGGCCCTTGCGGAGGAGCTCGACCACCATTGCGTTGTGGGGCGCCTCGCCGGTGCCGGTGGAGAAGAACAGCAGGGTTGCGCCAGGGTCGGTGACCGGGGCGAGGGTGTAGCGGCCCGCCACTTTCGGTCCGAGGTAGATCCGGTCGCCAGGGCGTTTGACGGCGAGGCGCGGCGTCAACCCGGGCACGTTCTCCGGCGTCGGCGGGACGAGCACGATGTAGAACTCGAGCTCGTCGGCGTCGAGATCTCCGGTGAGATAACCGTGGTCGTCGAACATGTGGCTCGAGATCGAATAAGAGCGGCGGACGAGCTTGTCCCACTTCTCATCCAGGCCGGGATCTTCGGCGTCGTCGATCCGTGCTTCCCAGTAGCCGAGGCCGAGCGATGCGTACTGACCGGGCAGGTGCGAGACATCGCCATGATCCGGCTTGACCCGCAGCACCCACAGGTCTGAGTGAGTTGGCTCGAAGTGGGTGATCGTCGCGTTGTAATGCTCGGCGCGCAACTCGTCGATGACCGACGTGAAGCCACGGCGTCGGTCGGCCAATGTCGGTGCCGGCGTGATGGTGATCTCCGGGAACGCCGTGGCGATGTCGGCCAGGTCGGCATTCTCGAGGAACCACACCCTGCCCGACACGGCCGCACTCTCGGTGAGCCCGACCTCGGCCGGGGTGACGGCGGTGCGGCTCGGGGCGAAGACGACGTGGTCGAACTGCAGGTCCGGCGTGCGGCGGTCACCGAAGAACGCCATGGGATAGCCGTCGACATCGGCGATCTGCTCGGGAACGGCTCGATAGAGCAATGTCGCATGCCGCTCACGCTCGAGTCGGTGCAACGCAGCTTCGGCGGTCGGCGACAACAACTTCGGGTCCATCCCGCCCGCTGCGAGCACAACGCCAGCGCCGGCCGCGGCCAATCGGGCCGTGAGTTCGACTGCCCGGTCGGTGTGGCCGATGACAAGCACATCCTCGTCGGCGGCGAAGTCGGGCAACCTGTTGATCAGGATCCGGTCGCTGGCAACGGTCGTGACGGTGGGCGTCCAACCCTCTGCACCGGCTCGCTGAGCGACGACACAGGCACGAGCCGAATAGGTGTGCTTGGCCGTGGTGACCGAGATCGTGGTCGAGCCATCGGCTGCCATCGACGCATCGATCGTCAGGACCGGCTCGCCGTAACCGACGTCCAACTGGTGCTCGCCGACCAACTCGGGGAACGCAATCGCTGATCCGGCCTCCAGAATTCGAACCCGTTGGAGCCCGGCGTCCTGCAGCGCGACAGCCACCGAAAGACCGGCGGAGTTACCGCCGATGATGACCAGGTCGTAGTTCGCGTCACTCATGGCGAGAGAATCTAGACGGCTGGTTACCCGCCGGTCACAACCAGGGGTTGCTCGGTGGTGGGATCAGGCCTTCCAGGTCAGCAGTTCGCCAACGCCCTGCATCATCAAGGTGCCGGGCATCACCCGCAATGTGGTTGGTTCGAGCCGCAGGATGCCGAACCCCGGCGATTCCGGAGTGTCCCAACCGGGGATGATCGCGGGGTCGTACCCGACCGGCGCAGGACCCTCGACGAACCGCTTCCATCCGGCTTCGAGCTGCTCGGGAGATGACTCCCACGAGGTGTCGCAGTCAGCGGTGCAGGTGTCGTGGATGGTGGTCCAGTACGTGATCGAGACCTGAGGCGTCGAGGCCAGATGAGTCGCCTTCGGAGACAAGGGAGACGTCGCGATCCAACCGGTCAGATTGCTGCCGTCCCACTCCCAGATCGGGTGGAGGACTCGGGTCGACGGATTGCCCCCCGGGTCCACGGTCGCAACCGTTGCCCACACGATGCGGTGGGCCATCTCGACGAATGCGGGTGCCGTGGTTTCGAGGGAACTCATGGCGCAGAGTCTGGCACGCCCGGTTCGCTGGTCGAGTCGCGAATTGTCTCCGCAAAGCGAACTGCGACATACCCCGACAGGGGAGCGGCGACAGCGGTGACCGCTGCCGCGAGCTTGCCGCGAGTACGCCAGGCAACAGCGGTCATTGCGGTCCATTCGGTCACGAAGAGCACGGTCGAGCCCAGCAGCTTGACGGTTGATTTGATGCTTTCGTTGCGCGGTAGTCGGGCCGACAGCTTGACGATCTGGTACGGCACGACGTGGACGACCGTTCCGATAAATGCCACGGGAGCCGCCACGGCGAGCACCGCGCGTGGCTCTGCCCGGCTTGCGCGACGGAGCACCGCGACCAGGCGCAGCCTGCGGCTGGGATCATCCAACGATCCGCCGAGGGGATGGTCGGGGGCGACGGCACGAAGTCCTTCGGTGATCGCAGCGGTGCAGGTGCGCACCGTGGCGCGTGGATCCGCGGCGTACGCCTCGGACCACTGGTCCACAGGGATCGGGTCACCGATGACGATCACCGCATGGGAACGGAATGTCGCCTTGGCATCGTAGGCGAGACCGATCGGGACGATGTCGAGACCGGTGGCGCGGCTCGGGTGACCGGCTGTCGGCTCGGCATCGAAGGCAGCACTCAACGCGATTCGCGCAGTTCCCGTGCGGAGCGGTTGGAGGCTGTTGTGGTCGTGGCTGATTCCCTCTGGGAAGATCGAGACCATCTCGCCACCGCGGAGCAACTCCCGACATGCGGCAAAGGTGGCATCGTTCTTGGCAGCGCGGTCCGAGTTTGGTTCGCCAGCGGTCTCGTCCTTGGTCCGATGGACGGGGATCACTCCTGTGAGCTGAAGGAAGGGTCGGAGCGGGGCGATGTCGAACAGCGTCGCCTTGCCCAGAAACCGTGGCCACCGGGGCAGGGTGGACATCAGCAACAAGCCGTCGACGAGACCGTTGGCGTGGTTGGCGACGGTGATCACCGGGCCCGTCGTCGGTAAACGTTCGACGCCATCGATCTCGACCCGCCGGAAGAACGCCCGCACCATCAGCGTTGTGACGAGCTTCGGGATGCTCCGGGTCGTGCGGGGTCTGGCCATCTCATCGAGAGTATCGGCCATTGCGATCCGACGCCGGTGCCCGCCGAACGGAGCTGTCACACCGGACGAACGGGCAAGCTCCACCAATCCATCACCCCACCCGTTGCCGAATGGATCGGCCGTCAGCAGATGTTCACCGTCGCCACGGCACCGCTCGCATCCAACGGCCACGTCAATGTCTCGCCGAAGGGTCTCGACACCTTGCGGATCCTCGATGAGATGACGGTTGCCTATCTCGACCTGACGTGCCCGGTGGCCGCGCCGTCATCATCGTCCACGCCGATCGGATCAGTGACACCTGTGGATATGCCGTGCCGCTGTACACGTTCGAGGGACAACGGTCGAGGTTGATCGAGTGGGCCCAGGAGCGCACGGAGGCTGAAATGGATGAGCATCGATCGCTCAAGAACTCCTCGTCGATCGACGGGCTTCCGGCCATCCCAGCCGTCACCCCGGGATCTACGCTGGCGCAATGACCGCTGACTCCAAAACCGCTGTCGATGATCTTCCGCAGAAGGCTGATTCGAAGTTGATCTACACCGAGTCGGAACTGATGCGAGATCACGAGTACGCGACTGAGCATCTCGTCGACGGGCGCCGGATGCACGGCGGATTTTTGGCTGACGGTACCTACCAGCCACCTCGTGCATTGGTCCGCGAACCTGCGCTCGACGCCTGGGGAGCAGCGTTGCTCGATCGCGGCGGGGTGTTGTTCGATGCCGATGCGAGCCTGCTCGATGGCGAGCGGGTGCCGTCGGTCGAGCAGTCGCGGGTGCTGCTCCGCAACGACCTCGGTGCCAGCTTCTGGAACAGTCTCACGATCACCGGCAAGATCGAGGCCAGGGGTCGGATCCTCGCGGAGATCACGTTTCCCGATCTCCAGCCGGTGATCATCGAGGACATCTCCGAGATGGCGATCGCCCATCTCAACACCGGGTTGCTGCGCGCCCATGGCATCGACGAGGGCGGCGATCCAGCCAATGGCATCGGTGGTCACGACGAGATGTGGTTCGTCGCCCGCGACCTCGCATTCGGTATCAATGCCCACCCCGACGTCGACCCACCGGAAAACATCGCCCGTCCCGAAGCCGGCAAACGGCTGATGCCCGAGTTGCCCGCCGAGATCGAGGGTGTGCTGTCGTTGTTGATGAATCTGCTGATGATCGAGTTCCGGGCCGAGATCGGGTTCGCATCCAGCCAGGCGATCCTGCTCACCTCCGATCTGTTCGCTGATCGACGCCCGGGCGCGCAGCAGGCAGCTGAGATCATCGGCCGGATCCGAACCGACGAAGAGATCCACGTGCGGTCGCTGCAGTTGTACCTCGGCGAACTGTCGTCGGTCACGTTCCGTACCATCGATGGCGCATCGGTGTCCGGCGCCGAGCTGATCGGTCGGTTCTGGGGCGGACTCGTCCACTGGGCAACCGTCGAGCAGCCTCCACTGTTCGCTGCCCAGCAGCACGACCTGATCGTCGCTCGGATCGCGGCCCATCCCGATGCCGACCGGGTGATGGCCGAGTTCGTGGCAGCTGCCGATGCAGTCTGAGTCAGCGGGTGCGGCCGGCTCCGAACCCGAGTCTTCCGTGGATGCCCTCGCCGAGCCGGACGTACGGTTCCTGTACGCCAACGAGCGCACGTTTCTCGCCTACAACCGCACGTCGCTCGCGCTCGTCACCGCCGGACTCGCGATCACCCAACTGCTGCCACCGTTCGACTTTCCTGGCGGCCGCCGGCTGATCGGCCTCCCCTTGATCGCGATGGGCTCGCTGATGTCGATCGCGAGCCTGTTCCAGTGGCAGCGCAACGAGCGGGCGATGCGGCTCGGTCAGCCGTTACCGAAGTCGATCCTGCCGATGCTCGTGACGGTCGTCGTTGCGGTCAGTGCGGTGGTCGCGCTGCTGTTGGCGACCTTTGCCGAAAGCAACACGGGGTGAACACACCGAGGTTGCCGCGCACCTCGGATCCCGGTCTCGCCGCAGAACGCACGGAGTTGGCGTGGGGTCGCAGTGCGCTGTCGCTCTTCGCGTGCGGAGCCGCAGTGGCCAAGGGTGGCATTCCCCACGTGAGCGCCGGCACGTCGCGGCCGCTCGTCGGTGGGGTACTGCTCGTGTTCGGCGCTGTCACCTGGCTGGCTGGTTTGCCGCTGGCTCGTCAACGAGCACGCGCAGCAGCGGACATCGGGGGAGCGCGACGACCGGCGCGTCAACGCGAGCTCGCACCCGTGGCGATCGGCACCGCTGTCGTCGGCTTTGCTGGCTTCGTGCTCGCCGCCTTTGCGGTCAGTTGAACGATGCAACCGACCGGGTGAACCGCGTCGACTGCCCCGATCGGGACGATCGACGCGGTCAACCACATCAGATCGCGTCGTCGTTGAGTTCGCCGGTGCGGATCCGAACGATGGAGTCGACCGAGGTCACCCAGATCTTGCCGTCACCGATCTTGTCCGTGCGGGCAGCTTCGACGATGACGTGGACGATCCGGTCGACGTCGTTGTCGCCGACCAGGATTTCGAGCTTGACCTTGGGCACGAATGCAATGTTGTACTCGGTGCCACGGTAGGTCTCGGTGTGTCCCGACTGCCGGCCGAAACCGCGCACCTCGGTCACCGTGATTCCGACGACGCCGGCTGCCTTGAGCGCGTCCTTGGCCTCGTCCAGCTTGAACGGTTTGACCACTGCAGTGATGAGTTTCATAGTCGGTTCTCTTCTCGATTCTCTTGTCGGTCGCTGATCAGCCGGAGTGGTAGGCGGTCTCTCGATGCTCGGACAGATCGAGCCCGATCACCTCGGACTCGTCATCGACGCGAACACCGATCGTCTTCTTCAACGCCATCATGATGCCGTAGGTGACGATGAACGACCACACGATGGTGGCGATCGCCGCCAAAGCCTGCTCGCCGAAGAGATGCAGTCCGCCACCGTAGAACGTGCCCTTCATCCACGACCCGTCGAAGTACTCGGGATCTGCGAAGAAGCCGAGCAGCAACGTTCCGACGACGCCGCCGACAAAATGCACGCCGACGACGTCGAGCGAGTCGTCGTAGCCGAGGCGGCGCTTCAGTTTGACGGTGTAGCAGCAGATCACGCCGGCGATGAGGCCGATCCAGATCGGGCTCATGCCGGCGACGAAACCGGCGCAGGGTGTGATCGCCACCAAACCAGCGACGATCCCTGATGCGGCCCCGAGGTTGGTGAAGTGACCGTCGCGAACACGCTCGACCACGCACCACGCCAGACCGGCCGCTGCAGCGGCAAGGAACGTGTTGACGAAGGCCTGGACGGCCTGTCCGTTGGCGGCCAGCGCAGACCCGGCGTTGAAGCCGAACCAGCCGAACCACAAGATGCCCGTCCCGAGCATCACCAGCGGCATCGAGTGCGGGGGCTGGACGTCGTTCGGCCAGCTCTTGCGCTTGCCGAGCACGAGGACCGCCGCGAGCGCTGCGATGCCGGCATTGATGTGGATTGCGGTTCCGCCGGCGAAATCGATCGAACCGCGCTGGCCGAGCCAGCCGCCGTAGACCCACTTGAAGACGGGGACGAAGACAAGGAACAGCCACACCGGAACGAAGATCGCCCACGCCGAGAACTTCATTCGGTCAGCGACGGCGCCAGAGATCAGCGCCGGGGTGATCACGGCGAACATGCCGAGAAACACGATTGTGGCCAACCCGCTCGGCGAACTCAGGTCGATGTTCTTCATGAAGATGTGATCGAAGGTGCCGATCAGGTCGCCGTCACCGAACCCGGTCGAAGGATTGCCGGCCGCCAGCGTCCAACCGGCCACGGCCCACAAAACGGGCACGATCAACAAGCAGTAGAAGTTCATCATCAGCATGTTGAGCACGTTCTTGGTCCGGTCCATCCCGCCGTAAAAGAACGCGAGGCCCGGCGTCATGAACAGCACGAGTGCTGCCGACGCCAGGATCCATGCAATGTTGCCGCTGTTTGCCAGTTCCGCTTCGTTCATGCACCGCTCCATGGTTGGGCGAGGGTTCCCGAACAGCTCTGGGGAACGATCCTCGGAAAGAGACATCTGCAGAATGGCAACAGCGTGTTTCAGCTCTGTTTCCTCAATGAGGCATGCGGGTGAAGCGTGAGCGGGTCATCCCACCGATTGGGATGATCGTGCGGCGATCCCCTCGGCTCGGGCGTCATCGAGGCGTTGCGAGGTGAGTCGAGGTACGGCGTAGACAATCAGGACGACACCCGATGCGGCAGCAACGAACCACGGTGCCCGCAGCGCAGCTTCACGTCCCCATGACGGCTCGATCAGCGCAACCGTCGCGCCGCCGATCGCCGTCCCGATCGGCATCATCCCCCACGCGAAGAACCGGTAGACGCTGTTGACCCGGCCGAGCAGGTGATCGGGGATGATGGTCTGGCGCAGTGACACCGTGATCACGTTCCAGACGATGCCGACCAGCATCGTGATCGCGAACATTGCAAACACCAACGGCCACCACGAGGTCAACCCGATCGGTATCGGTGTGAGCGCCGTTGCGCCGAGGGTGAGCCACAACGAGGGCCCGCTGCCGAGCTTGTTGCGAATGGCCGGTGCGACGTAGCCACCGAGGACGCCGCCGAGTGCGCCGCCCATGCTGAGCAACGCGAATTCGATCGGCGAAGTGTGCAGGATCTCCTGCGCGAACAACACGAGGGTGGCTGCTTGGAGCATCCCGATCGCGTTGAGGCAACCGAGGATGATCGCCATCGGGCGCAGCAGTGGATGGTGCCAGAGCCAGCGCACGCCCTCTTTCAGCTCGGTCTTCCAAGCGCCCGAAACGGCCGCCACCCCCGTTGGCTCCGGGGCGACTGTCGGCTTCGAACGGAATTGACCAACGACGAGAAACACGAGCGCGGCGGAGGCCACGAACGAGACGGCATCGAACGCAAACGGCAAGAAGAACGCGCCCGCGATCAGCAGGCTGCCGAGTGGCGGACCGATGAATGTGTTGGTCACCATCTCTGCCGACCACATCCGTCCATTGGCCTTCTCGAGATTGTCCGACGACACGATCGAGGGGATGATCGTCTGGGCCGAGTTGTCGCGCAGGACCTCGGCCATGCCGAGCAACAGGCTCGCGACGATGAGGATCATGTACAGCAACGTCCGGGTGCCGACGACCGATGCGACCTTGTCCGGCGACGGCAGGTCGCTGCCGAGCGCAAGCACCGAAATGCCGACCAGCAACGTGAAACCGCCGCGTATCAGATCCATCACGACGATCAACTTGCGCCGATCAAGCCGGTCGGTGATGACACCGGCGGGCAGTGTGAACAGCAGCCACGGCAGTCGTTGGGCGACAGCGACGAGGGCGATCAGGATCGGATTGCGGGTCACTGCCGAAGCGAGCCACGGATAGCCGATCTGGGCGACGCCATCGCCCAGATTGCTGATCACGCTGGCGGCGTAGACCTTGCGGTAGTTGACCCCGAAGGACGTGCGCTGCGGGCGGTGCGTCACGGACGATCTCAACGGCCGCCGAGCACGATGTCGAGGATCTTGTGGACGAAGGTGCGGTCGATCTCGCCACCGGTGAGCAACCGGCGATAGAACGTCGGCCCGACGAGTACGTCGATCAACACAGTCACGTCGGTGCCACTGGTGATTTCGCCACGCTGGATCGCGCGCTGGAGCACCACCCGCAGTGGTTTCTGACGGCCGCTGAGGTAGCTGTCGAGCGAGAGTCGAACTTCGGGGTCGTAACAGGCCGCTTCGATCAGGTGGGGGAGTACATCGGATCCTTCGTTGTCACGGAATCGTTCGATCACACCGTCGTAGTACTGCTCGAGATCGCCACGCAGCGTTCCCGTGTCGGGGGTGGGGATGATCGATTCCTCGGTATTGATCGCATCGAGAACGAGCGCCTCCTTCGAGCTCCAGCGACGGTAGATCGTGGCCTTGCCGACGCCGGCACGAGCAGCGACACCGTCGATCGACAGGTTGGCGGCACCACCCTCGATCAGGATGTCGATCGTTGCCTGGAGGATCGCGTGGTCACATCGGACGTCGCGCGGGCGGCCCCGCTTGGGCGTGACTTCCGCCGGTGGAAGGTCTGCTGGTGCAAGGTCGGCTGATCCAGTGGTTGCGACTGATGTCGTCATGGGGGCGTCTTCACTCGCCGACCGAGACCGAATCGGAGATCGCGTCGCTTTCGGCGACGGCGCGTTCTGCCACGACGCCGGCTGCGACTGCCCCGCCGAGCGTTGCGCCGGTCTCCATCTCGATCGATGCGAATTCGGCGTTCGACGGCGAGATCGCGTCGACGTGATCGGCAGCCCGAGCAGGCAGGTATCGCCAGACGACGACGGCTGCGCACACGACGACACCGGCAGCAAGACGCAAACCAGAATGCAGCCCGCTCACGAATGCGTCCTTGACACCGATCGTGAATCCGTTGGCCTGGTCGCCGAGCGTCGACGCAACCTTCAAGGCGCTGCCGAGAGATGACCGGGCCTCGGCCAACTGGACGCGACTGATGTCGAACCGGGATGTGAGACCGTCGACCTCGCTGGCGAAGATGCTGGCGACGACACTGCCGATCAAGGCGACGCCGACTGCGCCACCCATCTGGCGGGTGGTGTCGTTGACCGCAGATCCGACGCCGGCCTTGTCGCGAGGCAACGAGCCCATGATCGATTCGGTCGCCGGCGGCATCGTGAAACCGACGCCGGCCGACATCAGCACGAAGGGCAGGATCGCGATCACATAGGGCGTGTCACGCTGCAGTAGCGACATCAACAGCAGTGCAACCGTGACGGTGCACAGGCCGATCGTCATCACCCGCTTCGATCCGATCCGCTCGACGACTCGGGCTGACATGGGTGCAACGATCATCATTCCAGCTGCGTACGGGATCAGCCGGATGCCCGCTTGGAGGGCTGTGTAACCGTGGACGAACTGCCAGTACTGGGCCATCAGGAACAACGATCCGAACATCGCGAAGAACGTGAGTGTGATGGCCATGTTGGCGGCGGTGAAGCGTGGATTCTTGAAGAACCGCATGTCCAACATCGGATGCGACGTGCGCAGTTCCCACGTGATGAACGCGATGACCGCCAACACGCCGACGACGAACCCGGCCTGGACCTCGAGGTTCGACCAGCCCTTGGCCGGCACTTCGATGATGCCGTACAGCAGCGCTCCGAGGCCGAGCATCGACAAGATCGACCCGAGCGGGTCGAGCCGGTCGGTCTTGGTTTCTTTCGACGTCGGCAGCAGGAAGACGCCCGAGATCAGGGCGACAGTGCCGATCGGCACGTTGACCCAGAACACCGACGCCCACGAGAAATGCTGGAGCAGCAGCCCGCCGATGACCGGTCCGAGGGCGACACCGACCCCGGAGAAACCGGCCCAGATCGCAATCGCCCGGCCCCGTTCTTTCGGGTCGCGGAAGGTGTTGGTGAGCAACGACAGCGTCGAGGGCATGATCAGGGCGCCGCCGATTCCCATGAAGGCGCGGGTGATGATGAGGTAGGTCGCCGTTGTCGCGAGTGCGGACAGCGCCGAGCCGAGCATGAACAACACGATGCCGACCTGCAGCGCCCCCTTGCGACCGAAGCGGTCGCTGAGGCTGCCCGTCGTGAGCAGCAGCCCAGCGAACACAATCGTGTACGAGTCGATGATCCACTGGACCTGGCTGTTGGTCGCATCGAGGTCCTTGATCAATGACGGAATCGCGACGTTGAGGATCGTGTTGTCCATCACGATGATGGTCATGCTCAGGCACAGCACGCCGAGCACCCACCATCGCTTGTCGTGGACCGCTGGATCGATGTCATCGGAACCAAGACCGTTCCGGACTTCGGTGACCCTCGGTGCTGCTCGTTGCTCGACTGCTGACATGGAGACCTCTCCGTCTCCGGTCGACACCGCAGTGGATTACGAACCGAGACGGTTCCGTATCGTAATCGGATCGGGGTCGATCGGGTGACATCGGCCGGCGTGTCACTCGGCACGTCACCGGGTAGACCTGCGTGATGCTCGACGTGCACGCAATCGACAAACGCTTCGGCGATCTGGTCGCACTCGACGGTGTGAGTTTCACGGTCGCCAAGGGTGGGATCATTGGCTTTCTGGGCCCGAACGGTGCCGGCAAGAGCACCACGATGCGAGCGATCATGGGGTTGATCGCGACCGACGGCGGCTCGATCACCTGGGAGGGTCAGCCGATCGGCGCTGCTGTCCGGCGCCGGTTCGGGTACATGCCGGCCGAGCGGGGGATGTACCCGAAGATGACCGTCGGCGATCAACTCGTGTACTTCGCCCGTCTCGCCGGCCTGACGCTGGCCGACGCCCAACGGGCGGCCGCGTTGTGGATGGAACGAGTCGACATTGCGGCCCGCAAGGACGACGAGGTCCAGGCGCTGTCGAGCGGCAATCAGCAGCGGGTCCAACTCGCGATCGCGCTCGTCCACGACCCGGAGCTGTTGATTCTCGACGAACCCTTTGCGGGGCTCGACCCGGTGGCGGTCGAGACGATGAAATCGATCCTGCTCGATCAGATCGACCGTGGCACCTCGGTCCTGTTCAGCAGCCATCAGCTCGATCTCGTCAGCGACATCAGTCGCGACGTCGTCATCGTGGACGGCGGCCGGATCGTGCTCGAGGGCGACGTGCGCGACATTCGCGAACGCAGTGCGTTCCGGTATGCATCGATCGGATTCGCTGACGACACCGACTGGCAGCCGTCACGACCGAACCTGGTTTCGGCAATGGTGGTCATCGAACGCAAGCCTCGCTCGATCCGGTTGCGCTTTCCGGACTCTCAAGATCCGAGTGAGTTGTTGGCGGACGCCAATCGCGCCGGCCGAGTGGTCGAGTTCTCCTTCGCCCCGCCCGATCTGTCAGAGGTGTTCCTGTCCTCGATCGGACGGTCGACGATCGAGGAAGCGGTGCCGGCATGAACTCGTTCGCGATGATCCGGCTGGTGATGGCCCGCGAGATCAACCAGCGGGTGAAGTCGAAGAGCTTCGCAATCACCACCGTGTTGCTCTGTGCCGCGATCCTCGGCGGTGGCATCCTCAACCGAGTCCTGAGCGGCGGCGACTCACCGACCAAGTACGACGTGGCCGTCGTCGGCGACATCCCACCCGGTTTCGACAATGCAGCGCAGCAGACCGCGCAAGCGCTCGACATCGTGATCCGGATCGAATCGGTCGCTGATCGCTCCACTGCCGAGCAGGCGGTTCGTGACGGTGCCGACGATGCTGCAATCGACACTGCGTCCGGCGAGTTGGTGTCCTCCAAGGCTCCATCGCAGGAACTGTCCGCCGCCCTCAACGCCGCGTGGCAGTCAGCCAAGTCGCAGGAGGCAGCGACAGCGGCCGGTCTCGACAAGGAACAGATCGCCACGATCCTGTCGCCGGCGGCGTTGCAGATCACCGAGTTGAAAGGCGGTGGTGACGACGACAACACTGTTGGCACCGTGGTCGGATTCACGGCGGCGATCTTGTTGTTCATCTCGATCAACGCGTTCGGCGGGATGGTGCTGACGGGCGTGGTCGAAGAGAAGAGCACCGGCGTGGTCGAGGTCCTGCTCGCCCACGTCAAGGCCTACCAACTGCTCACTGGCAAGGTGTTGGGTATCGGCTCGGTGGCAATGTTGCAGCTCTGTGCGGCGGTCGCGACAGGAGTCCTCTCGCTCAAGGTCTCCGGCACGTCGGTTCCGAGCGGAGTCTGGGTCGGTCTGCCCACCACGCTGCTGTGGTTCGTGTGCGGGTTCGTGCTCTACAGCACCCTCTTCGCGCTCGCCGGCTCCTGTGTCTCTCGCCAAGAAGACGCCCAAGGCGCGGCTGCGCCGATTTCGATGTTGTTCACGGTTGCCTACTTGACGGTGTTCGTGCTCGGGAATCAACCGGAGTCGACAGCAACGCGAATCGTCTCGATTCTGCCACCGTTCGCTCCGTTGCTGATGCCGTTGCGGGTCGCCGTAGGTGCCGCTTCGGTGGTCGAGATCGTCGTCGCCGCAGCGCTCTTGATCGCAGCCACGTTCGGGATGCTGCGCCTCGCCGGCGCGGTCTACGGCCGCACCCTGCTCCACCGGGGGTCACGACTCAAGTGGAAGGACGCGCTGCGGATGAAGGCCTCGTGACCCAGCGGCCGCCGGCCGGCTGATCAGGCGATGGTCAGGTCGACGCCGAAGTTCTTGAGGAACGTCAGCAAGTCGTCGGCGTGCTCTTCTTCGACGGCGAGGATCTGTTCCATCAACCGGCGAGTGGTGATGTCGGTGTCGCCGATCCAGCGAACGATCTCGCCGTACGACGCGATCGCGATTCGTTCGGCGACGAGGTCTTCCTTGATCATGTCGATCAGATCGGTGCCGGGAACGTATTCTGCGTGGCTGCGAGCGACCAGCGTGGCGGGGTTGAAGTCCGGCTCGCCCTGCAGTTGGACGATCCGCGCCGCGATCTGGTCGGCGTGGCCTTGCTCTTCGGTTGCGTGCTGGAGGAACTCAGCGGCTACAGAACCGGAGTTGATCCCTTCGGCCATGTAGAAGTGACGCTTGTAGCGCAGGACGCAGACGAGCTCGGTGGCGAGGGCTTCATTCAGTACCTCGATCACGCGCTCGCGGTCACCGCCGTAGTTGTCGGTGAGGGGGCCTCGCTCGATGTGCTTGCGGGCATTGTCACGAAGGGTCTGGATGTCAGAAAGATGGTCGCTCACGGCGCAGGCGTACCCGTATCAGCTGCTGCCCGAACCCAGATGGCCCGAGATTCAGCCAGATCGGATGACAAACTTTCGTTCGACCGACCCTCTGCCCGGACTCGGGTGCTCATTGCATCGCTCAGATGTCGGTATCGGGTTTGACCAACGCTTCGACGTCGACATCTCGGTCGAGCAGGTTGATGTCGTCGGCGTCGACGATATCGATGTCTCGCTCGTTCACCTCTGGTTGCTCCTGCAGAGACCGTTCCGCGAACGACTCGTCGGTGACGTCGGCATCGGCGAAGGGAATGCCGACCGGTGAGTCCGGTGGAAAGTCGACCTT
>JBDSDH010000249.1:0-17617 GCA_039920665.1 Ilumatobacteraceae bacterium
GTACAGGCTGCGGCTGGATTACAGACCTTCGCCGATCAACTCGGCGCTCTCTCCGAAGGTCGACCACAAGATGCTGGACACGTGGGCGCACTCGTCGGCGATGCTCAACAGCGCGTACACGCCTACGCGCAAACGTTGCAGACCCGCGGGCCCCAAGCCGTCATCCAAGATCTCGCTCAGTTTGCCCGGAAGAGGCCGATCGTGTTTCTGTTCAGCGCAGCAGTCGCAGGATTCGCAGCGGGCCGACTGGCCCGAGCAACCGCCGCTGAGACGAGCGATGATTCCGACCGACTTCAGCAGGCCGACTTGAGCTCGGATCGCACACATGGACACGGTGACTCATACTCCGACCATTCTCCGCCTGCCTCGTTGTCTGCTGTCGGACGCGGCGAGGCGCTCTCGGGGTCGAATCTGCCATGAGCGATCTCAACAGCAGGGCCACTCAGCCACTGCAACCCGAGAAATCATTGGGCGATCTGCTGGGCGAGTTCACGTCCGATTTCAGCACGTTGCTGCGACAGGAAGTTGAGCTGGCCAAGGTCGAGGCACGACAGGAGCTCTCACGCGCCGGGAAGGCCGCGGGCTTGTTTGCCGGTGCCGGCCTCGGCGCCTGGATGGCGTTGATCTTTTTGTCCTTCGCCCTTGCTTGGCTGCTCGACCAGGCACTCAACACCGCCCTGTCGTTCGCGATAGTCGGCGTCATTTGGGCCGTCGCTGCCGCACTGTTGGCACTGCGCGGCAAGAAGCAGATCGCAGCAGTCAAACCGCTACAAGAAACCGTTACCACACTGAAAGAGGATGTCCAATGGGTCAAGACACAGAAGAACTGAAGCGCAACATCGAGACTACTCGCGCCGAGATGAGCGGCACGATCGATGCCATCGGTGATCGGGTCATTCCGGGCCGAGTCATGGAACGCAACAAGAACAAAGTTCGTGCCGGTGTCGGCAACCTTCGCGAGAGCGTGATGGGCACGGCCCACGACGCCAAAGCCAAGTTGACCGATACCGCAGGATCGGTCGGCGAGTCAGCATCAACCGGAATTGACAGTGTCAAGCACGCACCCGACACAATCCGCGAACAAACCCAAGGGGCGCCGCTCATCACCGGTGCCATCGCATTCGGCGTCGGCTTTCTCATTGCAGCAGCGTTCCCTCCCTCAGCCTCGGAGAAGGAAGCATCAGCCAAGGTGATGGAAGCCCTCGAACCTGTGAAAGAACAACTCACCGAAGCTGCTCACGAAGTGGCAGACCACCTGAAAGAACCGGCCAAAGAGGCAGCCGCCAACCTGAAGTCAGCCGCCACCGAAAGCGCTCAGGCCGTCACATCAGCAGCGCAACAGGCGACCGAAACGACCACGGATCAAGCCAAACAAGCGGTGGACTCGATCAAAGATCAAGAGCACAACAACGCCTAGTGCGATCTGATTCAGCCGAAACTTCGATCCCCACGGCGGGTGGTCGGCACGAGTGAGACCACCCGCTGCGGAGGACCGAGGACACTCCAGAGACTTCGACGAAGACCCCGAAAGGTGGCGATGCTCCCCAATGTCCAGCGAGGACGTCGTTGACACCTCCTTCGGCGGAAACAATCGGGCCGCCCCGGGTCGTTGTCGAACATGGCCGAGATGTTGACGTTCAATATGGCTTTCTCTGTTGATCACGCTCAGGTGAATGTCCTCAGAGTTGCTCGGCGGGTTCCAGCGGTCGTCGCTACGCCTGAGGTAGGCAGGCGGCTCTGAAATCAGGTTCCAGTGGTCGTGCGGGTCGACAGCGAATGACGGATTAGCGCGAGCAGTACGTCCGATTGATTCGTGAGGGTGTGTCGAACTCTGGGGCGTGTCGCCGGTTGGGGGTCGATCGCACGACCGGCCATTGGTGGAAGAACGGCGGGGTCGTCGTTCGCAACGATGTCAGTCGTGTCGTCGAGTGTAATCCGGGTCGTCCGTGGCAACGACCGACCAATGAGAACACCAACGGGCTGCTGCGGAACTACTTTCCGAAAGGAACCGACCTGAGCATCTACACCGCTGCAGACCTCGCCCGCGTCAGCGAAGAATTCAACGGTCGCCCCGCAAAACCCTCGACTGGAACACCCCGAAATCGTTGTTCGCTAACCTCCTGCAACACGCCTCGTAGCGACGACCGCTGGAACCCGCCGAGCACACCTGGGGAAATTCGGTGAGCGCGATCAGTGTCGATTGCTGGTCAACTGCTCGCTCCGATGGGATGCGCGTTGAAGACGGATCGGCAGTGGGTAGGTGGACGTTCATGAATGACTCAGAGAACATCGCCGGTACACGTCTCACGTGCTCGAATCCCGACTGCGGCTGCGAACTGCAAATCAACTCGCCGTGTCCCCACGGCTCCACCTACCAATGCGCGTGCGGGCATTCGCTCGAGCCAATCACGGCCTGAGCTCGGTCGGGTCGGCGGCGAACGTCGGCGCATGATGAGAAGCTCCGGTGCCCGCAGGACAATTCTTCATAGTCGTGGGGCGTGGCCGTGCTCCCTCCAGCCATGGGCCTCGAATACTGGCCGTTGCGCGAACAGAGACGAGCCTCGGTCCGACGACCTGAAATCTCCATTCCGAACCCGATGTGAGGGTCAATGAGGCGAAATGATGCGAAGAGATTGGTCACATCGTGAGGCGCCTTCGTGGCACGATCGGGGCCGGCGCATCCGCTGACGGACTCGAGGAGCCCATCGTTGCCGAGTTGTTCAGCGTCGAGCGCCTCGAGCACCATGCCCGAACGCTTGCCGCCGATCAGACCGTTCGACCCTCCTCCTACCGTGGCGAACGAATCCGACCGAGGGTCGCCGACAACGGCCGCGTCCTGGAGAATGCGTACCGAGTATTGGCGCAAGCGATACGGGAAGAACGCTCGATCACACCGGCCGCCGAGTGGCTGGTCGACAACTTTTCGATTGTCGACGAACAGCTTCGCGAGATCCGCGATGATCTGCCGCCGGACTACTACCGAGAGCTCCCCAAGCTGGCTGGTGGGCACCTGGACGGGTACCCGCGAGTGTTTGCGTTGGCGTGGGCATACGTCGCGCACACCGACAGCCGCTTCGATCCGGACAGCCTTGAACGCATGGTGCGCGCCTATCAGGAGGTGGAGGTGCTCGCGATCGGCGAGTTGTGGGCGATCGCGATCAGCCTTCGCCTCGTGCTCGTCGAGAATTTGCGACGGTTGGCGGAGCGGATCATTCGCGCTCGCGAAGACAGACAGGTCGCCGACGAACTCGCCGATCGTGTGCTCGGCTTGAGTGGAGAGCGATCGAACGGTACGTCGTCCGTCGTCGACCCGCGCGTCCTGACTGATTTGTCAGCAGCGGGCCGCGTGCAGTTGTTCCAGCGACTCCGCGATCAGGACCCCTCCGTCACCCCGATGCTGCACTCGCTCGAGGAGTTGCTTGCCGCACACGGCACCAATGCGGAGGACATGGTCCACGCTCAACATCAGCGTATGGCGACGATGAATGTCACCGTACGCAACGTGATCACGAGCATGCGTCTGATCTCATGGTTCGACTGGTCCGAGTTCGTTGAGAAGGTCGGGCTTGTCGACGAGGTGCTCCGGCAGGGTGGCGACTTCGCTGAGCTGGATTTCGTGACCCGGAACCTGTACCGCAATGCCGTCGAGCAGTTGTCCCGTGGCTCGGGGCGAGCCGAGCGATATGTCGCACAGCGGGCTGTGGCGATGGCCGCAGCGAATGACAATCGTGCAGACGCCTCGCCGAACGCATCGAGAAACCCTGGGTACTACTTGATCTCCGACGGTCGCCCGGAGTTGGAGCGCGACCTGGAGTTCCGAGCACCCGCCGTGCAACGACTTCGTCGCGCTCTGATTCGGGCCGGAAAGCGGCTGTATTTCGGTTCGATCCTGAGTCTCACCGCCGCAGGAATTGCGGGAGTGTTCGCCGCGTCTGGAGACGGGGGAGCCGGCGCAGTAGTCGTCGGCGTGCTCGCGATCACTCCGGCTTCAGAGTTGGCTGTCTCCCTCGTCAATCGGGCGGTCACTCGTTGGCTGCGACCGCTCCCTTTGCCGCGGCTCGACCTCGATGGCGGGGTCCCTCCGGAGATGCGAACTCTGGTGGCGGTGCCCACCCTGCTCACGTCGCTTTCTGATATCGACGCGCAAGTCTCTGGCTTGGAAGTGCACTACCTCGCCAACCAAGAGGGCGACATCGTGTTCGCGCTGCTCACAGATTGGCTCGACGCCGATGCCGAGCACGTCGAGGGAGACGACGAACTCCTGGGTCACGCTTCGGCCGGCATCGACCGACTGAACGATCGTTATGGCCCCACCCTCGAAGGTGGGACGCGGTTCTTGCTGCTCCACCGATGCCGACGATGGAACGCGGCCGAGGGTTGCTGGATGGGCTGGGAGCGCAAGCGTGGCAAGCTCGAGGAGCTGAATTCGCTCCTGCGCGGTTCGAGCGAGACCAGTTTCAGAGTCGTGCCCAACCGGCCGGCGACGGAGCCACGTTCCGGAGTGCGCTACGTCGTGACACTCGACGCAGACACACGGCTTCCGCGTGGGGCAGTCGGCAAGCTCGTCGGCACGCTCGCCCACCCCCTGAATCGGCCGCAATTCGATCCCCGTAGCAGGCGAGTGACGCATGGCTACGGGTTGCTGCAGCCGCGCGTGACGCCCACGCTGCCGACGGCAGAAGAGGCGTCGATCTTTCAGCGAGCGTTCGCCGGTGCCGCCGGTGTCGACCCGTACGCATCAGCCGTGTCCGACGTCTACCAGGATCTGTTCCAGGAAGGCAGCTACACGGGCAAAGGGATCTACGACGTCGACGCGTTTGCAGCGGCCATGCACGGGCGTGTGCCGGAGAACACGATGCTCAGCCACGATTTGTTCGAAGGCGTGTTTGCACGCGCCGGCCTGGTGACCGACGTCGAGCTGTTCGATGAGTTTCCTTCCAACTACCTCGTCGCCGCAGCGCGTCAGCACCGGTGGGCGAGAGGCGACTGGCAGCTCCTGCCGTGGATCGTCGGACTCCGCCACGCCGACGTACCCGAACGCGCACGCAGTGGGATCGGCAGCGTGGGCCGCTGGAAGATGCTCGACAATCTACGTCGCAGCCTGATCGCTCCGCTGGCGGTGGCGACGCTGTTCACGTCGTGGACGATCCCGTCCGTCTCTGCCTCGTGGTGGACCGCACTCGTCGTGCTCTCCGTGGTGATCCCCACCGCCATGCCGATCATCCTCGGTCTCCGCCCCCAACGTCAAGGGATCTCCAAGCGCAGCCACTTTCGTGACATCGCCGGAGACGGCGTGGTCGCCCTCGACGAGGTCTTTCTCGTCATCAGCCTCCTCGCTCACCAGGCGTGGCTCATGGTCGATGCCATCGTGCGAACGCTGGGTCGGGTGCTGATCACGAGACGTCACCTGCTTGAGTGGCGCACAGCCGCGCAGACCGCGGCAAACAGCGATGTCCGCCTTCGTGGTTTCTTCCGTCAGATGCTCGGCGGCACGTGGCTGGCTGGGCTGGGTGTTGTGCTCGTGGCCCTGACCAAACCTGGAGAATTTCGTGTCGCCGGACCGTTCCTGGCATTGTGGCTCGCTGCCCCGCTCATCGCTCAACGAGCGAGTCGGATGCCGGCCGTGTCTGGACCTGAGGCGCTCGAACCAATCCAGATCGCCAAGATGCGCCTTGTCGCCCGCCGGACGTGGTCGTTCTTCGAGACGTTCGTCGGCGAGGACGACCACTGGCTCCCGCCCGACAACTTCCAGGACGACCCGAGCCCGGTGGTGGCGACGCGTACATCCCCGACGAACATCGGGATGTATCTGCTCGCCGTCATCACGGCGCACGACTTCGGGTGGATCGGCACGATCGAGATGGTGAGACGACTCGAGGCGACGCTGGCCACCGTCGGCCAACTCGAAATGTTCCATGGTCACCTGTACAACTGGTACGACACTCGGACGCTCCAGCGACTCGATCCCGAGTACGTGTCGACGGTCGACAGTGGCAACCTCTGCGGACATCTCGTCTCGGTCTCGAATGCGTGCTTGGACTTGATCGACCAGCCGCTTCAGATCACCGCAGCCATCGCCGGGATCGACGATGCGGTCGCCCTGGTGCGCGAATCGGTGCTGAAGTTCGGCAAGGACGTCCGAGGCCAGACGTTGACCGTCGATCACCTCGTGGACTGTCTCGAGTCGATCGCCGACCTGCAGCGGATGCCAGTCGCTGCGTCGAACTGGGCCGGCCGACTCGACCAGCTGTCGTCTCGCGCAGCAATCTTGGTCGATGTCGCCTCGACCCTGACGGCCGAACGCGGCGACCCGACGGACAGCGAACTCGTCGTTTGGGCCGAGGCGGTGCAATCGACCGTGCGCAGCCACCGGGCTGACCTGACCGTGCTGCTCTCGGCCGGTCACTCAGATCACGGCCGATCGCCGGTCAACTTGTCGGAGCTGGACGACGTCGCGCCGCCGGCCGGCCCGAGCGCTTCCGCAGTCACCCTCGTGCGAAGGTTGCAAGCCGTTTCGGACGACGCTCGGCGTCTGTTCTCGGCGATGGACTTCACATTCTTGTTCGATCCCGTCCGCAAACTGTTCTCGATCGGATTCCGCGTTGCAGACGGTTCACTCGACCCGAGCTACTACGACTTGCTCGCATCGGAAGCTCGTCTGACGAGTTTCATCGCCATCGCCAAAGGCGATGTGGATGCCGATCATTGGTTTCGTCTCGGTCGGTCATTGACTCCGGTCGGACGCGGCTCGGCGCTGATCTCGTGGTCCGGCTCGATGTTCGAATACCTCATGCCCAACCTGGTGATGCGCGCGCCAATCGGAAGCCTCCTTGAACAGACCGCGCGTTTGATCGTCGCCCGCCAGATGCGCTACGCGACAGACCTCGGTGTTCCATGGGGGATCTCCGAGTCCGGCTACAACGCGCGCGACCTCAGCCAGACCTATCAGTACTCCGGATTCGGCGTTCCAGGGCTGGGTCTCAAACGCGGACTGGGTGAGGATCTCGTCATTTCGCCGTATGCCACCGGCCTGGCCGCGATGATCGACCCGGGTGCTGCGGTCCGCAACTTTCATCGCCTCGGTGAACTCTGCGCCATCGGTCGTTACGGCTTCCGGGAAGCGCTCGATTTCACCGCCCGGCGGCTTCCTGACAACGCCTCCGTCGCGGTCGTCAACAGCTACATGGCTCATCATCAGGGAATGCTGTTGGTGGCCATCGGCAACGTCGTCAACGACTTCGCGATGGTCGAACGTTTCCACGCCGAGCCGATCGTGAAGGCAACCGAACTGCTGCTCCACGAGCGGATGCCGCGCAACGCCCTCGTCGCCCGGCCGCGAGCCGAGGAGGTCAAGAGCGCTGCTGACGTGCGAGACACCGTTCCCCCGATGTTGCGCCGGTTCACGTCGCCGCACGACGCGATTCCCCGCTCTCACCTTCTCTCCAACGGTCGCTATTCGGTCATGGTCACGGCGGCAGGTTCCGGTTACAGCCGTTGGCGCGACGCAGCCGTGACGAGATGGCGAGAGGACGTGACGCGCGATCAGTGGGGGAGTTACATCTACCTCCGCGACACTGCGAGCGGCGTCGTGTGGTCGCCGGCATATCAGCCCGCCGGCCGGGAGGCGGATTCGTACGAAGTCGTGTTCACCGAGGAGTCGGCGACGTACACGCGTCGCGACGGATCGATCAGCACCGCCTTGAACATCGTCGTGTCGGCCGAGGACGACGCAGAGATCCGCCGCGTCTCATTGAGCAACCTGGGACCGCGGGCCCGGGAGATAGAGCTGACCTCATACCAGGAGCTCGTGCTCGCGCCGCAGGCCGCTGATGTCGCCCATCCGGCGTTCCAGAACCTGTTCGTGCAAACGGAGTTCGTGCCGGAGTTGGGTGCTTTGCTCGCGACGCGTCGCCCCCGGTCGACGGAGGATCAGCCGATCTGGGCGACGCACGTGGCAACGATCGAGGAGCACGGCGCTGCGTTCATCCAGTACGAGACTGATAGGGCGCGCTTTCTCGGTAGAGGACGATCCGCGCGCAATCCGATCTGCATCACCGAGGGGCGTCCGCTGTCCAACACCGTGGGTGCGGTGTTGGATCCGATCTTCAGTCTTCGGGTACGTGTAGCGATCGCGCCTGGTGAAACCGTCCACGTCGTCTTCTCGACGGCGGTGGCGGACACCCGTGAACACGCGCTCGACCTGGCCGACAAGTATCGGACCCCGGCCACGTTCGAGCGGGCGGGCATCCTTGCCTGGACACAAGCCCAGGTGCAGCTGCATCATCTCGGCATCGACGCGGCGGAGGCGCAGGTCTTCCAACGCTTGGCGAACCGAATCCTGTACTCGGACCCATCGCTGCGCGCTTCCGCCAACGTCTTGTTGCGTAACGATCGCGGCGCACCGGCGCTCTGGCCGCATGGCATCTCTGGCGATCTGCCGATCGTCGTCGTCCGGATCGACGAGTCCGAGGATCTCGACATCGTCCGCCAACTGCTGCGTGCCCACGAGTATTGGGGACTCAAGCTGCTCGACGTAGATCTGGTGGTTGTCAACGAGCACGGAGCGACATATGCCCAAGACCTCCACGGATCGCTCGAGACGCTCGTTCGGACGAGCCAGTCGATCCTCGGTCATCATGGACACCCGAGTCACGGCAACGTGTACGTGCTGCGCGGCGACCGCCTCACCACTGAGGATCGAACGCTGCTGTTCAGCGCCGCCAGGGCGGTGGTCCTGAGTCGTCGCGGCAGCCTCGCCGAGCAGGTGATCCGGCTCGAGCGAGCTCCCGCCGTCGCGACACCGGCGCACACGCCGACAACGAGTCGCTCACCCGTCCATGACGATGTCGCACCGCTGCCGCAGCTCGAGTTCTTCAACGGCCTGGGGGGATTCGATCAGAGCGGGCGCGTCTACGTGACCGTGCTCGGCCCGGGTCAGTCGACGCCGGCGCCGTGGCTCAACGTGATCGCCAATCCATCCTTTGGATTCCAGGTCTCGGAGTCCGGATCTGGATACACGTGGGCAGAGAACAGCCGGGAGAACCAACTGACGGCTTGGTCGAACGACCCAGTCACCGATCCGCCCGGAGAGGCCCTCTACCTTCGGGATAATGAGAGTGGCGAACTCTGGAGCCCTACCGCGCAACCGATCCGGTGTCCGGAGTCGACATACATCGCCCGCCACGGAGCTGGACACAGCCGCTTCGAGGTGCTGCACTCCGGTATTCAGCTCGACCTGGATCAGTTCGTGCCGCTCGACCAGTCGATCAAGATCTCGGTGCTCACGATCGAGAATCGATCGGGCCGAACCCGTCGGCTCTCGATGACCGCCTACGTGGAATGGGTCCTCGGAACGGTGCGCGGTGCCAACGGACCGAGGATCATCACCGAGCACGACCCGCAGACGGGCGCCGTGTTGGCGAGAAACCCGTGGAATACGGACTTCGGCGGTCGTGTGGCGTTTCTCGATCTCGGCGGTCTCCAGCAGGCGTGGACCGCAGATCGAACCGAGTTCATCGGTCGGAACGGTGACCTCATGCGACCGGCCGCGCTCGGCGCTGGAGGACGACTCCAGGAATCCTCTGGAGCGGGAATCGATCCCTGCGCGGCGCTGCAGACGAACTTCGACCTTGTTGACGGTGCGCAGACCGAGATCGTCGTGCTCCTGGGACAGGCTGGGAGCCGAGACGAGGCGTTGGAGTTGATCCGGACCACCCGCGAGACGGATCACTGGGCGACGTTGCAGTCCGTCCAGCGGACTTGGGACGACATAAAGGGCACGGTGCAGGTGCGAACACCTGACCGTTCGATGGACATCCTCCTGAACGGCTGGTTGGTCCAGCAGGCACTCGCGTGCCGGGTGTGGGCCAGGTCGGCGCTCTATCAAGCGGGCGGTGCCTACGGATTCCGGGACCAGCTTCAGGACGTGATCGCACTCGTCATCGCCAGGCGCGATATTGCCAGAGAACACCTGCTCCGCGCCGCAGCACAGCAATTCATCGAAGGTGACGTGCAGCACTGGTGGCATCCCCCGACGGGCCGAGGCGTGCGCACGCACATCTCCGACGATCGACTGTGGCTCCCGTACGCGGTCGATCGGTACGTCGAGATCACCGGCGACATGTCGGTGCTCGACGAGATGATCCCCTTTCTCGAAGGACCGCTCCTCCGACCGGATCAGGGCGATGCCTATTTCCAACCCGAGCGTTCGGCACAACACGGCTCCCTGTTCGAGCACTGTGCCGCAGCCATCGATTGTTCTCTGGCGGTCGGTGTCCACGGACTACCGCTGATGGGCACAGGCGACTGGAACGACGGCATGAATCGCGTGGGCGCGAGCGGTCGCGGAGAGAGCGTGTGGCTCGGCTGGTTCCTGCATCGCACGCTGTCGGGCTTCGTCCCGATCGCCAGATCTCGGGGCGACCATGCGCGTGCGGATCGGTGGACGGAGCATATCGAGCAGTTGCGCGGCGCACTGGAACGGAATGGCTGGGACGGCGACTGGTATCGACGCGCGTACTTCGACGATGGGACGCCGCTCGGTTCGGCGATGAACACCGAGTGTCGGATCGACTCGATCGCACAGTCGTGGAGTGTTCTGTCCGGGGCGGCCGAACCAGCGCGAGCGCGGCAGGCCATGGCCGCGGTCGATCAGTATCTGGTTCGCCAGGGCGACGGACTCGTCCTGCTCTTCACACCCGCCTTTGACCACGGCCTCCAAGACCCCGGTTACATCAAGGGTTACCTCCCCGGTGTTCGAGAGAACGGCGGCCAATACACCCACGGCGCGATCTGGTCAGTGATCGCCTTCGCAGCGCTCGGCGATGGCGACAAGGCGGTGGAGTTGTTCTCGATCCTCAACCCGATCAACCACGCCAGCACTCGTGCTGGCGTGTACCGGTACAAAGTCGAGCCGTACGTGATGGCAGCCGACGTGTATGCGGAGCCGCCACATGTCGGCCGCGGCGGTTGGACGTGGTACACCGGCGCCGCCGGTTGGATGTACCAGGCAGGCCTCGAATCGATACTGGGCTTTCGGCTTCGCGGCACCGAACTCCAGCTCGAGCCCTGCATCCCAACCACATGGCCCGGTTTCGAGATCGGCTTCCGCTACCACACCGCTCACTACGAGATCATCGTCGAGAATCCTCACGGAGTGAACGCTGGGGTCGTCGTCATCGAGATCGACGGCCAGGCGCTCGCCGATGGACTCCCCATCTCACTTCGCGACGATGGCGCCCTGCATCGAATCCGCGTTGAACTCGGCGATATTCGCGATCGACATCGAGCGCTCTGATGCGGGTGGTGCCGGCCACCGCCGGCGCAACCGGTCGGGGTTCTCCGGGCAGGCGGTGCTGCGCGAAGGTCCGTCGCTGGATGGCGACGAGCGGCACTGTCCACTCGCCCAAACTTCCAATCGCGTCTGCGACGTTTCGACACTCAATCGCAAACGTCGTGACCGAAACTGATCACTCGAGTGAACAGCTCGCGTTCGAACTTGCCTGACTGCGCGTAGGAGCCCGACATGGCGCTCATCGGCGATTCAGAGTCGACCACGCCGTGCGCGCACTGTCACGCAGAGGTGCCGTCCGGAGCGATCTTTTGCCCCGGATGCGGAGCCACCGCTACGTCTCGTCGCCCGAGCTCGCCCCGGAGTTCCAGCGCAACAAGGCCCATTCGTACGACTACTCTGTGCGTTTCTTTAACCAGAACGACATCGCGGTGGCCGATGTCGACTTCGTCAGCTCCGACCAGGACGAAGCGGTGCTGGACCTCGATCTGTTGTGGAACGGCAGCACCCGGCCGGTGACAGAGCGCTTCACGCTGCGACGCTCCGGCGACGCCGGGTTCGTCATCGTGAGCCAGGCCTCTGTGCGCGCCCCGGGCTCTGCTCGACGCCGCGGACGATCCGATGCCGTCGGCCCGGCACGTCTCCAGCAAGCGATCGTCACCTTCTCAGACCGATTCCAGTTCCAGCTACGCCATCTCTCCGACACTTCCACCGGAGGACGAGTTCGTGATACTGCTCATCACGGCGAGAGCGTCGACCTCAACAGAGATGAGGGCCAGAAGTTCGCCGATAATCGTCGCTGCCTTCGCTCGATCAGTGGTACCGATGTCGTCGAGCAGGAGTACGAGGCGTCGCTCCATAGCCTCGAACAGGTATCGCAGATCCGCAGGAAGCTGATCGCGAGTCGACCCATGTTTCAACGAGACTCCCGCCGAGGGGCCAGACGGGTCAGCCGCTGTCCAGCGATTGCCGCCCGTGGACTTGGAGCGATACATCGCTCGGTCTGCGTCATGCAGCAATCCCTCGGCCGACAAGTCCCTGTCAGCGGAGATGGCGAGACCGATGCTTGCCGCGATCGGCACCATGATCGTGGCCATCTCGACCGGGGCATTCAGACCGCTGAGTACCCGATCGGCGAGTCGCGCCGCCAGGGCACTATCGCCGACTGAAGGACAAACGATCGCAAACTCGTCGCCTCCGAGTCGTGCGGCCGTATCGCCCGGCCGTACGGCTTGACGGAGGCGCGCTCCTACGATCTGAAGCACCTGGTCACCAACGGTGTGCCCATGCAAGTCGTTGATTCTCTTGAAGCCGTCCAAGTCGACGAACATGACGACGACAGGCAGGTTTGTGCCTGAATTTGCCCGGAGAAGGTGATCAAGCGCGCTCATGAAACCTGAACGATTGGCGAGGCCGGTGAGCTCATCGTGGGTGGCGAGGTGCATCAGGCGAAGTTCGTTCGACTTCCGGGCTCCGATCTCAGTAAGCGTCATCACACACGTTTGGGCTGTTCCCTCGCCCACGAACCTACTGCGGGCGTGGACCCAGAAATCGTCCCGCTCTGAGGCTGGTCGCAGCCGGAGGTCGGTTGACCGAACAGGATGTCCATCGAGCCCGCACGCAAGATCTCTCGCCACTTCGACGTCGTCGGCATGTACTGCTGACAGCCACTGCGAGCCAATCGACTGTTCGGCGGACATGCCGATCATCGCCGTCCAGCCGTCGTTGGCCGCCACAACCGCTCCGTCCTTGAGCACAAGTACAGAAATGGGAAGATCATCGATGAGCTCGCGAGCCTGGGCCCGTCGACACTCGATTGACTGTCGTTCGCCGTCACAACTTCTTTGCCCAGGGGTTGTTGTCTCATCGAGCACGATCGGCGCTTCTTCCTGTTTGGGTAGGAGGTGCGGCGATGATCGCCTCCTGATAGAAGCGCCCCCTTCCGCTTCCTTCGTGCTTCTATACCTCTCATCCTCGATCCACCGTCTCCTGGTTGTGGAGATGACGCGGCAGTGAGTTGTGGCCCGATCGGGGTCACTTCCGGTTCCTCACCGACCTCGAATGGGCTGCACTCGAGGGCGATCAGTTCCATCGTCGCCATGCCGTGGTCGAGCTTGCGATCCGCGACCTCGAAGTGGGCGGTGGCCTCGCGAAAGTTGCCGGGGCCGCCACGTGCAGATCGGGATGCCCTGTTCCGATGACTGATCGGCAGGCGGGTTCGAACCCCGCCCCGGGCACCGCTCTGAGCTGGTCATATGTGGTGAACGCATCCGCAAGGTTTCCCTGTTCTGCACGATAGGTGCACAGAACCATCGTCCGCCCTGGCCGCAACCCACGATCGAATTGTTGTTGGTCGGGCCGCAACGAATCTCCGAGGGTTCTGAGCCGGGGATGTCGGCGACGGGTTGCACACCTCGACTCGGCCATCCAACACGGCGCTGGGTTCGTCGTGCTCTTCCGAAGCTCGACTGGGGCTGGGAGCCGGGGTCGGTGGCAGAGGTCGAAGCTAGACTTCGCATGGATGACTGAGATCGGAAGACGACAGTTCTGCGCCGGGGTCGGCGTTGCCGTCGCCGGGTTGCTCGGCGCGGCCCTCGCCGGTTGCACTCGCGCTGGTGAGGTGTCCACGCCAGCCAAGTCATCCGGCGTCGCTGTGCTCGCCGGCTTGTCGGTACGGGTTCGTCGCGATCCAGGGTGTGGCTGTTGCACCGAGTGGGTGGTGTACCTGCGTTCGCACGGCGCCACCGTCGACGTGACGGAGGATCCTGACAGGGCAGCGTTCCGATCCTCGTGGGGGATTCCGAACAGTGCTGCGTCGTGTCACACGGCAGTCGTCGAGGATTACGCAATCGAAGGTCACGTCCCGGCTGAGGCGATCCGGCAACTGTTGACGGAACACAGCGACGTCGCTGGACTTGCCCTGCCAGGCATGCCGGCGGATTCTCCAGGGATGGGGGGCGGGGCGTCGACGTGGGCGAATCAGCAGGTGGTCGTCGTGAACCGCGACGGGTCACTCTTGGCTTTCTCGTACTGACGACTGCTGCTCGGTCTGCATTGGATCGAAACAAACAGAGATGGCAATCTCGATGACTTCGACCGTGGCGGAACCCTGGATGCTGCCAGACGGTCATCTGCACAGTGAGCGCTGACCGGGTCAGTGGGCGGCTCGAAGCGCGTGCCATAGTGGCCGGATGATCGAACTGGTACTGACCATCATCGGGCGTGACCGGGCAGGCGTCGTTGCTTCACTCGCTGACGTGGTTCGCTTTCACGACGGCAACTGGAAGCGCAGCGAGCTGGCCGAGATCGCGGGAACGTTCGCCGGCGTCGTGGTGGTCGAAGTCGGCGACGACCGAGTCGACGAATTGCTCACCAACCTGCTGGTGCTGCGGAGTCAGGGCCTGCATGTCACGGCTCAGCAGATCGAGGAGCCCACCGTTGCCCCCGAAGCTGAAGAGGTGCGTCTGCGACTGACCGGCGATGACCGACCGGGCGTCATCCATGAGATCTCGACAGCGATCAGCGAACTCGGCATCAGCATCTCGCGACTCAGCACGGTCACCGACCTTTCTGGCGACGATGGTGGCCGACAGTTTCATATCACCGTCCAGTTGACCGTGCCGATCGGGGCCGACCTCGACGCTGTGCTCGATTCGATCGGGAATCTTGCCGTCACGTTGGGTATCACCTTGCACGTGGAAGACCTGACGGGCGATGAACCGCGCGAATAGCCAAGACTGGCGAACCGCTCGCCGGTGGTTGGGCCGGCTGGGTACGACATCGTTTCATTCCGAAGGAGGTCCGACATGAGTTCCGACATGAGTTCAGTCGGGAACATCGCGATCGTTGGCGCAGGAGCGATGGCGACGTACACCCTCAAGGCCTTCTTGCTCAGCGAGACGCCGCTGCACATCACCGTGTTCGAGGCGTCGGACCTGGCTGGTTGTGGGATGCCGTATCGCCCTGGCACCAACGCCGACTACATGTACTGCAATGCGTTCAGCAAGGAAATTCCGTCGATCACACAGCCCCTCGTTGCCTGGTTGCGTGATCGAGACGATGCCTTCCTCGAGCGGTGGGGTCTCGAACGATCCGACATCGACGCCCGGGTGTTCTATCCACGAGTCATGCTCGGCGAGTACTTGCACTCGGAGTTCGAAAGTCTGTGCGGGGTCGGGCGCGCCGGGGGACACACGATTGTTGTTATGTCCAGCGAGATCGTGGATGTCGTGCCGGCTGGCGGTCACATCGAAGTGTGCGAATCGACGGACTGCGGAGGGCAACGGTTTGCCTTCACGCACGTCGTGCTGGCGACGGGACACTCGTGGCCGAACAACCCCCGCATTGGATCGGTCGATCTGATATCTCCCTGGCCGTACACGAACGTCACCGACCTCGAGCCGGGGAGGATCGGAGTGCTCGGTTCGTCGCTGTCCGCGATCGACGTCATCATCGCGCTCGGGCATGAACACGGAACGTTCGTGGAGGACGGCGAGAACGTGAGCTGGTTCGCGAAGTCGGGTCGAGAATCAATTTCGATCACGATGGTGTCGCATCGAGGAATCATGCCTGAGCCGGATTTCTACTACGTCTACCCGTACGAAAGCCTGCGACATGTGAGCGCTGAAGCAGTGGCGCACGAGTTGACGCAAGGACGCAATGGGCTGCTCGATCGGGTCTTCGCGCTCCTCATCGCCGAACTCGACGAAGCCGACCCTGACTACGTTGCCGCACTCGGTGATCAGGCACGAACGATCGACGGATTCGCTGAGGCATATTTCGAACATCGTGAACGGTTGGGTGGTCTGCGAGCTCTGCGCGAATCACTGAGACGGTCGGTTGGATCGATCGAGGACAAGGAAACCCAGCACCATCGGTACGCTCTCTTACGAGGGCACCAGAGTTTTGGACCGATCCTCGAACATCTCGATGACGACGACTGGCAAACGTTCAGCTCGAAATTGCTGCCGGTGTTTTCCGATTGCTATGCGGCGATCCCGCATGTTTCGGTGCGACGTATCTTGGCCTTGTACGACGCTGGCGTCTTGGACATCATCCCCACCGGGCCCGATGGAACGTTTTCTCAAGCGGGCGGCCGCAGTGTCATAGTGAGCACCATCGATGGAGACATTCGGTTCGACGCCCTCATCGACGCACGAGGACAAGCAGCGGCCCCCTTGGCTGACCTACCGTTTCCACACCTGATCGCAGCGTTGAGCGACCCTCACGCGATACTGGTCGAGCCCTTCCAGCTCGATTTGGATGACCAGTTCCAAGCAACCGTGTCGTGCCTGGCGATGCCCCAGATCCTGGAGCGACATCCATTTTCCCAAGGGTTGCCGAACTGTGCCGAGCTTGGTCGAGTCGTCGCACGGGACATCTTGAGTCGAGCGCAGCACGACCGGACGGTATGACTCCTGGTGGTTGAACGCTCCGGGCACCGTCGTCGGGGGGATCGTGATGTTCGTCGCTGCAGCGCCCAGGTGGCGAGAGTTCATCGACCTGCGTGTGCTGGCGTGGGTGGACGTGCGTGGACGTGCGTGGGTCGGCTCGCGACCGACCGAATCTGGCCGCGCTCGCAGACGTCGGACGCTGACGTGCGTCAGCATGTCGGATCAGTCGTGAAGGAACCAACGGGCAGCAGGGTTACGACGGACTGACTGCGGGCATGTCACGCCCCGAGTACTGCTGACCGCAACGGGTGGAGGCAACCATGAAACAATTCCTCAAGCGAAACGGCCTTGGGCTCTTCGTCATCGGGGTGTTTCTTGCGATTTGGCTGGGCGGGCAAACAACAGCCGGTCTCCGCACGTTCAACTCGGAACGACGCCAGGACGGGCAATCCGAAATCTCGTTCGCGGCCTACCTGACGACATCGCACTTCGGCGAAGCGACGTTCGAAAATTGGGAGTCCGAGTTCCTCCAGATGGGCATGTACGTCATCGCTACCGTCAAGCTGCGACAACGTGGCTCTGCGGAATCGAAACCGTTCGACGAGCCCGTTCCACAGGACGAAGATCCAGCGCATCATGCGGCCGATCCCGACGCACCGTGGCCCGTCCGCCGACAAGGAGTCTGGCTGGCGCTGTACAAAAATTCGCTCAGCATCGCGTTTTTGGTGCTCTTCATTGCATCGTTCGTCTTGCACGCTTGGACCGGCAGCCGCTCCTACAACTCCGAACAGGCGGGAGCAGGGTCATCCGACCGAGTCACGATGTGGTCATTTTTCGGGAGGTCACAATTCTGGTTCGAATCGCTTCAGAACTGGCAGTCCGAATTTCTCGCCGTCGCTGCGATCGTTCTACTCTCCATCTTTCTGCGACAGCA
>JBDSDH010000250.1:0-3981 GCA_039920665.1 Ilumatobacteraceae bacterium
GTGACAGATCCGATCCTGTCCGAGCGTGACCAGGCCAACCCGGGACGCGCAGATCTGCCGGCGGGTCGCCGGCCGTATTGGAAGATGAGGACATGAGACAGTTCGTCACCGGAGCGGCCGGGTTCATTGGTTCCAACTATGTCCGTCACATCCTCGACACCACCGATGACACCGTCACCGTCTATGACGCGTTGACGTATGCCGGGAATCTGGAGTCGATCCGAGATGTGGTCGACGACAAGCGTTGCTCGTTCGTGAAGGGCGACATCTGTGATCAGGACGATGTGTTGACCGCAATGGCCGGTCATGACGCGGTCGTCCATTTCGCTGCCGAGACCCATGTCGATCGTTCGATCAAAGATGGTTACTCGTTCGTGCGGACCAACTGTTTCGGGACGAACGTGCTGTGCGATGTCGCCCGTCAGATCGGTGTCGAACGGTTCCTGCACATCTCCACCGACGAGGTGTACGGCAGTATCGAAGACGGCTCGTTCTCCGAGACCGATCCGCTCGGTCCCCGGTCGCCGTACTCGGCCGCCAAAGCCGGCTCCGATCTGATCGCCCTGTCGTATTACACGACCCACGGTCTGCCGGTCGTGGTGACACGCTGCAGCAACAACTTCGGGCCATACCAGTTCCCGGAGAAGTTGATCCCGTTGTTCACCACCAACCTGTTGGACGGTCACAAGGTGCCGTTGTACGGCGATGGCGGCAACGTACGCGACTGGATCCATGTCCATGACCACAACACCGCAGCGCTGCTCGTGTTGCAACAGGGCAATGTCGGTGAGATCTACAACATCGGTGCCGGTAACGAGGTCACCAACAAAGAGATCACCTACCGGCTCCTCGAACTGTGCGGACGCGACGAAAGTTTCATCACCCCCGTCGCTGACCGTCTCGGTCACGATCGCCGCTACAGCATCACCCACGACAAAGTCACCGCACTCGGCTGGAAAACCGAACACAACCTGATCGACGGCCTCGAATCCACCGTCAACTGGTACCGCGACAACCGCGACTGGTGGGAACCACTCAAAGCCAAAGCCTCGTTCTGATGGCCCACAACTGATGGCGCGTCACTGATGCGGATCCTGATCACTGGGGCCGGCGGCCAACTCGGTCGCGATCTCGTGATGTCGTGCAAGTTCGCGGGCGACGACGTGATCGCGCTCGGCCACTCGGACCTCGACGTCACTGATCGCGATGCCGTCCTCGGGGCGATCACATCGAGCCGTCCCGACGCCGTTGCCCACTGCGCGGCATGGACGGCGGTCGATCTGTGTGAGAGCGATCCCGATCGCGCCATGCTCGCGAACGCGCTCGCGGTGCGTTGGGTCGCCGAAGCATGTGACCGGGTTTCGGCCCACCTCGTTTCGATCAGCACCGACTACGTCTTCGACGGAACCAAGTCCGGGCCGTACACGGAATGGGACACGCCCAACCCGCAGTCCGTTTATGGTGCATCGAAGCGAGCCGGCGAGATCGAAGCGCTCGCGCTCGGCGCATCGTCAGCGGTGTTGCGAACCAGTTGGGTGTGCGGCGAGTTCGGCAACAACATGGTCAAGACCATCATGCGCCTCGCTGCCGAGCGCGATGAGCTCTCGTTCGTCGACGATCAGATCGGCCACCCGTCGCTGTGCGCCGACCTCGCCCCGATGATCCGCCGGATCGCTCTCGACCGACGCAGTGGCATCCACCATGTCACCAACCAGGGGGCGGTCAGCTGGCACGGCTTCGCCCAAGCGGTGGTGTCGGCGATGGGCAAATCGCCCGACATGGTCAAGCCGATCGCGACCGCAGATCTGCATCCGCCACGCCCGGCTGCTCGTCCTTCGAACAGCGTTCTCGACAACGCGGTGCTCCGCTCCGCCGGGTTGACCCCGTTACCCGACTTCCGTCAGTCACTGACGACGCTGGTCGATCGCCTCAGCCGCAAGGCGGGCGACCGCTGATCACCGTCACCTGGGTCGGGCACAGCACGGTGCTGTTCGAGATCGACGGCTTCCGGGTGCTCACCGACCCAGCGCTGACGTCGCGGCTGGTCCACCTGCGCCGCCGGACACCGGTACCGACGATTGCTCCGGTCGACGTGGTGCTGATCTCTCACGTCCACATGGACCACCTCCACCTGCGCTCCCTGAAAAAGGTTTCCGACAGCGCACGTCTGGTCGTGCCGGCGGGAGCAGAACGGTTGGTGGCCACCGTCGACTCGGCATCGATCACGCGGGTGACCGCCGGCCAGCAGATCATCCTTCGTCCGGCCACCAATCATTGCCCAGCGATCGAGATCGAGGTCGTGGATGCCGATCATCTCGCCGGCCGCGGCCCGCACTCGAAGGTCACCGCGACGCCTGTCGGCTTCATCGTTCGCCACGGTGAACTGGCGATCTATTTCGCCGGCGACACCGACCTGTTCGACGAGATGCACGACTTCGGCCCGATCGATCTGGCGCTGATTCCTATCTGGGGATGGGGACCAACGCTGGGTGAGCGCCACCTCGACCCGGTGAGCGCCGCGACAGCCACCGACTGGATCCGCCCTCGCCACGTGGTGCCGATTCACTGGGGCACCTACAGCCCGGTCCGGGTGCGGCGCAGTGATCCGGCATGGCTCAACGACGCGCTGCCCGCGTTCCGCAATGCGCTCGCGGCTGTCGGCCTCGAGGATCGGCTGGTCGCGGTCAACCCCGGTGGGTCGGTGCAGCTGTCGTGATCGGGTGTAGGGCCGCCGATGCTGCTCGCTCGGCTCGCCACAGGGTGATCACACCCGGTCCTTTGTCGATCTTGACCCGAGTTGCGCGATAGCGATCGAACAGGGCGATCATCAGCGACAGCAACACCATCAAAAAGGTCGTGTCGATCTCCGGCGTCTGGTCGCCGCCGCGGCTGTTGACGAAGACGGCGTCAACCAACACGATGCCGATGTTGATCGTGAGCATCGAGAAGAATTGACTCGTGGTGGTGCGCCACGTTCGTCCCCCGCGGCGCAGCCACTGGCTGATCGCAGCGTTGAGCACGACCAGGATCATCACTCCGACGGCGAGTTCGAGATTGGTCGAGCGGACGTTGGCCAACACCTGGGCAAAGATCACGCACAACAATGCGAGCAGAACCGCCTTCTCCAGCAGGACCGCCGTGAAGAACCGCTCCCATGGACCGGGCGACGCGTCGAACGGTGGGAGGTGGCGGTCGACCGCCACCGTGAAGGACCAATCCGGAGCCGGAGCAGAGCGTACGAGGTGACGGCCGATCACGGCGACCGCAATGGCTGCTGCAGCGAGGACCAACCACAGCTTCGGCTGGTTGCCCATGAAATCGGTGAAGTCCAGTTGAGCAACGTGGATCCACCACTCCTGAGGCAGCTTGATCACGATCCAGATCGCTGCGGCGATCGTGACGACCCGCTGAGCAGACAGTCGGGCCGGGTTCCACTTGGTCCGAACGGCCTCGTAGGCAATGAAGAAGTACTCGAACGTGTTCGGGAACACGAGCAACAGCCACCGCTGATCGAGCAACTCGAACAGGGTGACCCCGACGAGCCGGTACAGGTAGAGAAAGCGAGCGACGTCGAATGCGGCGGAATCGCGCCAGTTGCGCATCGTCGAGATGTACGCGATCGCGAGGTAGTAGACGTCGAGCGCCTTGTCGTAGGTCTGATAGCCGGCCAGCGGATCGTGGGTGAAGGCCTGAAAGATCGTCTGGTCGGCCGCGTCGATCACGAGACAGGCGAGAATCGCTGGGAGCGGATAGCGCGGGATCAACAGTGGGACGCCGAACCTCAGCAACACCACCGTCACGAGGACGGTGTTGGCGATGGTCATGACTTCGTGTCGAGGGGCGCATGCGCGCCGAGCACCTGTTCGTCGGTGATCGGCCGGAAGTCCCAGACATCGACGCCGACGTTGACCTGGTGACCGTTCGCCTGCCACTTCTCGTGCACGTGACCGTGGAGAAGGAGTTGGCCGGTGTCGACCGGGC
>JBDSDH010000251.1:0-11706 GCA_039920665.1 Ilumatobacteraceae bacterium
CCGGCCGAAGCGCGAGCCGCTCGGGAACAAGACGGCTCCGATCAAGCCGTGCAGAACCAGCAGCACGATCAAGGGCGGACCTCAGCCATCGCCACACGGCTGCGTGAGCGACCACCCATCAGGCGGGAAGGGCAGAGACCGGCTGATCCCCCGCCGCCCGCGGCGATTCGTTGCTGTACCGGCGGTTGACCAGCACCAGCCCAGCGAGGCCGACGAGGACGAACACGGTGTTCAACCCGAACACGATCCGAGCGTCGCGCTGCACACCGACACACGCCGCCCGTGGCGGGTACTGCATGGGTTCGTAACCGGGCAACTGCACCGGCAGGGCCGGCAATGGGCCGGCATCGCGAGCCGAGCCCGCGAACAGGGTGTTGCAGTCGACCTGCTGCGAAATCTGGCGGCCGGCCGGCTCATACTTCTTGAGGGAGTGATCGATGCTGACCGGAATCGAGTCGGACAACGGCTGCACGGCCCACAGCAGCAGCACGATCACATACCACCCGATCAGGGCGACGGCGGTGATCAGAACGGGGCGGCGAAAGCGGCTGGACATCGGTCGGAAACCCTACCGCCCGAGCGATCGTGAAGCCTGCCGCCCTGACCCGACGATGCGGATCGACACCCATAGGCTGACCGCTGTGACCACGATGTCCGCAGCCCCGCCCATCGAAGCTCCCGAGCGGCCGGTCGGTCGCACCACCACCCGCCTTGTCGACCCCGGACGTGATGGCCGCGTCTTGTCGATCGATGTCTGGCATCCGGCGCAGCTTGCCGGTGAGCCGTTGACCTCGTACGAGCCGCTGCCGTCGATCGTGTTCGAATCGGCGGTTGCCCATGATGTTCCGGCTGTGGTGCCCAACGCCGCTCCCGGCAGCGATGGCAAGTATCCATTGGCCGTGGTTTCCCACGGGCGAACGGGGATGCGGATCGCGTATTCGTTGCTCTGCGAAGCGCTCGCCGCCCGAGGTTTCGTGGTCGTCGCCGCTGATCATCCGGGTGACGCGCTCAACGACTGGCTCGGCGGCACGTTCGTCGACGATCGCACCAACGAGACTGGTCGGGTCGGTGACTCCGGATTCCTGCTCGACCGATTGCTGCAGGCGACACCGGCCAATGCGGCCGAGATCGGGCTGCCGATCGAACTGCTCGATGCGATCGACCCCACCCGGGTGATATCGATCGGCCACTCCTACGGGGCCTACACCGGTCTCGCCGCCACCGCTGGTGTTCGTGGTGTCGAGGCCGACTCCCGGATTTCGGCAGTGGTCGGGCTGCAGCCGTACACCCGGTCGATGAGCGACAGTGCGCTGGCCCGGGTCAAGACCCCCACGTTGCTCGTCATCTCCGAGTTCGACAAGACGACGCCAACCGAAACCGATGGCGACCGGCCGTGGACGTTGATCAACGCCAGCCCGACGTGGCGGCTCGACCTCGCCGGAGCAGCCCATCATGCGGCCAGCGACATGGGCCTGTACCTCGAACTCGCCGGCCAGATGAGCGATCTGCCGATGATGGTCAACGCCTATGTGGGGATGATGAGTGGCGAAATGACGGGGCCGCACATGCGGCCGTGGCGAGAAGGGTTGCTGCTCCAGATCCGGGCGATCGCTGCGTTCGCGGACGTCGTGCTGGACATCGATCCTGCACGCGGCGCCCACGAAGCCGATGCCGTGGCGGCGGCGAGTGGCATCCAACTCCGGCGTCGCTGACCCACCCGCTGAGCCAGCGGGCTCAGATCAGCAGCTGACATCTTTGGGAGGGAAGATGCCCTGATCATTGGTCACTGCGGTCACCACCGGCACGGCCGGATCGCTGGTGGGGGCCAGCGTCGGAACCGGCAACACGGTGGTGGTGGTGACCACCCCGTCGCTCGGCACGGCGACAGCGCTGGTGTCGGTGATCACTTGGGTCTGCTCCGGTGCTGCCACCAGCGGGGTACGTCCCCGGAACAGTTCGAGGATCGCCTTCATGTTGTCGCCGCCGAGACGCGGGATCAGCACGGCGTTGCCACTGATCTTCTCGGGTCGAACGACCACCTGGTACGAGCGAAGGCCGGCGGGGTTCAGGTTCTGGATCACGCCGGCGAACTGCAGCATCCGGTTGATCGTGAAGCTGGGGTCGGTGACGACGTATTTGCGGGCGGTCTCGATCAGCCCGGAAGCGACCGATGGGGTGTACACGCCTGTACTCAGCGCCTTCGCGATCACTCGCCGGAGGAAATCCTGCTGGCGCGAGATGCGCCCGAGGTCGGCTGCTGGGTCTTCCTTCCACACATTCGTGGTGGGGTCGAGATATTCGTAGTGGCGCGAGCGCACGTAGGCGAGCGCGGCATCGCCGCTGAATGTGAAGCAGCCAGGAGTTGGCACATCGAGTCCGGTGTTGTCGTCACGGGCCGGGTACGAGAACGGAACAGGCACACCGCCGACGGCATCGACGAGCGTCTTGAACGCACAGAAGTCGACCTGGATGAAGTGGTCGATGCCGATTCCGAAGTTGTCGTAGATGGTCTGGATCAGCTTGGACGGGTCACCCTTGACGTAGGCCGAGTTGATCCGGCTCTCGGTGTCGGTACCGGCAATGGTGACCCACAGGTCGCGGGGGAACGACAGCACCGCCGCTTGGCTGGTCGACGGATCGACCCGCATCACCATGATTGTGTCGCTGCGTTCGCCGAGTGTGCTGCGATCGCCGAACGCTCCGGCGTAGGGCGATGAGGGATCGATGCACGCGTTGTTGTCCGAGCCGGTGATCAGGAAGTTCTTGGCCGTTGGATCGGCCTTCGGAAACGTTTCGGTCGGCCCGATGTTGGGCGCCTGGGATTCGGCGTTGGCCAGGTTGACCAGCTCGCCGGTCTGCTGGCGATCACCGAGCAACTGTTGGCTGACGACGAGTGCACCGGCGCCGACCAGGCAGGCAGTGACGAGCACGCTGTTGAGGATCAACACCAGCCGCTGGGCTGCGGAGTGGCGGCGCGGCGCTCGGTTCGACATGACGATTCGACGATACTGGCCGGGTCCGGTCAAGTCCGGGCACTGCGATCGTGACCTCCGACCGCAGCTTGGTGACCCGCTGATCAGCGGGTCGTCAACACTTGACGCCGGCAGGTGGCACGATGCCGCGAATCGCCTGGTCGGTGGACACCTCGGGCAGCGTCGCCGTCGTCTCGACCACCGTGGTTGTTGTTGTCGTCGTGGTTGTTGTTGTCGTCGCGGTTGTGGTGGAGGAGTTGGTCGTCGAGGAGTTGGTGGTCGATGGTCGGGTCGTGGCGGTCGGCACAGCGGTCGTGGTGGTGGACTCGAACACGGTGGTCGCGGTGTTGTCGAAGACCTGCTCCGGAGCAGTTTCGAGTTGGGCAGCGCCGCGGAAGATCGCAAGGATCGCCTTCATGTTGTCGCCGCCGAGTCGAGGGTCGATCACGGCTGCACCGCTGATCGTTTTGCCCACGCCTTCGACCTGGTAGGTGTGGATGTCGTCCGGGTTGAGATTCTTCAACACGCCGGCGAATTCGAGTTGCCTGTCGAGGGTCAGCCCCGGATCGGTGACGACGTACTTGGTCGCGACCTCGATCAGGCCACGGGCGACGCCGATGTCGAACGGCCCCTGCGACACCACCTTGGCGACTGCCCGGCGGAGGAAGTCCTGCTGGCGGGCGATCCGGCCGTAGTCGCTGGCCGGGTCTTCCTTGTAGGTGTTGGTCTTCGGATCGAGATACTTGTAGTGGCGGCTGCGCACGTAGGCGAGGGCGGAATCACCGTCGAAGTTGTAGCAACCGGCGGCGGGCACGTCGAGGTTCGTGTAGCGGTCCATCGCAGGATATTCGAACGGCACCGAGACCCCGCCGACGGAATCGACGAGCACCTTGAACGCACAGAAATCGATCTGGATGTAGTGATCGATCGGGATGTAGAAGTTGAGAGCGATGGTGTCGATCAGGCGTTGCGGGTCGTTGATCTTGTAGGCGCTGTTGATCCGGCTCTTCTTGTTGGTCCCGGCGATTTTCACGTACAGGTCGCGAGGGAATGAGAGCACGGCGGCCCGACTGGTGCTGGGGTCGACCCTCATCACCATGATCGTGTCGCTGCGTTCGCCGAGTTCGGTTCGCTCGCCGACCGGGTTCGTGGATTCGGCATCGGGACACGCGTTGTTGTCGGAGCCGGTGATCAGAAAGTTCTTGGCGTTGGGATCGGCGATCGGGAACGATTCGTCGGTCGTGGTCGTCGCCCCGTCGAGCACCGAGTCGCCGGTTGCAATCGGGCCCGTCCCGGTGGTGTCGGATGAGTTCGGAGTCGTGACGAGCGGTTCGGCAAGTGTGTTGCCCGTTCCGTTGGACGCCGTCGTCTCCAAGGCGGCCGTCTTCTGCTGATTGTTCAGCACGTTCTGTCCAATGACCAAGGCTGCGGCGCCGCCGAAGCATCCGAGCGCGATCACGAGGTTCAATCCGAGGACGACGACATGCCCGGGACGATGGCGTTGTCGGCGCCGGAGCGGGGCAGCCGTCGCTAGTGGTTGCTCGACCTCGTCGCCCATGAGCGGCCGATTCTAGCGTCGGTGCGTCGGTGATGCCTGGCGCCCTTCAGATAGCTTGGTGAGCCATGTACCGTCCGCCGCCATCCCTGCCGGCGAGCAGTCGACCGTCGTGGATCGAGTATCTGGATCGGCTCCATCTGCTCACGCCGCTGAGAGTCCTGGCGGTGGTGTTCGTGGCCTTGGTCGCGACCATTGCGGTGCGACGGGTGGTCACCCGCGCACTGTCGAGCGTGTTCGAGCGCGCAGCCCCCGGTGATCGCACTCGCGCCGCAGCCCGCCACAAGGCGTTGTCATCGGCGTTGCGGGCAGCGTTGGTCGGCGTGATCTGGGCCGTTGCCGTGATCACGATGATCAGTGAAGTCGGGATCAACATCGGCGGTTTCGTCGCGACCGCAACGGTGGTCGGTGGCGCAATTGCCTTCGGTGCCCAGACGCTGATTCGCGACATCATCTCGGGGTTCTTCGTTCTTGCCGACGACCAGTTCGGTGTCGGTGACGAGGTCGACCTCGGCCATGCCAGCGGCACGGTGGAACGAGTGACGCTGCGCACCGCCAAGCTGTGCGATGGCGAGGGTCGGATCTGGCATGTGCCTCATGGCAACGTGTTGCGGGTCGGCAACCTGTCGAAGTCGTCGGTCGCAGCGCTCGATGTCGAGATCTCGCGTTCGGTGCCGGTCGACGTTGCGACCGAGGTCCTGCATCAACTCGGGTTGCGCCTCGTGGCCGACGAGGTGATCGCGACCCACCTCGCCGATACACCCGTGGTGCTGGGAGTGATCGACGTCCGAGACGATCGATACGTGATCCGGATCCGTGTGACCACGACACCATCGAGTCGCGAACTCGTCAAGCGGGCCTGGCGTCGCTTGGCTTTGCAGGCATTTGCGGCAGGAGAGTTGGTTGCCCCGATGCCGCCATCGTTGTTGCCATCGTTGTTGCCGCCGACGTAGCCGCCGAGGTGAGTTGTCGCGAGCCTGACCGCAGCGAATTCTGACCCCGGACGCGACTCCGCCGCCACCGTTGACCGCGGCGGGAAGTGAGGTCAACGGGGGCGGCGTCAGCCACAAAATGCTACGAATCGAAGCTCCGTCGGGCGGGACAGCGGGACTGATGGAGCGACTGCAAGTAGCACGGTTTGGATTGTGGGGTCACCATGCCTGACGCCGTGTGAAGAGTCGGCCAGTGGCGGTGCATCGAACTGCAAAGATTGCTCGACGTGGTGGAGTGATCACACATCGTGAGATGTGGGTGGCGGCGCGGTCGGCAAAAACGCCGCCTCGACGGCCTCGGACCAGTCGATGTCTTCGGTGCTGCCACCTGCAGAGTGGATCGCTGCCCGCTGCCTGGCGAGATCGAGCGCCGTTGCTTCGACCGTGTCGGTGAGAATTGTCGCGGCGATCTCGGTCCGGATCCGACCGGCCAACGAAGGACTTGCTCCGCCGGTGCTGACCGCGACGGCGATCGGCCCGCGACGGGCGACGGCGGGGAGGATGAACGAGCAGTTGTGCGGATCGTCCGCGCTGTTCACCCAAACCTTGGCAGCGGCTGCATCTGCCGCGACCTCCGCGTTGACGGTCGGATCGTCGGTCGCCGTCATCACCAGCTGATAGTGGGCCGCTTCGCCGGATTCGTACGGCCGGTGGACCAACGATGCAGAAAGGGCGGTGAAACCGTCGACGAATGCCGGCGACACGACGGTCACTCGAGCGCCGGCGGCGACCAACCCGGTTACCTTGCGCAGGCCAACGGGACCGCCGCCGACCACGAGCACCGCGACCCCGCTGAGATCGAGAAAGACCGGATAGTCGAAGGCCACGCGCGCACGTTACCGGGTGCCGTGTCGTCCTCCGATGCCATGGACTGCCGAGGAAATACTCATATTTGATAAACCCGATCAACTTTGTCGGGTTATAGTCGTGAGGATGTTGCTGAGCACATTCCCCGACAGTCTCGAAGCCGGCCAACCCGCCGACACGTTGCGCTGGGCGGCGCATGAATTCGGCGTCGAGAACGTGGTGGTCACCGCCAGCTTCGAAGACGCCGTGCTGGTCCACGTTGCAGCCGTGGCCGTGCCGGGGATCGAGATCGTGCTGCTCGATACTCAATACCTGTTCGCCGAGACCAAGTGGCTGGTCGACGAACTCACCCGCACACTCGATCTCAACCTGCGAATCATCAACCCGCTGCCCGACGTGCAGCCGGACAATCTGTGGCAGACCGACATGGAAGGCTGCTGCGCCGTCCGCAAGGTCGAGCCGCTGAACCGCTCGCTGCAGGGCAAGGCCGTCTGGGTCACGGGCGTCCGCCGGGCGGACGGCCCGACCCGTGCCAATGCGCCCGTCGCCAGCTTCGACATCGGCCGCAACATCGTCAAGCTCAATCCCCTCGCCGCCTACAGCGACGATGACATGACGCTCTACGCCCAACTCCACGACCTCCCGTCCAACCCGCTCACCGAGCGCGGCTATCCCTCCATCGGCTGCTGGCCGTGTACTCGTCCGGTCGCCGCTGGCGAGGACAAGCGTGGCGGCCGCTGGGCCGGTAGCGCCAAGACCGAATGCGGGTTGCACGGATGAGCGCGATCCCGACTGTCATCGATCCAGCGGTTCACGCGGGCCCGGCCGGGCCCCCCTCGAGCGCATCGGCCGCCGCAGCAGCATCGCTGCACCTCGAGGCCTTGACCGACGAAGCGATCACCATCATCCGCGAGGTCGCAGCCGAGTGCCAGAACCCGGTGTTGTTGTTCAGCGGCGGCAAGGACAGCGCCGTGTTGCTGCATCTCGCGCTGCTTGCATTCGCTCCGGCCCGGCTGCCGTTCCCGGTGATGCACGTCGACACCGGGCACAACTTCGCCGAGGTGATCGAGTACCGAGACCGGTTCGTGGCCCAGACCGGGGTGCGGTTGGTGATTGCGAGCGTGCAGGAATCAATCGACTCCGGGCGGGTCGTCGAGGACATCGGCCCTCGCTCCAGCCGCAACCGACTGCAGTCGGTCACGCTGCTCGACGCAATCGCCGAGCACGAGTTCGATGCCGCGTTCGGCGGCGGACGTCGCGACGAGGACAAGGCCCGGGCCAAGGAGCGGATCCTCAGCTTCCGCGATCGCCAAGGCCGGTGGGACCCGCGCCAGCAGCGTCCGGAACCGTGGGGTGTGCTCAATGCCCGCATCCGCAAAGGCGAGCACCTACGCGCATTCCCGTTGAGCAATTGGACCGAGGTCGACATCTGGAACTACATCGCCCTGCACGATGTCGAGTTGCCGAGCATCTACTACAGCCACGCTCGCACGGTCGTCGAGCGCGACGGGATGCTGCTGTCGGTCGGTGGGCCGGTCGAGCTCGAGCCCGGTGAAGTCCCGTTCGAAGCCATCGTGCGGTACCGCACCGTTGGCGACGCGAGTTGCACCGGCGCGGTGGAATCCGCCGCCATCACGGTGGCCGAGGTGATCGCCGAAGTCGCTGCCGCCCGGATCACCGAGCGCGGGGCGACCCGAGCCGACGACACGTTCAGCGAGTCCGCGATGGAAGACCGTAAGCGAGAGGGATACTTCTGATGAGCTCGAGTTCTGCATCCACCACCACCGCCACGGTCGCGGTTGCCCAACGGGGCACGCTCCGGATCGCGACGGCCGGCTCGGTCGACGACGGCAAGAGCACCCTCATCGGGCGTCTGCTGTACGACACCAAGACCGTGTTCGAGGATCAACTCAGCGCGGTCGTCAAGGCCAGCCGTCGCTACGGCGATGGCGAAACCAACCTCGCACTGCTCACCGACGGCCTGCGTGCCGAGCGCGAGCAGGGCATCACGATCGATGTCGCCCACCGCTACTTCGCGACTCCATATCGCAGCTTCATCGTCGCCGACACGCCCGGTCACGCGCAGTACACCCGCAACATGGTGACCGGTGCGTCGACGGCCGATGTCGCGATCGTGCTCGTCGATGCCCGCCACGGCGTCGTCACCCAGACCCGGCGCCACTCGTTCATCGCAACCCTGCTCGGCGTGAAGGCGATCGTGGTCGCCGTCAACAAGTTGGACCTGATCGGCTGGGACGAAGCGGAGTACCACTGCATCGTCAAGGAAGTCGACGAGTACGTGCGGGCATTGCCGACGCCCGTCCCGGTGATCGCTGTTCCCCTGTCAGCCCTGGTCGGCGACAACGTCGTCGAGCTCGGCGCGAACTCGCCGTGGTACGACGGCAAGCCGTTGCTGCAACTGCTCGAAGAGTTCGATGCCGACCCGCGAGTTGAAGTCGGCGGCCGGATCCATGTTCAGCGCGTGATCCGTCCCCAAGGTGGCGAGTTCGCCGACTTCCGCGGCTACGCCGGGGTGCTCGCCGGCGGTGACCTTGCGGTCGGTGATGCGGTCACGGTCCAACCGGCCGGTGTGCGCTCCACCGTCAAGGCGCTGCATCGCGCCGGTCAGCCGGTCGATGATGCGGCCCCCGGTCATGCCCTCGTGGTCGAGTTGGCCGACAACGTCGACGTCGCCCGCGGCGACGTGCTCGTCGTCGACGGCCGCGGCGTGGCTCCCAGCGTGGGGGAGTCGGTCGTGGCTGATGTCTGTTGGATGTTCGACCAGCCGCTCGAGGTCGGCGCACGATACTGGTTCAAGCACGGCAGCCGCGGCGGCCGGGCGACGGTCACGGCGATCACGCATCGCCACGACCTGTCCACGCTCGATCGTGAGCCGGCCGAACGATTGGAACTGAACGATCTCGGTCGAATCCATCTGCACCTGAGCGAGCCGATCGTCGCCGATCGCTACATCGACAATCCCGACGGTGGGCGGATGATCCTGATCGACCAGGCGACCAACACCACGGCCGGCGCGGCGATGATCGACTCGGTCGCTCCGTGATCACAGTGATCGAAATGATCGAAATGATCGAAACGTCTGCAATTCGCAGCCCATCCGAATGAGCACATCATGAGCACCCCCGAAGAGATCAAGCTCGCCAGCAACTACCTGCGTGGCGATCTGCCGACCGAGCTGTTCGACAACGAACCCGACTTCGGGCACGACAGTGTCGTGCTGCTGAAGTTCCACGGCATCTATCAGCAGGACGATCGCGACACCCGTCGCGCTCGCGCCTCCAAACGGTTGCCGCTGGACTACAGCTGCATGGTGCGCGCTGCGATTCCTGGCGGACGGATCACACCGACCCAGTGGCTCGCACTCGACCGGGTCGCCGATCTTGGCGACGGAACGCTGCGGCTCACCACTCGACAGGGCGTTCAGTTCCACGTCGTGCTCAAGGACAACCTCCACCAACTCGTGCACGAGATCAACGCCTCGCTGCTCACCACGCTTGCCGCCTGCGGCGACGTCGTCCGCAACATCATGGCCAGCCCGTTTCCCGACGACCGTCAGGCGGTGATCGCACCGCTGCTCGCCGATCTCGTCGCCCGGTTCCGACCGCAGACGACGAGCTACTGGGAGTTGTGGGTCGACGGCGAGAAGGCCGTCACCGCCGAGCCAGCCGCGCCGCGCCCGGATCTCGAGCCGGTCTACGGCGAGACGTATCTGCCGCGCAAGTTCAAGATCGGCGTGGCGTGGCCGGGCGACAACAGCATCGACCTGTTCAGCCAAGATGTCGGGCTGATGCCGACGTTGTCGGGCGGTACGTCCGGCGACCTGACCGGGTTCGTCGTCTACGCCGGCGGAGGGATGGGGATGAGTTGGTCGCGCGAAGACGACACCTACCCTCGGCTCGCGAGCGAACTGGGTTGGGTGACTGCGGAGCAGGTTGTCGACGTGGTCGAAGCAGTGGTCACCACCCAGCGCGATCACGGCAACCGTGAGGACCGTCACCGAGCCAGGCTGAAGTACCTGATCGACACGATGGGTGTCGATTCGCTCAAGGCCCAGATCGAGGAGCGCAGCGGCGCGTCGTTCCAGCCGGCACCCGTGCTGCCGTCGTTCGGTGCCGACGACTACCACGGATGGCTGCCCGTGACGACCGCCACCACGACCACCCATACCCTCGGCGTGCCGATCCCGTCGGGTCGCGTTGTCGACCGCGATGGTGTCAATCTCCGGGCCGCCGTTCGTGCCCTGGCCGAGTCCGGCTGGATCTCGTCGTTCCACGTCACGCCTCGCCAGGACCTGATGGTCAGCGGTGTCACCACGGAGAACAAGCCCAAGGTCACTGACTTGCTGCGTGCCCACGGGGTCGCCCTGGCGGAAGATGTCTCGGCGCTGGCACGCCTGTCGATCGCATGCCCGGCGCTGCCGACGTGTGGCCAGGCGCTCGGTGAGGCCGAGCGGGTTCTGCCCCAATTCGTCGAACTGCTCGACAAGACCCTGGTCGACGCCGGCATCGGTGGCACGTCGATCCGGATGAACATGACGGGCTGCCCCAACGGCTGCGCCCGCCCGTACAACGCCGAACTCGGGGTGGTCGGCCGCACCAAGACCAACTACGACGTCTACGTCGGCGGTGCGGTGGGCGGCGAACGGATGGCCCAGCGGCTCCGCTCCGACGTGGCACTCAGCGACATTCCGGCGCTGCTCGGTCCGGTGTTCGCCAGCTACGCCGCGCACGGAACCAACCGCGAGAGCTTCGGTGACTACTGCGACCGAGTCGGTATCGAGCAGTTGACGACGGTGCTGCCGTCTCCGGTGGTCAAGCGTCGTCGCAACGCCGACGCAGTGACGGAATGACCCCCCGCCGAATGACCCCCGCCCCGCCGCCCACTCGCTCCGCGCAATCTGCGTCCGCGGAGTACTCACACCTGGATGTTGCAGCGCATTCGCACTCCGTGGACGCAAATTGCGCGGGATCAGCGTCGATCACCGGACATGTAGCGCTGGTGGGGGCAGGTCCTGGTGACCACGAACTGTTGACGATCAAGGCGGCTCGGTTGTTGGCTGAAGCCGATGCCGTCGTCTACGACGCGCTCGTCGGACGCGACCTGCTCGGCCTCGCTCGTTGGGATGCCGAGCTGTTCGATGTCGGCAAGACCCCCGGTGCCGGTGTGCCCCAGGAGTTCACCAACGATCTGCTTGTTCGGCTGGCGACCGAGGGCAAGAGAATCGTGCGGCTGAAGGGTGGCGACCCGTTTGTGTTCGGCCGCGGGGGAGAGGAAGCAATCGTGCTCGCCGCAGCCGGCATCTCGTGCGAGATCGTGCCCGGCATTACGTCCGCCGTCGCCGGTCCGGCCGCCGCTGGTA
>JBDSDH010000252.1:0-9193 GCA_039920665.1 Ilumatobacteraceae bacterium
TGGGGGGTCAGCGCACGATCTTGCATCAGCTCGGCCAGGAGGGGATCTCGCCGTTGCCGACGTTGTCGTCGATCTATCGGTGTCTGGTGCGGCAGCGGTTGATCACACCGACGGCGACGGTGCGCCAGAACGCCCTCGTCGACAGTGATCAATTCTGAGCATCGGCCCGCATAACCTCGAGAGGCACGCGCGCAGATCGCGTTGCTGATCCTCGCCCTGGGCGTCGGACCACGCCAGCTCGAGGGCATCTGGCTGTATTCGCCAGCGGGTTACGATTTGGCGATGACGGAGTTGATCACAGGTCACGTTGTTGCGAATGGTGTCGACTTTTCGTTTTGGAAGCGGGGTCGGGGCCGCTGGCGCTGTGCCTACACGGGTTCCCGGACTCGGCGCACACCTGGCGGGGCCTGATTCCCGAGCTCGCTGCTGCTGGCTTTCGAACCGTCGCACCGTTCACTCGAGGCTATGCGCCGTCATCGGTCCCGGAAGGTGGCGGGTACGACCCCGGCACCCTCGCCGCCGACGCCAACGCACTCCACGAAGTGCTCGGCGGCGACAGCGACGCGGTCATCATCGGTCACGATTGGGGTTCCACCGTCACTTACGGTGCCGCCGCCTCCGAGCCCCACCGTTGGTCGAAGGTCGTCGGCATGGCGGTGCCACCCGGTGAAGTGTTCCTTGTCGCACTGATCACGAACATCGCGCAGATCAAGCGGTCGTGGTACATGTTCTTTTTTCAGCACCCGCTCGCCGATGTCGTCGTGCCTTCGGGGGATCTGGCTTTGATCGACGATCTGTGGGCGACGTGGTCGCCCGGTTTCGACGGTGGCGAGGACCTTGTCCGTGCCAAGGCCTGCCTCGCAGATCGCGCCAACTTGCAGGCGGCACTCGGCTACTACCGCGACACGCTCTCACCGCAGGCCCTCGCCGAGTTGCAAGGCGCGCCAGTACCTCTGCCGTCGCAGCCCCTGTTGTACATTCACGGCCGCAATGACGGGGCCGTCGGCGTGGACGTCACCGAGGCCGCTGCGGCGACGGCGCCTGAAACCGTGCACGTGACGATCATTGAAAATGCCGGACACTTCCTCAATCTCGAGCAGCCGAAAGTCGTCCACCAACTGATCCTGGAGCACGTCGCCTGTTGACGGGATCCATGCGGCCTCGTCACCTACCTGCGGTCGTTCACGGGCGTCCGCATGGTTTGCTAACGTCAAGTTCAAGCAGGAAACAAGATGAGGAGGACGTGTGAAGACGTTCAAGACTCGACGGTCATCGGCTTGGATGAGTTTGTGTGCGGCGGCAGCAGTGGTTGCCGGAACGATCGGCACGCAGATCGTCAACGCCGGGCCACGGCCCGTGGTGAGTATCCAGATCGTCACCATCTCGGACTGGCACGCCCAGCTCGACCCGCTCAGTGTGTCGGGCGTCGGCAGTGTCGGTGGCGCAGCTGTGCTGTCGTCGTACTTCGAGGCGGAGCGGGTCGAGAACCCGAACACGCTGACTTTCACCGCCGGCGACTCTTTCGGCGGTTCACCGCCGCTGTCCGGCTTCTTCAATGAAGTGCCAGCCGTCGAAGCGATGAACTTGATGGGCTTCACCGCCGATGGCCTCGGCAACCACAACTTCGACCGTGGCGTCGACCACCTGCAATCGATGGTCGACCTGGCCGACTTCGACTACCTCGCGGCGAATCTGCGCAACCTCGAGGACAACCTTGATGGCGTGCTCCCCTGGAAGATCTACACGGTCGGGGGCATCAAGGTCGGTGTCGTCGGGATCACCAATCCGGAGGCACCGAGCCTGGTCTTTCCTGGCAACTTCGGCACGATGGTGCCGACGAATCCCATCCCGGCAGCGAACAAGGCAAGGGCGGCGATGCAGCGGGCGGGGGCACAGGTCACCGTCGTGCTCACCCACATGGGCGTCACAGGGGTTGACGCAACCGGCGCGGCGACGGGGCCATTGATCGACTTTGCGGACGCGGTCGGGGGATTCGACGTGATCGTCGGCGATCACACCGACGTCCAGTACACCGGAACGCACAACGGCGCTCTCGTCGTCGAGAACCGGTCGAAGGGTCTCACCTACGCCGACATCGACATCGAAGTCGACACCAAGACTGGCAAGGTGACAGCGAAGAGCGCGGCGTTCGTGACACCCCTCGCTTCAGCCGTCACCCCAGACCCGGCCGTGGTCGCGCTCCTCGTCCCGTATCGAGCATTGCTCTCCACCGTGTTCGACGTGAAGATCGGCTATGCCGCCGGCCGGTTCCCACGAGGCGGGAACGTCGAGCGCAGCGGTGAGGTCGCGATCGGAAACCTCATCGCCGACTCGTTACGCCTGACGTATGGCACTGACATCGCGCTCACCAACGCCGGCGGCATTCGTGCGCCGATTCCGTCGAGCTACGTCCCCGTGGCGGTCGGGCTCGATCGCACCGACCCGGCGCCCTATGACGTCCTGGTCGGCGACGTGTACACCGTGCTGCCGTTCGGCAACACCGCAGTTACTCGCAGCGTCACCGGAGCCCAGCTGTGGGCGGCACTCGAGAACGGCGTGTCGCAGATCAACCCGGTCACCTGCAACGGCGCCGATGGGCGGTTTCCGCAGATCTCCGGGTTCTCGTTCTCGTTCAGCTGTACCGCAGCACCTGGGTCGCGGGTCGTCGCAGTCACCCTCGCCGATAGCACCCCTGTTCTGAACTCGGCCGCCGTCAGCCTGACGATGGCGACGAACGACTTCGTCAACGCCGGCGGCGACTTCTACACGGAGTTCCGAGATGGTCAAGGCGTCACGCGCGAGGTGATGGCCGACGTCCTGCTCGACTACATCGAGGGCCTCGGCACGATCACGCCGGTCATCGAGGGAAGGATCACGAAGCTGCCATGAGCACCGCACCGTTTGTCCTCGAACGGGCGCTCCGGTGCCGCCGGCCGCTGCGACACATCGCGATCGCGATCGGTGTCACCGCCGCGACGGCGCTTCCTGTCGCGCTCTCGGCCTCACCGCCAACCGCACTTGCCGCCGACATCGGCGGGATGGTGTTCAGCGAGTACATCGAGGGATCGAGCAACAACAAGGCGCTCGAAATCTACAACGGCACTGGCAGCGCCGTGAACCTCGCCACGTCCGGCTACGCGGTCCTGATGTACTTCAACGGCAGCCCCGTGTCGACACTCTCGATCGGACTCACCGGCACCGTCGGCGCGGGAGACGTGTACGTGCTCGCCCAATCATCGGCGAGCGCAGCGATCCTTGCCCAGGCAGACCAGTCGAGCGCCGCTGGCTGGTTCAACGGCGACGACGCGGTCGTGCTGACCACAGGAGGTGCCGTCGTCGACTCCATTGGCCAAGTTGGGTTCGATCCCGGCACGGAGTGGGGGACCGGTCTCACCAGCACCGCCGACAACACGCTCCGCCGCAGACCCGCGGCGTGCGCCGGCGACACGATCACGACCGATGTGTTCGATCCGGCCGTCGCGTGGGTGGGCTTCGAAACGGACACCTTCGATGGGCTCGGTGCGTTCACGGCGAGCTGCGACGCCCCGTTCGTCACGGCGGTGTCACCGGCCGCCGGCGCCACCGGCGTCGCCCGGGACACGAACATCAACCTGAGCTTCAACGAGCCGGTCACTGCCGGTGCAGGCGCGTTCGGACTGTCGTGCACGACGAGTGGCGCTGTCGCGCTCACCGTCAGCGGAGGTCCGCTGGACTTCGTCCTCGATCCGGTCAGCACGCTTGCGGCCTCGCAGACGTGCACCGTGACCGTGGTTGCGTCGCTGGTGACCGACCTCGACGAGCCGGTCGCGCCGATGGCAGCGGATTTCACGTCGACGTTCTCCACCGTCGAGACCGCGATCTGCGGCGACCCAGCGACGAAGATCCATGCGATCCAGGGCACCGGCTTGACAACCCCGCTTGCCGGCGTCCACTCGATCGAGGGTGTCATCGTCGGCGACTACCAGGGCCCGGGTCAGTTTGCTGGCTTCCACGTACAGGAGGAAGACGCCGACGTCGACGCCTTGGCGACGACCTCTGAGGGGATCTTCGTATTCAACTCGTCGTTTGTCGTGAATCTCGGTGATCTTGTTCGGGTCACCGGCACCGTCGGTGAGTTCGGCGGGATGACCCAGATCAGCTCGGTCTCCCGGGTCCTCGTCTGCGCGACAGCGGCAACCGTCACCCCGTCCGGGGTCGATCTGCCGGTCGCCGCGGTCACCGATCTCGAGCGCTACGAGGGCATGAGCGTTGCCTTCGTCGACGAACTCACAGTGACGGAGACGTTCACGCTCGGCCGTTTCGGCGAACTGACGTTGTCGGCCGGCGGCCGCCAGTACACGCCAACGGCCGTTGTCGAGCCCGGCGCGGCCGCGGCCGCACTGCAGGACTTCAACAACCGCAGCCGGATCGTGCTCGACGATGCGCTCAATACGCAGAACCCGCCCGTCGTGATCTACCCGTCCGGCGGGCTGAGTGCCACGAACACGGTGCGCTCCGGTGACACCGTGGCGGCCCTGACCGGCGTGCTCGAGGCGCGCTTCGGCGTCTATCGGGTCCAGCCGACGCCGGCGGGCGTCGTGATCCAGGAGACCAACCCACGCCCGGCGTCTCCGGACGACGTGGGTGGACGTACTCAGGTGGCGTCGTTCAACGTGCTCAACTACTTCAACGGCGAGGGCCTCGGCGGCGGCTTCCCCACCCCCAGGGGGGCCACGACCGCCGTCGAGTTTGCTCGTCAGCGGGCGAAGATCGTCAGCGCGATCGTCGCGCTCGATGCCGACGTCGTCGGATTGATGGAGATCGAGAACGATGCGACGCCGAACAGTGCGATCGAAGATCTCGTCGCCGGTCTCAACGCAGCGACGGCGCCCGGCAGGTACGCGTTCATCAACACCGGTGTGATCGGCACGGACGCCATCCGCGTGGCGTTGATCTACCAGCCGGCGCATGTCACCCCGGTCGGCTCGTTCGACGTCCTGACGACCGCCGAAGATCCCGAGTTCATCGACACCCTCAACCGTCCCCCGCTCGCACAGACGTTCGCCGACTCCTTCGGCGACCGCTTCACCGTGGTCGTCAACCACCTGAAGTCGAAGGGCTCGAACTGCAACGCGATCGGTGACCCCGATATGGGCGACGGCCAGGGCAACTGCAACGTGACCCGTACACGAGCGGCCCGCGCCATCGCGAGGTGGCTGGCGACGGACCCGACGGGCAGTGGCGATCCGGACGTGCTGATCATCGGCGACCTCAACTCGTACACGATGGAGGATCCGATCAAGGCGTTCGAGTCGGCGGGCTACCTCAACCTCATCCGTGCCGAGAACGGCCTCGGCGCCTACTCGTACGTGTTCTGCGGCCAGTCCGGGTATCTCGACCACGGGCTCGCCAACGGGTCGCTCGCCCCCCAGGTGACTGGGGTCACGGAGTGGCACATCAACGCCGACGAGCCGATCGTCCTCGACTACAACGCGGAGTTCAAGAGCGCGACCCAGGTGGGCTCGTTCTACGCTCCCGACCCGTACCGCTCCTCGGACCACGACCCCGTGCTCGTCGGGCTGTGCCCTGCGCCGACACTTGCCGTGTCGGTGACCCCGAACCTGTTGCTCGTGCCGAACCACCGATACGTCCGCATCAACGTCACGCCGGATGGGTCCGACGACGTCCAACTCATCGAACTCGTCTCGGTGGTCTCCAACGAAGCGGACGACGGCGTCGACGACGGCAACACCGTCAACGACATCGTCATCGACGGACCCTTCTCCGTGCGCGTCCGGGCCGAACGGTCGGGAGTCGGCTCCGGCCGCGTCTACACGTTCACCTACCGGGCGACGAACGACTGCGGCGCCACGGTCTTGTCGACCGCCAGTGTCACAGTGCCAGTCGGGACCAGGTGACATCGAAGCAGAATGGGCGGTCCACACGAGACGTGGAGTCGGTCGGCGCCGCGGACGGCTCGAGCGACTGCACGTCGCGTAACCTCTCGTGAGGAAGACGATCGAGTTGTCGGCGGATGGTCGGGATGTCGGATCAGGTCGAGATCCAGTATGCGAACGCACTCGACCTGCCGTTCCAGGACGACACCTTCGATCTCGTGTGGACCCAGCACACGTCGATGAACATCGCCCAGAAGCCAGCGATGAACGCGGAGATGCGTCGGGTGACCAAAGCATCAAGCCAAGCGAAACGCACCGGACTCCATCGCCGACGATGTCGCCACCTATTCCGCCGCATACGACGAGTACATCCACTTCCTGAGCGAAGCTGGCTACACCTCGATGTTGTGTTGTCCACGCCGAAGGGTACACAGCTCGCCATTGACACGTCGCATACGCTCACGCCGTCGATCGTGCAGTACGTCACGGGTGAGTGCGGTCTCACCTTCGGGGACGGATCGGGGAGAGAGCCACCCATCTCGAGCGCAGTCAGTAGTGCTGTCAGCGCCGTCCAGACAACCGAGGTCCCCAGTGACACCGAGATCTCCGTGGTGGCTGCAACGGCCAGTGACGACCGCAAGGCGATCATCGAGTTCCTGCGCAACCTCGCCGCAGCGGGGGATGACGCGTTCGACGAGGAATGCGTCGTTGGTCTGATCGCTCAGTTATCCGACGAGGACGCGTCACTCGTGGCCGACATCGCTCGAGCAGGTGGCCAAGGCGACCCTCAGCTGTCCCCCGAAGGTGAAGCCCTCGGTGATCAGCTGGCGACCTGCGCCATCGACACGGCAACGACGACGGGCTTGCATCGGCGTTCGTTGATCGGGCGCTCATTCAGGGCTGAGCACCTACCCGCTCGCGGCCAGACGATCGGCTGAAGGCGAACCTGCTGCGAAAGACCGGTCGGTGTAACGGTGCGTTCGCGGACCTCGACTCGCGAGGCATCGAGCGCTCGGACCTCATCGAGCAACTGATGCCCAGCATCGACCCGCTCTAACGACTGACAGGCCCAGCGATGTGCGCTGGCCTACATCCGACGACTTGCAGTGTGAGCTTCCACGGGTGTCTACCGGGGGGAATCAGACGACGCCTTGTTGATGTTTGTGGGCGATCAGTTCGACGAGTGGTGGTCGACTCTGACCGATGACCAAACGAGAGGCCGTCACAGATCGAGTTGACGTCCTTGCAGAACGTGGACCCAATCTCGGTCGGCCGATCGTCGATCGAATCCACTCGTCCAGGCACCAGTCGATGAAGGAGCTCCGAGCCGCGAAGGGTGGTGCGTTGCGGGTCTTGTTCTGTTTCGATCCGCGACGGCAAGCGATCCTGCTGCTCGGTGGCGACAAGACGGGTGCTTGGAATGATTGGTACGAGTGGGCGGTCCCGCTCGCCGATGACCTGTACGACGAGCATCCACGAACTCGAAAGGGAAGGATTGATCTGATGGCACGAACCAAATTCTCTGACCTCCGCGACGCAGTCGTCGCGAAGCCCGGCGCTACCAAGCGGCTCGCCGCGCTGCGCGTGGCGACGGGTGGTCGATGGATCCGCCGCAAGCACAGACGAGCCAATTGGAACACCCTGCGCCGGCGCTACTTCCACGACGGATGGCAGCTCGGCCAGGACGGCGTCGAGCTCTTCGACACCCGAGCAGTCACGGTCACCCGTTACCGCTACCGGGGCACGAAGATCCCAACACCGTGGGACGGATGGAACACGATCACGGCCACGTAACCCAACGGGCTCGTGGAGCGCCGGATGCGGTGGAAGCTGCACGTCCGGTCCGGCGCGCGGGCCGGGGAAACGGATCAGCACGAGAGGCTGACACCGCGCCCCGGTCCGACTCAACCAATCAGGCGACCGAGTACGCCAGACGCCGAGTGCGCGGTCGATAGAATCGGCTGCGCGAATGTGCTCGCGGTCGTGCCCGATTGAACGACGCGAGCGAGATGCGCGTGCCGCAGCCAACATTGCGATGAGCCCGGCCGCGACATCACTGGTGGCAAGTTGCGGCTCGGACGCGACCTCACGAACGTTGCCTTCTGAAATCAGATTTTCACGTCCTCGCCGGCGCCAGTCGGCGAGATCCTTACTTGCGGCTCGACGATTCCACCAGGCCGACTCATACACCTTGAACAAGTGTCTGGGTGGTCCGGGTCTCTTGGATCACGAGCGCGACGAGGACGATTGACATTATCGGAATCAGTACGGTCCATGCTGTTGGCAGAAAGCCAAGCAGCGCACCGAGCGTCACCAGCACCGCCGACCGGCGCGCATTTCCCCCGTTGCCAAAAACACCGAGGAGCACCAGTGCCCCGCCACCCCACAGCGTTGGCAGCCAAAAGAGCAGCGACCCTGCCTCGTCGAGTCGAACAACGAGTTCAGCGATCCCGAGAATGATGAGCGCGCCGCCGACGATGGCTCCGATCACGCGCTCCGCTCGCCGTCGCCTGTGTGAATCCACGACCACAACGTAGCCCGCATTGAGCCAGCCCTCTCCGACACGAGCCAGGCGTACGAGGTTCATCAGCTGGGGTGTCTGCGCGACGTGCAGATCGGCGCATTCTGGGCCAATCCGCTCTTGTCGTGGGTGACTCGGAGCGACGCTGGTCTGTGCTCGCCCTACAGTCCCGGTCAAGCTACGAGGCGTCCAGTTCGGTGGTCGACAAACGGAGTGCGGTAGTAAACGAATCGAGTCCGAGATCCATCCAACCGGTGCCGGGAATGCCCGATAATGCTCAAGATAATCAACGGAGATCGGACCCGGCCCGCGCAGTGGTCCGAAGTCCTGGTGCGGCGTACCATAATCCCGGCGGCCAACGCCCGAACCGGCTACAGCCCGGGTTCGCGTTACGTCCGGCACATCGACGAGCCAACCTGACCTGCGAGCCAGCCTGACCTGGGCGAGTTCGCCGACGGTGCGGCGCGTAGTACGTCGCCCCGGTCAGCAGGCATCGCGTGGGTCCCCAGGGGCGGTCCATCGATCGGAAGTGTCGCTACGAGCAGTTTCCCTTGCTTGATCGGTGTGTCGAAATGCGTCGTCGACCGCAACGTCAGGACGATCCCATCCAACGCTCAGTAGAGCCGCTGGTTCTCGTCGTCCAAGATGATCTTCTGCATCTCATCGACCGAAATGGAGAGTCCGCCGTGCTTCACCATGGTCTCGGCCAGGAGCAGATCATCGGAGGAAGGATCGGCGGTCACGTTCGTACTCGACCACAGCTCGGACCGGATGATGCACTTCGCACAATGGAAGT
>JBDSDH010000253.1:0-10211 GCA_039920665.1 Ilumatobacteraceae bacterium
ACTTCCATTGTGCGAAGTGCATCATCCGGTCCGAGCTGTGGTCGAGTACGAACGTGACCGCCGATCCTTCCTCCGATGATCTGCTCCTGGCCGAGACCATGGTGAAGCACGGCGGACTCTCCATTTCCGTCGATGAGATGCAGAAAATCATCTTGGACGACGAGAACCAGCGGCTCTACTGAGCTTGGATCGGATCGCCCTGAACTGTGGTCGACGGCGCATTTCGACACTGATCAAACGCGGGAAACTGCTCGTAGCGAAGCTTCCGATTGATGGACCGCCCCTGGGGACCCACGCGATACCTGCTGACCGGGGCGACGTACGACGCACCGCACCACCGTCGAGCGATTAGCAGGGTGCTGAAAAACCCAGATTCAGGCTCACATCCGTGTCGTTGTCGAAACGATGCTGGCGGGCATGGACACCTCGAACGAACTCACAGTACGGGCGTCAACCATCCCGTCGGACGGCGGGGCTCGAGAAACGACCGGATCAGTACGGTGAGCGCATCCTTCCCACGAGTGGGAGCTGGGCTGCGCTCCACGCAACGAGTCCTCCGTGCAGGTGGGCGACGTCGTGGTAGCCGAGAGGACGCAGGGAGGCCTCGGCCAGCACGGAGCGAGCGCCATCGGCGCAGTAGAGCAGCACCCGTTGGTCCGGTCGAAGGCGGGGGTCGTGGCCGACGTGGGTGGGGTCGGCACGGAACTCGAGTACGCCGCGAGGCACATGGACCGAGTGAGCAATGCTGCCGTGCGCCACTCGTTCGTCCACCTCGCGCAGGTCGACGACGACGGTGTGCGCGTCGTCGGCCTCGGTGGCGAACTGGACGGGAGTGAGAGAGGTGACGGCGGCTGCCGCCTGTTCGGTCCTGGTGGTGGGGGTGAGGGTGCTCATTTCGCGATGATCTCCGACTTCAAGCCGTACGCGATGTACAGCAGTTCTGCCTGCTCCTGCTGACCGATGTCGTGTCGTTGCAGCGCGGCGAGGATGTCGTCGAGTACGGCGATGTACTCGGCTTCCGTCACGCCCATACCCGCATGTGCCTCGGGCATGGACAGGCCGTCATAGGTCGCCTCACCGCTCAGACCTGTGGCGAAGAATTCGATCGCGAGCCGGGACAACTCGTCGGGCGACTTCTTCGCGGCACGAAAGCGCTCGCCGCAGATCGGGTTCTCCAGATGGAGTTGGACGACATCGGGAACGATCTTCTCGAGGCCGGCGCGGCCGCCGATTCGGTCGAACAGACTCGCTGGTTCTGTCCTCACGGTGGGGTCTTCGATGGTGGTCATGGACTCTCCTCAGGTGTTGGGTGGCTGGATGTGCCGCCGATCGTGGCGATCATGCGCCCGCCCGCGTTCCCGAGACGTTCCTGGAACCACTGAGGCAACCTTCACTGCGGGAACGGACAGGGAACGCGCCGCTCGCCACGATTGACGCATGTCCCACGCCCCCAGAATCCATCAGATCGACACTCAGGTCCGGCTGGCACAGGCCGTCGTCGAGAACCTGCGGCCCGCCGAACTGGCTGCAGAGTTGTTCGATTCCGATGTGGTGCTGGTCGATGTACGCGAGCCGGACGAACTCAGTTCCGGAACCATCGTCGGTGCGATCAGCGTGCCTCGAGGAGTCGTGGAGTTCATCGCCGATCCCGACGGCCCTGCCCGCAGCGCTCACTTCCATCCTGGGTGTCGAGTCGTCGTCTTCTGCGACACGGGCGCACGCTCGGCACTCGTCGTACATGCGCTGTACGACCTCGGATACCGAGATGTCGCGCACCTCGACGGTGGACTGGCAGCGTGGGTGGCCGAGGGGCGTGCCGTGGTGCCACGGTCGGTCGCTGAATGACCTGCCGGAGTTCGCACAGCTGGGACGCAGCAGTGGGATACTTCGGGTCAGGAAGGCTCAGGTACAGATGACGACTGCGAACGTGGAGATCCGCCTCCTCGGTGGGTTCGAGGTGGCGATGGACAACGGGGTCACCGTGACGCGGTTTGCGACCCGTCGGTCGGGTGAGCTGGTGCAGTTGCTCGCGCTGGCGCCCGATCGCCGGCTGACGCGTGACCAGGTGATCGACGCACTCTGGCCGCAGCTCAATGCGTCAGCAGGGGGTGCGAACCTGCGCAAGGCCGCATACCACGCCCGCCGTGCGCTCGGTCACCCCGACGCAGTCACGCTGCACCAGGGCCAGGTGCAGCTGTTCCCCGAGGCCGTCGTGACCGTCGACGCCGACGCGTTCCTCACCGCTGCCGATGCCGCGCTCGCCGCCGAGGATCCGCTCCAGGCGTCTGCTGCGGCAGTCCTCTACACCGGCGAGCTGGTGCCCGGGGCTCGATACGAAGCGTGGGCTGACGACCAGCGGCGGGTGCTTGCCGCACGTTTCTTCGATCTGTTGCGCATCGCGGGCCAATGGGACCGCCTGCTCGAGTCCGACCCATTGGACGAGGCCGCCGCTCGCGAAGTCATGCGCTCGGCACTCGCCGACGGACGCCGTCATCACACGATGGCGGTGTACGGACGGCTGCGGGCTGCGCTATCGGTCGAGCTGGGAGTTCTGCCACAACCGGCGACGGATGAACTGTACGCCGCGTCGCTCGACGGTCTCGTCCCCCCTTCACCCGGTTTGGTCGGCCGCGAGGACGAGTTGGCATCCGTTCACGCTGTGGTGAGAGAACCGCTGGCAAGCTCGCTCGTGCTGGTGCGCGGCGCCGCCGGCATCGGCAAGTCGTCGTTCGTGGGAGCGCTCGTCGAACGAGTGCGAGCGGGCGGAGGGGCCGCCGCGCTGGTGCTCGCAGACGAGCCGGACGATGCATTCGTCACGTTGGCAACGGTGATCGAAGAGCTGCTGCTTCGAACCCCGTCGACTGCGAATCGTCTGAACGACCGCGCACGTTCGATCCTGTCACGGCTGACACCGATCGTTCAGTCGTCGGCCGATGAGTCGTCGGACTCGAACGACGTGGCCTTCACCCGTCACCAGATGCTGGGAGCCGTCCAGCGCCTGGTCGACGGCACCGGCGAGCGTGTCGTGATCGTGGTGGACGACGCGCACCGCGCGGACGACAGCTCGTTGTGGGTGTTGGCGCAACTGACCGGGCGCGCCGAGGGAGGGCCCGTCGTCGTGCTCTCCTACCGAGCCGAGGCCGCAGGTCCGGGGCTCCAACATGCGATCGCCCAGGCCACCCGGCAGAGAGCGCCAACGACCCTCGACCTCGGACCGTTGGACCGCGACGGACTTCGGGCGCTCGCCATCTCGCTCGACTCCCCTGCCGACGATGATTCCATCGACGCACTCGCCGCCGCGTCAGAGGGCAACGCCTTCTTTGCACTGGAGCTGTGTCGAGCAGGTCCCGTCGGAGCCGAGTTGCACACCTCACTCGCCGATGCGATCGGCCGCCGCTTCCTCGACTTCGACGACGATGTCGTCGCCTGGCTCCGGCGACTTGCGTTGATCGCCGGCCCTCTGGACCTGTCATCCGTCGTCGCCATCACCGGCTGTACCGACGACGAACTGACGCGACTCCTCGACGCCGCACTGGCCGCCGGAGTTCTCGTGGCTCGCCACGGCCAGTACCGCTTCGCGCACGATCTGGTGAGGCGAACGCTGTCCGATCAGCTCCCGCCGCATCATGCCGTTGCCGTGCACCGTGACGCCGCTCGCCGCCTCGCCGAGCTCGGCGCTCGACCGGGGGCCGTGGCGCACCACTGGCTGGAGGGGGGACGGCCCGAACGGGCGGCGGAGTGGCTGCTCCGCGCCGCCGACGACGCCATCAGTCTTGGCGGCTATCCCGCCGCCGTCGTGCACCTCGACCGATTGCTTCGACACGACCCCGACCATGTCGAGGCACTACGGCGACGGGCGGCTGCCCTCGACGCGATGGGTGATCCTCGAGTCGTCGCTGCCTACGACAACGCCGCGCGCGTCGCGTCAGCCGACGAAGTGCACGAGCTTCGACCGTTGCAGGCTCTCGCGATGGTCAAGCTGGGCGATCCAGCAGGAGGCATGGGCGTCGTCGATGGCACCGAACCGAAACGGCTCGAGTCACAGTTGGCCAAGGCACTCGCGTACTGCGGTGCAGGTCTGATGGGCCATGCCGATCCGGCCATCGGCGCCCGGTTGGCAGCCGAGGGCCGCCAGCTTGCGCTCCGAGCCGGTGATCCCGCGGCGATCGTCGTCGCCTCGTGGGCGCAGGCCGGTGCGGCCCATGCTCAGGGGGAGCTGCGCACCAGCCTCCACACCGACCTCCACGACACTCACTCCCTGCCGCAGCTGGCGGTCTCGGTGTTCGACGGTCAATTGTGCATCACTCAACGGCTGCTCTACGGCTCGCGGCCCTACCCCGACGTCATCCGCTGGGCCGACGCGTTCGCCAAGGAAGCCGAGCGGCTCGGCGCAGCTCGCGGTCAGGCGTTCGCCACGACCCTGCGCGGAGAAGCGGAGCTGCTGTCCGGCCAACTCGACGACGCAGACCGCGATCTGCGCCGCGGTCGCGAGATGCACCACGACATGGGTGCGGCGACCGGTGAAGCGTTCTCGTTGCAACGCCTCGCCGAGCTCTCCGGCGCACGGGGCGATCTGCGCGGCGCCCGGCGCCTACTGGACGAGTCGCTGGCCGTCGCCCGTGAAAGCGATGTGGGGTTCCACCTTCTCGACCGGATCTACGGGTCACGTATCGAGCTGGCGAGCGACCCCGCTGCCGCGTTGGCCGCAGTCGACGAGGCAGAGGAACTCGTCAGCGGCCCACTCGAGACATGCCCCGGATGTCGGATCACTCTGGCCGTACCGGCTGCGATCGCGCTGGCGAAGGCCGGCCAGCTCGATCGGCTCGCTGCGTACGAAGCATCGTGCGAATGGCTCGCCGAGGTGGTCATGCAACTCCCTGCGTGGTACGCCGCGCTCGACGAGGTGCGTGGACATCGCTGCGTGGCCGAGGGCAATCGGGTCGCTGCTCGCCTCCACTTCGACCAGGCGAGGCGAGGCTTTCGAGAATCGGGCCAGCCACGCGACGTCGCTCGTTGCGACGACAACCTCGCAACGCTGCAGCTGTGACACGACTGGTGCTCGAGAACGTGCACTGTGACTTGCGACCTCAGGAGGTTGCAAGTCCGAGGAACACGACGGCGGATCGGGCGAGTCTGGCCATGTCCTCATCTGACAGGTGGCCGATCCGCTCACCGAGTTTCGTTCGCTGGAGGGTGGTGATCTTGTCGACCATGAGCCGGCTTGCCTGGTGGATTCCCGTCGTCTCATCAGCATCGACGGGTATCCGAAACAGCGGCGCATCGGTCTCGTCGGTTGTGAACGCGCACACTGTGACCGACGCGGTCGCGTCGAACAGATCGTCCTGGATGATCACGACCGGACGCGGTTTACCGACGTATCCGCTTCGCTCAGAGGCAGGCCAGATCTCGCCGCGTCTCACTCGTCGTCGAGTGCATCGATGAATGCCTGATCACCGGTCTCGACGCTGCCGGTCGCGACGGCGACCGATTGTTCATGAGCTCGCGAGCGAGACGAACGCTGAGCTGGATCATGGGTCATGGGTCATGATGGCGCGCGTCTGTCCAACATTCGAATCGTCTCACGGCGCGCGCCGTCGGGGCGACGCGGATTCGATGTGGCCAGGACGAACGAACATTTGGCATGGCGGCTCGCGTCACCGTTGCTGTTGCCTCCCGGGTACACCGGGTGGCCGATCAGAACTACGTGCGCTGCGTCGCTCCCACCCCGCCCGCTATCGGCACGTCGGTGCTCGGCTACCCGCTCGGAAATGTTCGCGAGGCTGACGGTCCACCGGGTGGCGATGTATGTCAACTCCCGTCAAGGAGTTCGCTGAGAAAGTCCTGCGGGTGTGCCAGGAAGTCGGCGGTGTCGATGTTGGCCCACTCCTGTGGCGTTGGCCCGGTTTCGGTGAAGTCGTAGAGGGTTGCACCCGGGTAAGCCATCAACAGCGGAGAATGGGTCGCGATGATGAACTGGCAGCCTTGCGCTATGAGGTCGTGCATCCGGACCAGAAGCTGCAGTTGGCCGTGGATCGACAACGCCGCTTCGGGTTCGTCGAGCACGAAGACGCTGTGTGGCCTGAATCGGTGGACGATCAAGTCGATGAATGACTCGCCGTGAGACTTTGCGTGCGGCGATCCGCCGTACAGGACCAGGGAGTCTGGGCCGTAGTTCTCGATCGCTGTTGCGACGTTGAAGTAGCTCTCGGCGCGCAGGAAGAACATGTCGTCTGGCGGGCGAGGTGAGCGGAGCACGCGCAGGTGCTCGTGCAGCATGGAGACGGTGTCATCGCGTGTCTGGAACTGCATGCCGCGTGCGCCGCCTTCGGCGTTCATTCCCTGGCTGACGGCGATGGCTTCGAGCAGTGTCGATTTCCCCGATCCGTTGTCACCAACGAACACGGTCACGGCTGGATCGAGCCGAACGACGAGTTCACATTCGGCCATTGCCAGGATTGATGGCACATCGAACGGGTGCCCGGCGTCAGGGCCAGGAGGGCTGGATCTCAACTCGACTGAACGCAGGAAGCCCACGCGACCATTCTGACTACCGCGGCGCGAGCAGTCGAACCGCTCAAGAATATTCACGCCCCCTGACGAACGAGACCGCTCGCGATCTACACGGCTGCGCAGCTACTTGCTCCAGATCGTGCAGATGGCCAAGGCCGTCTTGCGCCGGATCAACCGGGCCCCCCAGTGCCCAACCAAGCCGTCGAACTCAGTTATCCTGAGCCCCGCTGCAGACGAACCCCGACCCCACGCGGCAACGTGCCGACCCATGCACACCTTCTTCGATCAATGGAGCACCCGTGACAACCACACCGCTCAACTTCTTCGAGACTCGCATCGCCACTGGACCAGTCGCCATATTCACCGAACTCTTGCCGACCGGCGCCTGACCTTCGCCATTCCACCGTGCGAGTTCTCAATATCGTCTCGTCCCCTCGGGGTTCGAAGTCTGCGTCCATCATGATTGCGGACGCATTTCTCGCCGCCTACTGCCGCGAGCACCCACACGCCGAGGTCGACACCCTCAATGTGTGGACAGAAGATCTTCCCGACTTCGACAGCGAAGCAATCGAAGCCAAGTACAAAGGTGTTTCCGGCGCGACCATGGACGAGGCCGAAGCCGAGATCTGGACGAAGATTGAGGCACTCGTCCAACGGTTCCAGGCGGCCGACCGGGTGCTCGTCGGCGTTCCCATGTGGAACTTCGCTTACCCGTACAAGCTCAAGCAGCTCATCGATCTCGTCAGCCAGCGGAACATGCTGTTCAGCTTCGATGGCCGGTCATTCGGCCCGATGCTCACCGTCACCCGTGCGCTCGTGATCTTCACACGCGGCCAGGGCTACGGCGACGACGGTCCGACCCCCGCGTCCTACTGAGCCTCCCCCGTTGAGCCGGTCACCTTCTGTAGGAGGTAATCATGTCAACGATGGAGAAGCACGACAGGTCGAGAGGTCGACGGTCGTTCACTGAAGAGTTCAAGGCTGATGCTGTCGCGATGGTGCTCGACAATGATCGCAGGATCGTCGATGTCGCCGAAGCGATCGGTGTCGGTGAGGGCACGCTCGGGAACTGGGTTCGTTTGGAGAAGATCGAGCGCGGCGAACGCGCCGGTCTGACCCGGGATGACCGTTCTGAGCTGGTCGAGCTGCGCAAGGAGAACGCCCGTTTGCGGATGGAACGAGATCTACTCAAACGAGCAACGGCCTTCTGGGTGAAGGAGTCGGGACAGTGACCCGTTACAAGTGGGTCACTGCCCTCAGCCGAAGGGTTCCCGACGATCATGGCGTGCGATCCACGCAGAGTTCAACGGCACCTACGGTCAACCGCGGATGACACCGGAACTGGTCGAGCGCGGCTTGTGCGTCAATCACAAGCGTGTGGAACGGTTGATGCGGGTCCACGGCATCGTTGGCGTGCGCAAGCCCGCCAAGGTGCGTACGACGATTCCTGCCGAGGACAACCCGCCAATGCCTGATCTGGTCCAACGCAAGTTCGATCCCGGTGCACCGGACGTGGCGTGGGTGGGTGACATCACCTACATCCCGACCGGTCAGGGCTGGCTCTACCTGGCGTCGGTGCTCGATCTCGGCTCACGACGCTGGTTGGGGTACTCGATGGCCGATCACATGCGCACCGAGCTGGTCGCTGACGCGCTGACGATGGCGGCCGGTGTGCGTGGCGGCAGGACTGCGGGGATCATCTTCCACGGTGACCGCGGCAGCCAGTACATGTCGGGTGACTACCGACGGCTCGTGACCGATCTCGGGATGCGTCAATCGGTCGGAAGAACCGGGGTGTGCTGGGACAACGCGGTGGCGGAGTCGGCATGGTCGTCACTTAAACGTGAGCTCGTGCATCGTCACCGTTTCGCGACCCGCGCCGAGGCCCGACGAGCGATCTTCGAGTGGATCAACAGCTACAACAACCGACGTCGTCACTCGACGCTCGGCCACATCCCGCCAGTCAAGTGGGAAGCCCTCTACCATCAACCACAGGCCACCCCGGCCGCGTAACCAACGTGACCGGCCAAGGGGGGGAAGCTCACATTCACGACACTGCCGCCAAGTTTGCTCGCCCCCTTTCGGAGCGTACGCGCTACGTGCTAGGAAGTACGGAGCAGGCATTCCAAATGGAGGAACCAGATGAAGCTCCGCACGTCGAAATCGGCGCTGTTAGTGGCGTGCGCCACCATGGCCGTCGCCGCAGCCCCACTCGTGAACGGGGCCTCCGCGACGCCGGCGGCTAACACGGATGACACCATTACAGCGACCGTCGACAGCTCATCGGCCCTCGTCGTGCTCACCGGTGAACCGGTGGCCACCGCCAAAAACATGACCCGCGGCAACGGTACACGGGTGAACCTCAATGGCGCAGCCACCAAGTCGTACCGCGCCAAGCTGTCCTCACAGCGAAATGCGTTTCGCAAGTGGCTGCAGATCAACGCTCCCACCGCTCAGATCACCGGCCAATTCGACATTGCGCTTAACGCGGTGGCGGTTAACCTGAACGGTACCTCCCTTGACACGATCCGTCGCAGCCCGCAGGTGGTCTCGGCCGACTTCCAGGGCCTCTATTACCCCACCGACACCGACCCTGACCTTGCGCTGATCAATGCTGTCACAGCGTGGGGCACAGGCGGCGAGGCCAATGCAGGTAGTGGCGTGCAGGTGGCCATCATCGACTCGGGTATCGAGGCCACCCACACTTGCTTCGACGACATGGGTGACAACACACCGGACGACCCCCTCACCAACAACAAGGTCATCGTCGCCAAAGTTTTCTATAACAAGGCCAAGGTCGCTGGGCTCACTGCCGCCGCAGTCGGGACACACGGCACGCACGTGGCCGGCACAGTGGCCTGCGATTTCGGAACACCCGCTGTGGTCGACGGGGTTCGCATCTCGCACACGATCTCGGGCGTTGCGCCTGCAGCGCAGTTGGGCAACTACAACGTGTTCCCCGGCGAGGTCGCGAACGCACGTAGTGAAGACATCCTGAACGCGCTCGAGGCCGCTTTCTCCGACGGCATGGACGTCGCCAACATGAGCCTCGGCGGCGGCGCCCACGGCGCTCGGGACCTACTCACCGTTGCGGTTGACAACCTCGATCTCGCCGGCATGGTCGTGGCCGTGTCGGCAGGCAACGAGGGGCCGGGTTTCGGAACGCTCGGATCACCGGGCTCGGCCGAGCGTGCGCTCACCGCTGGCGCCGCCACCGTCCCGCACATCGTCACCCGCACCATCACCTTCGGCGCAGGTGGCGTCGCCTACGCGACACCTGGCGAATTCGGAGCCATCACCACCGGACCGCTCGGCACGGTGGCCATCATCGATGGTGTCGGTCCTTCTGGCATCCCTCTCCTCGCTGGCCTGTCGATGGCCTGCACCCCCGCTGACGTCGCCGAAGCACCCGACCCTGACTCCGTAGCAGTCGTCGCCCGCGGTGTGTGCACCTTCAGCGAGAAGATCCACAGCGCCGTCGCTCAAGGCTACGCGGCCGTCATCGTCGTGAATCGTGCCGAATCCACCTTGGCAATGGCAGGTGACGGCACCCCAATCCCGGCAGTGATGGTTCCGGTGTCCGCTCTGCCAGGCCTCAAACTTGCGGCTGGCTCGACCGTATCGATCACAGATCCGCTGTACATCAACCCGTACCCGTTGGCACCGGCCGGCCAGATGGCCGACTTCAGCAGTGAGGGCCC
>JBDSDH010000254.1:0-30886 GCA_039920665.1 Ilumatobacteraceae bacterium
GGTCATCGCGAGTTGCCGATCCGGCCCGACTTCGTCGGCAAGAACCTTCCGAGCAGTAGTGAGGAAGACGTCCGGGTCACGTCCGAGGGCGTGGTCATCCACACCCGGGCTGTCACGCCGGACAGCACCGGCGAGTCGTCGTGAAACACCTCCGCTCGATCGAGGAACTGGGGGTCGAGGGCCTCCGCCATCTGCTCGACCTCAGCGATCACATGGCCGAAATCAACCGCCGCCCGATCCCGAAGGTGCCAGCGCTGCGGGGCAAGACGGTCGTCAGTTTGTTCTTCGAGGACAGCACCCGCACCCGACTCAGTTTCGAGACTGCTGCCAAACGTCTGAGCGCGGACACGATGACGTTCAGCGTCAGTACCAGCAGCGTCAACAAGGGTGAAAGCCTGCGCGACACGATCGAGACGGTGGCCGCGATGGGCGTCGATGCGTTCGTCGTCCGCCACAAGTCGAGCGGTGTCCCGTGGCAGATCAGCCGCTGGACCGAGGCGAGCGTGATCAACGCGGGCGATGGCTGGCACGAACATCCGACTCAAGCCCTGCTCGACTGCTACACGATCCGAACCGCGCTCAACCGGCTCGATGGTTTCGATGGGTTGCATATCGCAATCGTCGGCGACATCAAGCACAGTCGAGTTGCACGCAGTGATGTCTGGGCGTTCGCGGCCCTCGGTGCACGGGTGACGCTCGTCGCGCCGAACACGTTGCTGCCACCGTCGCTGAAGGGCTGGCCGGTCGATGTGGTCCATCACATCGACGACATCGTCGCCAAGGTCGACGTGTTGTACATGCTGCGGATGCAGCGCGAACGGATGCACGAGGCGCTCATTCCGAGCTTGCGCGAATACACAGCGAGCTTCGGCCTCACCCCCGAACGTGCCGATCGCCTGCAACAGCACACCCTGGTGATGCACCCTGGCCCGATGAATCGCGGGGTCGAGATAGCGGTCGATCCGGCCGAGTTGCCTGGCTCGGTGATCGGCCAGCAGGTCACCAATGGTGTCAGCGTGCGAATGGCGGTGCTGTTCGACCTGCTCGGCAGTGGATCCGGATTGGCAGGAGAAGGATGATGATCGACAACAACACTCACAACCGAACGAGCGGAGCTGTTCTGATCACCGGTGGCACCGTGCTCGATCGCCGCGCCGAACAACGCGCCGACGTGCGCATCATCGACGGATTCGTCACCGACGTGCGCGCCGGGCTCGACCCTGAGGACGGCGAGACGGTTCTCGACGCGACTGGTTGCATGGTCAGTCCTGGATTCGTCGATATTCACGTCCACCTCCGTCAGCCAGGCCGGGAAGAAGCCGAAACCGTCGAGTCCGGATCCCGGGCGGCAGCCCGCGGTGGCTTCACGGCTGTCGTTGCGATGCCGAACACCGAGCCACCCCACGACAGCCTTGCGGTGGTCGAGATGGTGCGTCGGCTCGGGGAGCAGGCCGGCTTGTGCGAGGTGCTGCCGAGCGGCTGCATCACGATGGGTCGCGCCGGTGAGGCGCTTGCGCCGTTCGCCGAACTGCATGCGGCCGGCGTGCAGATCTTCACCGACGACGGCAACGGAGTGCAGGATCCGCTGCTGATGCGGCGGGCACTGGAGTACGGCAAGAGTCTCGGCATCACCCTCGCTCAGCACTGTGAGGTCAGCCGGCTCACCGAGGGGGCGGTCATGCACGAGGGTGGCTGTTGCAGCCGACTCGGCGTGCCTGGCTGGCCCTCGATCGCCGAAGAACTGATGGTGTTCCGCGACATCGAGCTGTGTCGCTTGACCGGCGCCCCGGTGCACTTCTTGCATCTGTCGACTGCCAAGAGCGTCGACCTCGTCCGAGCCGCCAAAGCCGACGGTCTGCCCGTGACAGCGGAGGCTGCGCCACACCACTTCACGCTCACCGACGAGATGCTCAGCGGATTCGATCCGATCTACAAAGTCAACCCACCTTTGCGAGAGTTGACCGACGTGGTCGCCGTGAAGCGGGGTCTGGCCGACGGCACGATCGATGCGATCGCGACGGATCACGCGCCGCACTCGCCCGAGCTGAAAGAGATGCCGCTCGACCAGGCTCCGCCAGGCATGCTCGGGCTCGAGACGTCACTCGCGTTGTCGATCACCGAACTGGAGATCCCGCTGCAGGAGATCGTGGCGCTGCTGTCGTGGCGCCCTGCCGCGATCGCCGGTGTCGCCGATCGCCACGGCCGCGACATCGAGCCGGGAGTGCCCGCCAACATCACGGTCTTCGATCCGACCCTGCAGTGGACGGTGTCTTCGGCCGGTCTCGCGAGCAAGAGTCGCAATACCCCCTATGCCGGTAGATCCGTGCGTGGCAAGGTCCGCCACACGATTTTCCGCGGAGCACCGGTCGTTGTCGACGGGGTCGCCCAGAGATGAATAATTATGCACAAGTGTGTATGATCATGCAATCGTCTGATCAACGCAACAGACCGCTGGGCGCCGTGATGGCGAACGGTTCGATGGAGGAGAAGTCGTGAGTATCACCCAGGCCGCACTCGTGCTTGCCGATGGCAGCATGTTCGAAGGCGAGGCCATTGGTGCCGTTCCGCCCAGCGGAATAGCCAGCGGCGAAGTCGTGTTCAACACCGTTCTCAGCGGCTACCAGGAGGTGATGACCGACCCGAGCTACGCCGGGCAGATCATCACGTTCACCGCTCCTCACATCGGCAACTACGGCGTGTCGCCGATCGATTTCGAATCGCGCAAGCCGTTCTGTCGCGGCGTCATCGTCCGCGATCTCGCCCGTCGCGAAAGCAACTACCGCTCCGACGAACACCTCGACGCGATGCTGACTCGGTACGGCATTGCCGGTATCGCTGGTATCGACACCCGCCGCTTGACCCGACTGCTCCGCGACACCGGCGCGATGAGCGGCGCATTCGGCACGGCCGACTTCGTTGCCCTCCAGGCTGCTGCGGTCAACGAACCCGGCACTGACGGCATCGACCTCGTCGCCCAGGTGACGACGCCTGCGGCGTACACGGTGGGATCGACCGTCAACGGTGCCGGCCACAAGATCGTCGCCTATGACTTCGGGATCAAGTACTCGATCGTCGACCATCTCGCGACCCTCGGAGAGGTCACGGTCGTTCCGGCATCGACCACTGCGGCAGAAGTGTTGGCGATGTCTCCCACTGGTGTGTTCCTGTCGAACGGTCCCGGGGACCCGGCCGAGGTCACCTATGCGGTGGATGCGATCCGCGAACTCGTTGGACAGGTACCGATCTTCGGGATCTGTCTCGGTCACCAACTGCTCAGCCGCGCCCTCGGTGGCTCGACCTACAAGCTGCCGTTCGGCCACCACGGCGGCAATCACCCGGTCATGCACCTTGCCAACGGGCGGGTCGAGATCACCAGCCAGAACCACAACTTCTGCGTCGACGCGGAGAGTCTCGGTGACGCGGTCGAGGTCACCCACGTCAATCTCAACGACAACACCAACGAGGGTATGTGGGTCAAGGGCGAGGCGGCGTTCAGCGTGCAGTACCACCCCGAGGCGAGCCCTGGTCCGCACGACGCCAACTATCTCTTCGGTGTGTTCGACGAGATGATGAGCAATCCCACCGATTGGCGCGCCAAGCCCCAGATCTGGCGCGAGACCCCGATGCGCGTCGCTGGCCTGCCGGCCGGCGAACACCCCGATCCAGCGATCACCGACGACGCAGACACGAAGGCCTGAGCCATGCCCAAGCGGACAGACATCCACAGCATTCTCATCATCGGCAGCGGCCCGATCGTCATTGGTCAGGCGTGCGAATTCGACTACAGCGGTACCCAGGCCTGCCGAGTGCTGCGCGAGGAGGGCTACCGCGTCATCCTCGCCAACTCGAACCCGGCCACGATCATGACCGACCCTGATTTCGCCGATGCGACCTACATCGAGCCGTTGACGCCCGAGGTGGTCGCCGGCATCATCGAACGTGAGCGGCCCGATGCGGTGTTGCCGACCATGGGTGGCCAGACGGCGCTCAACATCGCGATGACCTTGTTCGAGCGCGGCCTCGTCGGAGTTCCCGGCACACCCGAGTTGATCGGCGCCAACGCCGAAGCGATCTCGACCGCCGAGGACCGTGGCAAGTTCAAGCAGGCGATGATCGAGATCGGCCTCGGGGTGCCCGCAAGTGGGATTGCGCACGACATGGACCAAGCGCGTCTCGTGATCGCCGAGATCGGCCTGCCGTGCATCATCCGCCCGGCATACATCCTCGGTGGCCGTGGCACCGGCATCGCGTCGACGATGGCAGAGTTCGAGCAACTTGCATCCAACGGCATCGACGCCAGCCCGATCCAGGAGATCCTGATCGAGACCAGCATCGCCGGCTGGAAAGAGTACGAGCTCGAAGTGATGCGCGACCGGATGGACAACTGCGTGATCATCTGCTCGATCGAGAACTTCGATCCCATGGGTGTGCACACCGGTGACTCGATCACGGTTGCCCCCGCTCAGACCCTCAGCGATGTCGAGTACCAGAAGATGCGCGACGCAGCGTTGGCCTGTATCCGGCGAGTCGGCGTCGAAACCGGCGGCTCGAACGTGCAGTTCGCTGTCAATCCGGCCACGGGAGAACAGGTCGTGATCGAGATGAACCCACGCGTGTCGCGCAGTTCTGCACTCGCGTCGAAGGCAACGGGTTTCCCGATCGCCAAGATCGCCGCAAAGCTGGCCATCGGCTACACGCTCGACGAGATCCCGAACGACATCACCAAGATGACCCCGGCCAGCTTCGAGCCGAGCATCGACTATGTCGTCACCAAGATCCCGCGCTGGGCCTTCGAGAAGCTGCCCGGCACGACCGGCATCCTCGGCACCCAGATGCAGAGCGTCGGTGAGGCAATGGCAATCGGACGCACGTTCCCGGAGAGCCTCCAGAAGGGCCTGCGCTCGTTGGAGCAGGGCCGGTTCGGTCTCAACTGTGATCCCGCCGAGGGCCAGTTCGATGAACAATCCGACGATGCGCTATTGCACTCGATCAGCATCCCGACACCCGATCGGATCTTCCAGATCGGTGAACTGCTCCACCGCAAGGTGTCGATCGAACGCATCCACGAGGCCTGCAAGGTCTACCCGTGGTTCCTCGATCAAATGAGCATCATCACCGACGAGCGTGAGGCGCTGTCGGAGTTGGCCGGAGCCGAACTCACCCGGCCGCAGTGGAAGCGGGCCAAGCGGCTCGGCTTCAGCGACGCCCAACTCGCATACCTGTGGGGCACCGCCGAGACCGAAGTGCGTGCCGCTCGCGAAGCGGCCGGCGTGTTGCCGACGTACAAGACCGTCGACACCTGCGCAGCCGAGTTCAACGCCGAGACTCCGTACCACTACAGCACCTATGAGGACGAGAACGAGGTCCGCCCGAGCGACAAACCGAAGGTGATCATCCTCGGTTCGGGTCCGAATCGGATCGGTCAAGGCATCGAGTTCGACTACTGCTGCGTCCACGCGTCGTTCTCGCTGCGCGACGCCGGGTTCGAGACCGTGATGATCAACTGCAACCCCGAGACCGTCAGCACCGACTACGACACCAGCGACCGTCTCTACTTCGAACCACTCACCAAGGAAGACGTCCTCAATGTGATCGCGGCCGAGACCGCGGCAAGCGGGGGAGTGGCCCCGAAGGTGATCGTGTCGCTCGGTGGACAGACACCGCTGAAGTTGTCCGGCGAATTGCCGGTCGAGCTGATCGCGGGCACCTCGCCGAAGTCGATCGACCTCGCTGAGGACCGGGAGAAGTGGGCCGTGTTGTGTGAGAGCCTGCGGATCCCGCAGCCACCGGGTGGTACGGCGCTCGATCTCGAACAAGCACTGCAGATCGTCGACACGGTCGGCTTCCCGGTGCTCGTCCGCCCGAGCTACGTGCTCGGTGGCCGGGGAATGCAGATCGTCCATGATCGCAATCACCTCGCTCGGGCAATGGCCGAGCTCAGCGGCTACGGAAGTCTCGGCAAGGAAGGCGGACTCTCCGCCGAGCGGCCGGTCCTGATCGACCGGTTCCTCGAAGACGCGACCGAGGTCGATGTCGACGCCGTGCGCGACCACACCGGCGAGGTGCTGATCGGTGGCGTCATGGAACACGTCGAAGAAGCCGGCGTGCACAGCGGCGATTCGGCCTGTGCGATTCCGCCGCAGACGCTGTCGGCATGGGTGGTCGAAGTGATCGAGGCCTACACCCGCTCGATCGCCTCGGCGCTCGACGTGCGCGGCCTGATCAACGTGCAGTACGCCGTGCTCGGCACGACGGTGTACGTGATCGAAGCCAACCCGCGCGCCAGCCGCACCGTGCCGTTCGTTGCCAAGGCCACCGGCGTGGCCCTGGCCAAGGTTGCCACCCGGGTCATGCTCGGAGCAACGCTCGCCGAACTGCGGATCGAAGGTCTTCTGGTTGAGCCCGTCACCGGTGGCCACGTCAGTGTCAAGGAAGCCGTGTTGCCCTTCAGCCGGTTCCCCGAAGTCGACACCGCACTCGGGCCCGAGATGCGCTCGACCGGCGAGGTGATGGGGATCGACGCCACGTTCGGCAAGGCGTTCTTCAAGGCCGAACTTGCGGCCGGCACGGTGCTGCCGACTTCGGGCACGGTGTTCTTGTCGCTTGCTGACGGCGACAAGCCGGCCGGCATCGTCGTCGCCAGGCGGCTGCGCGAGATGGGACTCGGAATCGCAGCGACGAGCGGCACCGCCGACTATCTCGGCCGATTCGGGATCATGGTCGACCAACTCGTCGGCAAGCTCAGCGAAGGTGCCGACGTCACTGCTGTCGATCTCATCGCGGCAGGCGAGGTCACGTTCGTGATCAACACCCCGCAGGGTCGCGGCGGACGCACCGACGGCGAGCAGATCCGCAAGTCCGCCAACGTCCACCGGGTCAGCTCGGTCACCACCATCGCGGCTGCTCTCGCTGCCGTGCAGGGTCTGTCCGAACATGCCAACCAGGCAATCGAGGTCAGGACCCTTCAGGAATATCACGCCCGATGAAGCGCCGGCAGCGTGGTGTCCACGACGTGTCCACGGTCAGCACCGCTGTGACCGTGGGGTCGATCACGCTGCCGAATCCGATCATGACCGCGTCCGGCACAGCAGGCCACGGCCTCGAATTGTCGCCATACGGCAACCTCGGTGATCTCGGCGCATTCGTCGCCAAGTCACTGGCAAGCTTCGAATGGGCCGGTAACCCCTCGCCGCGTGTGCATCCGACGCCGCTCGGGATGATCAACGCGGTCGGTCTGCAGGGTCCTGGTGTCGAACGCTGGCTCACCGATGGGTTACCTGCGCTGCATGCAACCGGGGCACGGGTGGTCGCCAGCATCTGGGGCCGAACTCTCGACGACTACGCCGCCGCTGCCGCGCTGCTCGCCGACGCCGGGCCGGAGGTGATCGCGGTCGAAGTCAACCTGTCATGCCCCAACCTCGAAGGCCGGCGCGGCATCTTCGCCCACGATCCCGATCTCAGCGCACGTGTGATCGCCGCGACGGTGGCATGTGGCCGGCCACGGTGGGCCAAGCTCAGCCCGAACACCGACCGGGTCGTCGAGGTTGCTGCCGCCGTGCACGAGGCCGGGGCCGAAGCGGTCACATTGATCAACACCGTGCTCGGCATGGTGATCGATCCGCACACCCGACGACCGGCGCTCGGCAATGGCGGCGGTGGACTGTCCGGGCGAGCGATCCATCCCGTCGCAGTGCGAATCGTTCACGACGTCCGCGAGGCGTTGCCCGACCTCGCGATCATCGGTGTCGGTGGCGTGGCGAGCGGTTGGGACGCCGCCGAATTGATGATCGCGGGAGCTGCGGCGGTGCAGGTCGGCACGGCGACGTTCGCCGATCCGAAGGCCCCGTGGGTCGTGCTCGGCGAACTGCGGGCCTGGGCGGCGAGCGAGGGTATCAGCTCCCTTGCCGAGTTGACAGACACCCTGCGGTGACTCGTGTCGCCGCCTGCGAGCAGGGGTGATCCCCGGAGGTGCTGGTGAGTGGGGGTAGACTTGGCCCATGGCAACACCTCCCGTACTCACCCCTGAACAGCGCGCCAACGCCCTTGCGAAGGCCGCCGTCGCCCGTGCCGCCCGCGCTGAATTCAAGACCAAGTTGAAGCTCGGCTCGGTCTCGCTCAGCGAGGCGCTCGAATCCACTGACTCCACCGTTGGCAAGCTCAAGGTGGTTTCCCTGCTCGAGTCCCTCCCGGGCGTCGGCAAGGTCAAGGCCCGCAAGGTGATGGAAGAGATCGGCATCGCCGACAATCGTCGAGTGCAGGGACTCGGTGCCCAGCAGAAGATCGCGCTGCTGGACCAGCTCGGCAAGTAGTCGCAGACCGCACAGCGTTTGAACCAGCAGACGACGTTCAGTCAGGTGAGCACTCCTCCTGCGAGCGCACCACTGATTCTGGTTGTCTCCGGTCCAGGCGGTGTCGGCAAAGGCACGATCGTCAAGGCGCTCGTCGAGCACGACTCGCAGTTATGGCTCAGTCGCAGCTGGACAACCCGCAGTCAGCGCAATGGCGAAGCCGACGATGCGTATGTCTTCACCAGCCGCGACGCGTTCGAAGAGCGCATCGCGGCTGATGGTTTTCTGGAGTGGACCGAGTTCCTCGGTAATTACTACGGCACCCCCAATCCCGAATCCACCGACGGCCGCGATGTCGTGCTCGAGATCGAGGTCGACGGCGCCCAGCAGGTCAAACTGCTCGACCCGTCAACGGTGTTGATCTTCGTTCTACCCCCCTCGCGTGCCGAACAGGAGCGCCGCCTGCGTGGCCGCGGTGACCCCGACCAAAAGGTCGAAGAGCGGCTCCAGAAAGCCGAGGACGAAGAGCCGATCGGCATGCAACTGGCCGATTTCGTCGTTATCAACGACGATCTCGAAACGACGATCAACGACATGCTGCAGATCGTCGACGCCTGCCGTCGCAAGTCCGCAGTCTGAGCATCCGCCGGTCATCGGCTCGTCATCCAACCAAAGCGTCGCTCTCGCCGTTAGGCTTGCCCGGCTTCTCAACCGGGTTCACCCGGTTCCGACACAGGAGGATCGCTGCCCGTGGCGCGTACCAACGACACCATGATGAACCCGCCGATCGAGGAACTGCTCGGTCGCGTCGACTCCAAGTTCAGTCTGGTCACGCTTGCGGCCCGCCGGGCTCGTCAGATCAATTCCTACTTCAACCATCTCGGTGAGAGCGGTGGCGCACTCGTGCCGCCCCAGGTCTCCTCTGTTGCTCGCAAGCCGCTGAGCATCGGGTTCGAAGAGATTGCGGCCGACAAGATCATGCCGATCGCCATCGTCGTCCCCGACACCATCGGAGCCGGCGAGCCCGAAGAGGCCGACGCCGCCGGCTGACCCGAGCGAACGAGCCGACGAATGCTCGCGTCGAGCGGGTTGCACGTCAACGGAAAGCGCATTGTCGTCGGTGTCACCGGCGGCATCGCCGCGTACAAGGCCGTCGAGGTTTGCCGTCGCCTGGTCGATGCCGGAGCGCACGTCATCCCGGTGATGACCGCTGCAGCCGAACATTTCATCGGCCGCACGACCCTGTCAGCGTTGTGCAGCGAGCCGGTCCAAACGAGCCTGTGGGACTTCGAGCGCAACGCGTCGGATGGCGCGTCGGCGATTCCTCACACCAGACTGGGCCAATCGGCTGATGCGATCGTGGTCGTGCCGGCCACTGCCCGCTTGCTTGCGGCGTACACGATCGGGCTGAGCACCGACCTGCTCACCAACATTCTGATCGCAACTCGGGCACCGGTCATCGTCTGTCCGGCGATGCACACCGAAATGTGGGAGCACCCGTCGGTCCAGGACAACCTCGCCGTCCTGCGTCGCCGGGGTGTCCTCGTCGTCGAGCCCGACGTCGGGCGTCTGGCCGGTGGCGACAGCGGTCAGGGTCGGCTGGCGACGCCGGAGCGCATCGTGGCGGCAATCGATCAGGTCTTTGCCAAACAGGATCTCGCCGGTACACGGATCGTCGTCACCGCCGGTGGAACTCGCGAGCCGATCGACGCCGTGCGCGTGATTGCCAATCGCAGCAGCGGCAAACAGGGCTACGCGATCGCCGCCGAAGCGCTCGCTCGGGGCGCAACCGTCACCCTCATCTCCACCGTCGAACTCGCCACGCCGGTTGGCGCCGAGTTGGTCACGGTCGAGACCGCTGCCCAGATGCAGGAAGCCGTCGAGTCGGTCGCAGCGTGGGCCGACGTCATCGTGATGGCCGCTGCTGTTGCCGACTTCCGTGTCGCTGCCCCGACCGACTCCAAGATCAAGAAGGAGCATGGCATCCCTCAGATCCTGCTCGAGCCGACCCCCGACATCCTGGCCGGCCTCGGTCAGCGCAAGCGCAGCGGGCAGGTGCTGGTCGGCTTTGCCGCCGAAACCAACGATCTCGTCGCCAACGCCGATGCCAAACTGCGCCGCAAGAACCTCGATCTGATCGTCGCCAACGACGTGAGTGCGAGCGGAGTCGGGTTCCAACATGACACGAATGCCGTAAGCTTGCTTCGGCCCGATTCCCAGATGGTAACCGTGACCCTCACTGACAAACGGTCGATCGCACGTGCGGTGCTCGATTGTGTTGTCGAGATTCGCAACGGACACATCGTGTCCTGAGCGGCTCGCCGCGTCCTCACCGGACGCAACGATTTCCATCAACGATTTCCCAGACCGCAAGAAACCGCCTCGAACCGGCCAGAACAAACACGGAGCAATGCAGTGAGCCAGTGGACCTTTACCAGCGAGAGCGTGACCGAGGGTCACCCCGACAAGATGGCAGACCAGGTCAGTGACGCCGTGCTGGACGCGATCCTCACCGAAGACCCCAACGGCCGCGTTGCCTGCGAGACCCTGCTGACGACCGGCCTGTGCGTCGTCGCCGGTGAGATCACCACCAGCGCATACGTCGACATCCCCAAGATCGCCCGCGAGGTCATCAAGGACATCGGCTACGACAACGCGCTGTATGGCTTCGACGGCAACACCTGCGGCGTCATCGTCAGCATCGACGAGCAGAGCTCCGACATTGCCCAGGGTGTCGACAAGAGTGAAGAGTTCCGCGGCGGCAAGGCCGGCGAAGACACCATCAATGCTCAGGGCGCCGGCGACCAGGGCATGATGTTCGGATACGCGTGCGATGAGACCCCGGACCTGATGCCGCTCCCGATCTGGCTCGCCCACCGACTTGCCGAGCGGCTCAGCGAGGTCCGCAAGAGCGGAGCCGTCCCATATCTGCGCCCCGACGGCAAGACCCAGGTGACATTCGACTACGAGCACGGCAAGCCCGTCGCGCTGAAGGCTGTCCTGGTCAGTACCCAGCACGCCGATGGCATCGATCGTGACACCGTGATTCGGCCCGACCTCATCGAGCAGGTCATTCGTCCGATGGTTCCAGCAGCGTTCGCAGATCAGGATTACGCCGTCTACGTGAACCCGACCGGCAACTTCGTCGTCGGTGGCCCACATGGCGACACCGGCCTGACCGGCCGAAAGATCATCGTCGACACCTATGGCGGCATGGGCCGTCACGGTGGCGGCGCATTCAGCGGCAAGGACCCGAGCAAGGTCGACCGTTCGGCTGCGTATGCGGCACGGTGGGTCGCCAAGCACGTCGTTGCATCCGGTGCCGCCAGCCGTTGCGAAGTGCAGGTCGCGTATGCGATTGGCATGGCTCACCCGGTCAGCATCCTGGTCGAGACGTTCGGCACCAACACGGTCGACCCAGCAGTCATCGAAGCTGCAGTCCGCTCGGTGTTCGACCTTCGCCCCGGTGCGATCGTGCGTGACCTCGACCTCAAGCGTCCGATCTTCCGCAAGACGGCTGCCTACGGCCACTTCGGCCGTGACCTCGCCGATTTCACCTGGGAGCAGGTCAGCAGGCTGGCCGACTTCAAGGCTGCGATCGGCGTCTGAACCCCGTGCTCGTCGCTCGGGTGGTCCCTGACCTCACCGGGCTCGATCGCCATTTCGACTACCTCGTCCCCGATGCCCTGAGCGACCGGGTGCAGATCGGCACGCTCGTGCGGATCTCACTCAACCGTCGCCGTGTCGGGGGCTGGGTCGTTGCCCTCGGCCCTCCCGATCCTGCCGTGTCGATCGATCGTTTGTTGCCGATCGCCAAGGTCACCGGAGTCGGGCCCGGGGAGGAGATCTTTCGCCTCGCAGCATGGGCGGGGCGCCGGTGGGCCGGCCGGCTTCGTCCGTTCCTCGTGACAGCATCACCGGCCAATGCCGTGCTGAGTCTCCCTCGATCCAATCACGGTGGTCCGGTGCCAGAGCCCGTCGATCGACGCGCCGGGGAGTTGCTGGCCAACGGTGGAGGCGTACTGCGGCTCCCTCCGGTCGATGATCCGCTGCCGGTGGTGATGGCCGCCTGCCGGCTCGGTCCCACCCTCGTCGTCGTTCCGTCGGTGTCTGCTGCTCGTTTGCTCGCCAACCGTCTCCGTCGCTCGGGCCGCACGGTGGCGCTGATGCCGACCGATTGGGCCCAGGCTGCTGGTGGGGTCGACGTCGTGATCGGTGCCCGTGCCGCTGTGTGGGCGCCGTGTCGGGAGATGCGCTCGATCGTGGTGCTCGATGAGCATGACGAGGCCCTGCAAGAAGAACGGCAACCGACCTGGCACGCGCGCGATGTCGCGATCCAGCGCGCCGCCTTTGCCTCGATTCCGGTGATGCTCGTGTCACCGAGCCCCACCGTCACGGCGATCGCTGGGTTCCCGCCCGAGCGTGTGCTGCGACCATCGGTCAACAACGAGCGTGCCGGATGGCCGATCATCGAGATCGTCGACCGCACCAAGGACGAGCCGTGGCAGAAGAGCATGGCGACATCGGCATTGATCCGCCAACTGCGCGATGTCGACCGGACCGTGGTGTGTGTCCTGAACTCGACCGGTCGATCGCGACTGCTCGCCTGCCGACGATGCAAGTCACTGCAACGCTGCGAGAAGTGCGAAGCCGCCGTTTCGCAACGCGATGACCGCCACTTCGAATGCTCGCGATGCGGCACGGTTCGGCCGCCGGTGTGTCAATCGTGCGGAGGCAGTGCGTTCGCCAACCTGCGGATCGGCATCACCCGACTGCGCGAAGAACTCGAGGCCGCCGCAGGACGGCCGGTCGTCGCGGTGAGCGGCAAGGATTCCGATCACGAGCCGATCGCGGCGGCTGGTGTGTACATCGGCACGGAGGCAGTGCTGCACCGCCTCCCTCGCGCCGACACGGTTGCGTTCCTCGACTTCGATGCCGAATTGCTCGCACCGAGGTACCGAGCGACCGAACAGGCGATGACACTGCTCGCTCGCGCGGCGCGGATGGTCGGTGGACGAGCGAGCGGGGGCCGGGTACTGGTGCAGACGTTCCTGCCCCGCCACGAGGTGCTCGATGCGGTGTTGCACTCCGATCCCGGTCGATTGGTCGCCAAGGAACTCGCTCGTCGGAACGCTCTCGGATTTCCACCGGCCGCTGCGATCGCAATCGTCAGCGGAACGGGCGCTGAAGACTACGCCGCCGGTCTCGCCGAGTTCGGCGCACAATCCGCCCCGAACCTGGATGGCAACGTGCTGCTGCGGGCGCCGTCGTGGGAGGTCCTCGGCGACGCGATCGCCAACCATCCCCGTCCGAAGGGCTCCCGTCTCCGGATCGAAGTCGACCCACCCCGTCTGTGACCCGGCGATGGCGGATGTTCGCCGTCCGCCCGGTCGGTCACGAAACAGCCGTCAGGGTTGGTATCGGGTGGTTGCTGCGCGGGCCTGCTCTTCGGGAGTTGTCGGTGCGGCGCGGACCGAACGGAGGATTCGGTAGCCCTTCGCAGAACCGATCCGCTCGGTCGAATAACCCTGCTCGGTGAGCCACGATTGCAACGAGTCCGACCCGAGGTGCTTTTGGACCACCATCGTGCACGCAGCCCCGTCGGCCAGGCGGGGGAGCCACAGCAGCAACATTGCATGCATCGCCGGCTTGCCGATGTGCACCGGCGGGTTGCTCCAAATGCCATCGAAACGGATCGAGTCATCCATCTGTTCGGGCGTGGACGTCCTCACGTTGGTGACTCCGTTGGCCAGTGCGTTGTCGCAGCACAGCCGCAACGCACGATTGTTGACGTCGACCGCCCACACGGTTGCAGCGGGGGACCGGCGAGCGAGCGTGATCGCGATCGGCCCGACCCCGCAGCCGAGATCGAGCAGGTTGCCGTTCGCTGGGGTGGCGGTCGCCTTCAGCAACAACACCTTGGTGCCGAGGTCGAGCGCGCCGTGGCTGAACACGCCGCGATCGGTCGTCAGCCGCATCGTGCCTTCCGGCAAGGCGACCTTGATCGTCACCGGATGACTGGCAGCGGCCGGATCGGGGGTCGAGAAGTGTTCCTGTGTCGTGGAGTGTTCGTGGTCGGAGTTCATCGGAGCATTCATGAGGATTGCCGTTCGCCGTTCATCGGTAGCCTGTGAGTGTGGCCTACGAAATCCGAACCTATGGCGATCCTGTCCTGAAAACTCCGGCCGCTGCCGTCACAGAGATCGACGGCAAGGTCGCTCGCCTCGTCAATGACATGTTCGACACGCTCTACACCAGCGACAGCGGCATCGGTCTCGCAGCACCGCAAATCGGCGTCCAGAAGCAGATCTTCGTGTGGGAGATCGACGAAGAACCAATGGTCATCATCAACCCACAGATCGTCGAGAGCAGCGGTGAATGGGTGTACGACGAAGGCTGCCTCAGCATTCCTGGGTTGTACGTCGAGATGCTGCGACCGAACGCTGTGTTGATGAAAGGGCTGACGCTCGAGGGAGACGAGATCGAGATCGAGGCGGACGAGCTGATGGGTCGTCTGTTCCAGCACGAGCTGGATCACCTCAACGGTGTGCTGATGTTCGACCGTATGCAGCCCGAGCAGCGCAAGCAAGCACTGGCCGAGTACGGCCAGATCCTCGACGAACAGGCGAAGGCGAAACCACGCCGCCTGCGCCTTCGATGACCTCGCTCGCCCCGCTGCCGGCCGGTCGGCCGCAGCGGATCGTGTACTTCGGCACGCCGGAAATGGCCGTGCCACCGCTGGAAGCAGTGGTGGCCGCAGGGTTCGATGTCGCGCTCGTCGTGACTCGGGTCGACAAGCGACGAGGTCGAGGGAGTGACACCGCGCCATCGCCGGTCAAAGCGGCTGCTCAACGATTGTTGATTCCGGTGAGCCATCGGGTGGCCGACGCGCTCGATGTCGGTGCCGACCTCGGAGTCGTGGTCGCGTTCGGTCAATTGATCCGCGAGCCGATCCTCGAGCAGCTCCCGATGGTCAACCTGCACTTCTCGTTGTTGCCACGATGGCGCGGCGCTGCGCCCGTCGAGCGGGCGTTGCTCGCCGGAGACGTCACCACCGGTGTGTGCCTGATGCAGCTCGACGTGGGGCTCGACACCGGTCCGATCCTCGATGTCGTCGAGGTGCCGATCGGTGCTTCACAGACCGCCGACGAACTCCGACATGTTCTCGTCGAGATCGGGTCCGAGCAACTCGTGCGCAACCTCGCGGCCGGCATCGGCCCGGCGACTCCACAGGTGGGGGAGGTGACGTATGCCGCCAAACTCGACCCGACCGAATTCGAGATCGACTGGTCGAAGCCGGCCGTGGTGATCGATCGCTTCGTCCGTTTGGGCGTTGCGTGGACGACGTTCCGCGGCAAACGACTCAAGGTAATCTCTGCCTCTCCGGTCGCCGGGGACGAAGTGGTCGCGAACTTCGCCGGCGCTGATCCCGGCGTGTACACCGGCTCGCTGAGGATCGGCGCCGGACAGGGAGCGATCGAACTGCATGTGGTGCAGCCAGAGGGCAAACCGAAGATGGACGCAAAGAGCTGGGCCAACGGGATTCAGCCACGACTCGGCGAGCACGTCGGGACAACGAACGCAGAGGCGCAATGAACAAACCCCGATCACAGCAAATTCGGCGACGTCCGACCAATCGTCCCGGTCCAGAAGCCCTCGGGCAGCCGCAACCCAAACAGACCGCTCGCCAAGTCGCTTACGACGCACTGCTGCGGATCGATCACGAGGGCGCCTACGCCAACCTCGTCCTGCCGGCGATGCTGTCGCGCAGCACGCTGCACGAGCAGGATCGCCGGTTCGTGACCGAACTCGTGTATGGCACGACCCGCATGCGTCGCTCGTGCGAGGCGCTGGTCGAACGTTTCGTGCTCACCGAGCCGGACCCCGACATCCGTACGCTGCTTCGCCTCGGCGCCTATCAACTCGTCTTCGCCGGCGTCGCCCGCCACGCAGCCGTGGGCGAGACCGTCGAGCTCGCCCATCCGAAGGTTCGCGGTTTCGTCAACGCCGTCCTGCGCCGTGTGGCCGACACTCCAATGGTCTGGAGTGACGAAGCCGAAAGGCTGAGCTATCCGGATTGGATCGTCGACCGTTTCACGGCCGAACTCGGTGAGTTCGAAGCATTGGCCGCACTCGAGTGCATGAACGAGCCCCCGCTCGTCAGCGAGCGCCCCGATGGCTACATCCAGGACCTGGGCTCGCAGTGGGTGGCCGATCTCGTCGGTGCCCAACCCGGCGAGACCATCCTCGACATCTGCGCCGCACCGGGCGGCAAGGCGACCTCGATGGCGGCATCCGGCGCATTCGTGGTCGGCGCCGACCTGCAGGCCCACCGCGCTGCACTGGTGGTCGACAATGCCCATCGACTCGGCTACCACTTGCCCGTCGTCGTTGCCGACGGCGCCGCGCCGCCGTTCGCTCCGGGCAGCTTCGACAGTGTCCTGATCGATGCGCCGTGCAGCGGCTTCGGCACACTGCGCCGACGACCTGACGCTCGGTGGCGGATCCGGCCGGACGACATCGACGATCTCGTCGCGATCCAGCGCCGTCTGCTCGTCGCCGCGGCTCCGCTCGTGAAGCCCGGCGGAATGCTGGTCTACAGCGTCTGCACGATCACCTCGGAGGAGTCGATCGACCACCCGACCCCCGATGGCTTCGAGGTCATCGTCGATGGCGTCGACGATCCGTGGCAGCCGTTCGGCAAGGGATTTCGATTGCTGCCACAGAACGCGGACACCGACGGCATGGTCATCATTCGCTACCGTTGCGTCACGTGACCAACGAAACCGCACCACTGCTCGCCAAAGTCCTCACGGTCAGCGACGGGGTGTCCTACGGAACCCGTGACGATGCGAGCGGACGTGCGCTGGTCGAACAACTTCGGGATGCGGGCTACGACGTCATCGATCATCAGGTCGCCGCTGATGGCGTCGACAACGTGGCTGCTGCGCTGCGAGCCATGGTCGCCGGATTCAGCGGCGTGATCGTATCGACGGGCGGCACCGGGTTTGCGCCGCGTGATCAGACACCGGAGGGCACTCGGCTGGTGATCGAACGAGAAGCTCCTGGACTTGCCGAAGCAATGCGGCTGATCAGCCCGCTCGGGCGCCTGAGCCGTGGTATCGCCGGCATCGCCGGCCGAGCCATCATCTGCAACACCCCCGGCTCCCCCAAGGGATGCGTCGAACAACTCGGCGCGATCATCGACATTCTCCCACACGCTGTTCGCCTTCTGGCCGACGCTCCGACCACGCACTGAATCCATCGCGTTCGGACAAGATGTGATTGGATGCCCCGAACGCCGCGACGGACTCGTATCCTGAAATTGTGTTGCGATTGGTGTTGCCAAAGGGTTCGTTGGAGAAGGCGACCCTCGAATTGTTCGAGGCAGCCGATTTACCGGTTCGGCGGAACTCGGCGGTCGACTACAAGGCTACGATCGATGATCCACGGATCTCCTCGGTCCGGATCCTGCGTCCGCAAGAGATCCCGAGCTACGTCGCAGAGGGTCTGTTCGACCTCGGCATCACCGGTCGGGATTGGGTCGAAGAAACATCCAGCGATGTCGAAAGCCTCGGCGAGCTGAAATATTCGAAGGCGACAGCGCTACCGATCCAAGTTGTCGTCGCGGTCGGCGGTGACTCGTCAGTGAACGCCATTGCTGACCTGAAAGATGGCGTGCGGGTCAGCACCGAGTATCCCGAACTCACCAAGCGGTACTTCGCCACACACGGCATCGACGCAGACATCCGGCTCTCGTACGGCGCCAGCGAGGCCAAGATTCCCGACATTGCCGATGTCATCGTCGACATCACCGAAACCGGTCGTGCGCTGCGCGCCGCAGGTCTGCGCATCATCGACACGATCCTGATCAGCTACACCGAGGTGATCGCCAACCGCGAGGCGTTCGCCGATCCGGACAAGCGACACGCGATGGACCAGCTGATGACCCTGTTGATGGGCACGCTCGATGCCCGCGGCAGGGTGTTGCTCAAGCTCAACGTATCACGCGACAACTTCGAATCGGTCGTCGCGCTCGTTCCGTCTCTCAAGGCGCCGACGGTCAGCGAACTGGCTCATGGCGGTGGTTTCGCAATCGAGACCGTGGTCGCCAAGAACGAGATCAACACCTTGATCCCCGCTCTCAAAGACGCCGGCGCAACCGGCATCCTCGAACTCCCGATCTCCAAGATCATCGCCTGAAAGCGACCGATCGAACAGCGCAACGTTCACATTGGGCAACCAACCCCCACCATCAGATAGGCAGTGACAGCCATCAACCAGATCAACGACGACGACAAACTTCTCGGAACAGTGACCAACTTCGACGAGGCACGAGGGCTCGGTGAGATCCAGCTCGATGACAGTGCAGCCATGTTCCCGTTCCACTGTGTCTCGATTGCCGACGGCAGTCGCACCATCGCAGTCGGCACCAAGGTGTCGTTCGATGCCTTGCTCAAACTCGGCCGCCGCGAGGCGGGGGACATCCGTCCCGCCTGACCGTGGCGCAAGCGAAGCCGACGCGACCCGTCGATCCTGAACAGCGGCTCGAACGGATCATTTCTGTCATCCGTTCGCTACGCGAGGGCGAAGTCGTCACCTACGGTGAAATCGCACACGATGCGGGGTTCGCCAAGCAGTCTCGGCTCGTCGGGCACATTCTCGCCATCACCGACGACGATCTGCCCTGGTGGAGGGTGGTGAACTCCACCGGTCGGCTGGTGCCCGGTCACGAACAAGAGCAGATCGCGTTGTTGCAGGCCGAAGACGTCAGGTGCGACAGGGGCCGGGTGACGGTTGCCCGCTACGGGCGGTTCAGCCGTGCGCCACCTCGCCCGCCTCGCCTGAAGCGGTAGCCACTGGCGCATCACCTCGCTGCGCCGTGAACTGGTTCTTGATCTGGACAAATGCAATCCGAATGTTGCCGAGCGCGTCGCGCATCGTGGCTGCGTCGTCGCCGAGCCGGTCGCCGAGACCCTCGACAAGGCACCCCACGGCATCGATTGCGAGCGCTGCTTGGACGAGATCTGGAGGTACGGCGCTGAGATGGATTGCAGCGAGTTCGTACAAGCCCATCACATGGTTGGTGACGACGACTTCGGCGGGCACTTCGGCCAACTGCCGGCGGACATCGGCGATCGCGCCCAAGGCGTCGTCGACCTGGGTCTCGACCTCGTCATGGTCATGGCCGTTGTCCTGGTGGTGGGCGTGATCGTTCTGCGGGTCGATCGAGGTTTCTTCTGACACGTGCGCTAGCGTACCGGCCGACAACTGAGGCGAAGTGGGGTGCATTCGTGCAACGACCCCCACCCGGCCACGCATGCGTGCGACCGGGTCATGGCACCGAAACATCCGCTCCCGTGCGAGGGCGTGGCTGCTCGTTCCTTGGCTTTGCGTCGGAATTCGACGACAACCACCAGGGAGAACAGCCCATTGCACAGGAGTGATCAGCCATAGCACCGCCGCAGCAGAACGAGCCCAGGTACAACGAGCGCATCCGTGCGCGTGAGGTCCGTCTGATCGGCGCGGACGGCAGCCAGGTCGGTATCAAGACTTTGCCCGAAGCCCTTCAGATGGCGCGCCAACTCGACCTCGACCTGGTCGAGGTTGCCCCGTTGGCGAGTCCACCCGTTTGCCGAATCATGGATTACGGCAAGTTCCGTTACGAAGAGTCGCAGAAGGCCAAAGAGTCGCGGAAGAAAACCGTTCACGTCTCGATCAAGGAAGTCAAGTTGCGCCCGAAGATCGGCAAAGGCGACTTGGACACCAAGATCCGGCACATGCAGGAGTTCCTTTCCGAAGGCCACAAGGTCAAGGTGACACTTCAGTTCCGAGGCCGAGAGATGGCCCACCCGGAACTCGGCTCACGTTTGCTCGACAGCGTCATCACCCAGGTCGACGGTCTCGGAAAAGTCGAGACTCAGGCCCGGCTCGAAGGCCGCAACATGACAATGGTGCTCGCTCCGGAGAAGAAGGCCCCCGTCAAGAAGGAACGCTCACCCGGCGAACCCAAGGCCGACGAATCCACTTCGGCCGCCGAGACAACTGAATCCGAAGTCGAGGCAACCGCCGAAGCCCCGGTGACAGAAGCCACGGCCACTGAAACCAAGGCGACAGAAACCAAGGCGACAGAAACCAAGGCGACAGAAGCCACGGCCACTGAAACCACGGCAGCAGAGGCCCCGGCCACAGAAACCTCGGCAACAGAGGCCCCGGCAACAGAGGCCCCGGCAACTCCACCCGCCGCTCCGGCAGCAACAGAGCAATCCACCCCGACGGCCACTGTCGAATCCGACACCTGACCAATCCCCTCAACAGCGCCGCGAGGCGCCAGCTAGAAACCGGACACTCCAATGCCCAAGATGAAGACCAGCAAGACGGCCGCGAAGCGGTTCAAGAAGACGGGAACGGGCAAGCTCCGCCGTCTGCAGGCCAACCGCCAGCACTTGTTCGAGAAGAAGTCGTCAACGCGCACACGCCGCCTCGCCGGCGAGGTCAACGTGCACCCCGGCGATGCCAAGAAGATCAAGCGCCTCCTCGGCGAGCGCTGATTCTCACACCCTCACCTGCCACCCAGCCTGGGTGACGAACAAGAACTGACGACGACCCGAGCGGGTCACAACGGCCGACTAGCGGCCAGAAGGAAAGGATTCACGTCATGGCAAGAGTCAAGCGTGCGGTCGGTGCTCGTAAGCACCGCAAGGCAACACTGAAGAAGGCCCGTGGTTACTACGGTATGCGGAGCCGTTCGGCCCGTTTCGCCAACGAGCAGAACATGCGGTCCGGGCAGTATGCCTTCCGCGACCGTCGGGCCAAGAAGGGCGAATTCCGCCGTCTCTGGATCCAGCGGATCAACGCCGGCTGCCGGATCTACGACCTCAGCTACAGCCGCTTCATCGCTGGCCTGAATGCTGCCGAGATCGAAGTCGACCGCAAGATCCTCGCCGATCTCGCCGTGCACGACATCGATGCATTCGGCAAGCTCGTCGCTGCTGCGAAGGCCGCGCTGGCCTGAGCCCCGAGGGCTTGGACTGACAACTCGCATGGCATGGCAATTGGGTTTCAAGGACCCTGCTGTCCAACGGCTGCGGCGCCTTTTGGGGCGCCGCAGTGCGCGTTGGGACGAAGGTGCGTTCGTCGTCGAGGGAACAATCCTCGTCGAGGAAGTCGTTGCTGCGGGCTGGCACATCGAGGCCCAATTCGTCTCTCCCGGCGCCGACCCGGTGCCCGGCTCCGACGCCGTCGTCCACGAGTTGGCGCCACACGTCATGGAACGAGTGGCCTCGACCGAAGCGCCTCAGCCGGTCATGGCAGTCGTGCGGATGCGCGATCAACGGGTGTCGGATCTCACTTCCAAGCCGCTCGTGGTGGTCTGTGATCGCATCTCCGATCCCGGCAACCTCGGCACGATCCTGCGGTCGTGCGAGGCCGCCGGCGTCGACGGCGTCGTTCTCGTCACTGGTTCGGTCGACCCGTACAATCCCAAGGTCGTGCGGGCGTCAGCGGGTGCGCTGTTCCATGTGCCGGTCATCGCCGACGTCGCCCTGCACGAACTGCAAGCCCTCCATCTCCCACTCCTCGGCACGTCGTCGCACACCGGCACGCCGTTCACCACTGTCGATCTGGCGAGCCCGTTCGCATTGGTGATGGGCAGCGAAGCCCACGGTGTCGATCCGCAACTGCCGATCGACTCGTGGCTCACGATCCCGCATGTCGGGCGCGCCGAGAGTCTCAATGTCGCGATGGCGACGACGGTGGTCGTCTTCGAAGCGGCTCGCCAGCGCGGGCTTCACTAGATCGACGCTCGCAGATGATGCCGGACTCGGGGATCGTTCCCGCATCGTTCTGGTTCTCTGTCAATCGAAGGTTCAGTCGAAGGTTCAGAAAGGTTCCCCGATGAGTTCTCCCGCTGCAGTTCCCGGCGTGGTCGCCGATGTCCACGCCGCCCACCAAGCTGCCCTCGCCGATGTCGCCGCTGTCACCACGCTCGACGAACTGCGCGCCGTCGACGCTCGTGTGCTCGGTAAGAAGGGTCCGCTTGCCACGCTCAAGACCCGGCTCGGTGCGCTCCCGGTCGACGATCGCAAGACGGTCGGCCGAGCAATCAACGCCGCCCTCGAATCGGTCGGTGCTGCGCTTGCCGAGCAACGCGAACGGGTCGCGTCAGCGGCGCTCGATGCCAAGATCGCCGCCGAGCGGATCGACCTCACCGAGGTCACCGCCAAGCCCACACGCGGACATGCCCATGTGTCGACTCAGGCTTGGGAACGGCTCGAGGACGTCTTCATCGGTCTCGGGTTTCAGATTGCCGAGGGTCCGGAGGTCGAGACCGACTTCTACAACTTCGAGGCGCTCAACATGCCGCCGAGCCACCCCGCCCGTAGCGGCTTCGACACGATGTTCACCGACTATCGCGACGATGGCAGTGTGCTGTTGCGGACCCACACCTCGCCGGTGCAAATTCGGGTGATGCAGACGATCGAACCCCCGATCTACATGGTGATGCCTGGCAAGGTGTTCCGCCGCGATACTCCCGACACCACGCACATGCCCGTCTTCCACCAGATCGAAGGATTGGTCATCGATCGCAACATCACGATGGCTCACCTGGCTGGAACGATCGATGCATTCACCAAGGCCTTCTTCGGTGCCGGTTTCAACAGCCGCTTGCGTCCCAACTACTTCCCCTTCACCGAACCGTCGGCAGAGTTCGACATCCAGCGGCCTGACGGTGGCTGGATCGAACTCGGCGGTTGTGGGATGGTCCACCCCAACGTGTTGCGTGCCGGTGGTCTCGACCCCGAGATCTGGAGCGGATTCGCGTTCGGTTTCGGCATCGATCGGATGGCGCGTGAGCGCCACGGCGTCGACGACCTCCGCGACATGTTCAGCAACGACATCCGTTTCATCGAGCAGTTCTGAGACCCGGACAAGAACAGGTACCACCATGAAGATCGTTCTCTCCTGGCTCAACGACCTCGCGCCCGTCGGCGACGATGTCGAGCAACTCGCCGCCGACATGACCCAGTTGGGGATGCAGATCGAAGAGGTCCTGCATGTCGGCTCCACCGTCGACGGCGTCGTCACGGCCGAGGTGCTGCGCACCGAGCGGCACCCTGACGCGGCCAAAGTGCACCGGGTGTTCGTCAGCACCGGTGACGGGGTCGAGCGTCACGTCTGGTGCGGAGCGTTCAACATGCGAGCCGGCGACGTCATCCCGCTTGCCACGCCTGGCACCGTGATGCCCGACGGACGGGAGATCGAACCGCGTCCGATCCTCGGGATCGACTCTCAGGGCATGCTCTGTTCGGCTCGCGAACTGGGGCTCGGTGACGACCACTCCGGCATCTTGATCCTTCCCGCAGGGACGCCGCTGGGCGTGCCCTACGGTGACGCCCTGGGTCTGCAAACCGAAACCGTGTTCGACATCGACCTGACCCGCAACCGCCCGGACTGCTGGGGGCATCGCGGAATCGCACGTGACCTCGGAGCGCATCGGGGCGTGGCGTTGACGCCTGTCTCCGAAGCGGCAGTTCCGAACGGACCCGAGCGATCAGCGTCGGTCGACCTCGTCGACGGCCACCGCTGCACCCGATTCACCACGATCGTCCTCTCCGGTATCGCCGTCACGTCGTCGCCGGATTGGATCAAACGTCGGTTGATCGCGTCGGGCATGCGTCCGATCAACAACGTCGTCGACGTCAGCAACTACGTGATGCTCGAGCTCAACCAACCGAACCACGCCTACGATCTCGACACACTCGGCGGTGGCGGCCTTCGGATCCGGTTGGCACGCGAGAGTGAGACGATCACGACACTCGACGGCACCGTCCGGGCATTGAGCTCCGACGATCTGTTGATCTGTGACGCCAACGACACGCCGATCGGACTCGGCGGCATGATGGGTGGCCTCGACAGCGAGATCACCGACCGGACCACGGTGGTTGCGCTCGAGATCGCCCATTTCGAACAGACGGGGATGACCCGCTCGATGAACCGGCTCGGTATCCGGAGTGAGGCATCGGGGCGCAATGAACGCGGTGTCGACCCGTATGGGATGCCCCGCGCCCAACAGCGGTTCATCGAACTGCTCGGCGAGACGTGTCCGGACCTCGTCGTCCACGATGGAGCGGTGGACGTCCGCGATGAGTCGATCATTTCCGAGCATCGCCCGGTTCCTGTTCGCGTCAGCCAGGTCAACCGGATCCTCGGCACCTCACTGTTCGGCGGACAGATCGCCCGCCTGATCGATCCGATCGGCTACCTGGTCGATCCCGCTCCATCGATGGATGGCGACACGCTCACGGTCAGCCTCCCGTCGTGGCGTCCCGACAGCATCGCCGAGATCGACGTGATCGAGGAGATCGCTCGTCACTATGGCTATCCCAAGCTCGGCAAAGCGATGCCGAACTCGACTATGCACGGCCGGCTCAGCCCGGTCCAGCAGCGGCGACGGATGGTGCGCCAGGTGTTGCTCGGACTCGGGCTCGACGAGGCGATCACCGACACATTCTTCAGCGCCGACGAACTCGTCGCCGCAGGGTTGTCGACGGACGGGATCCGGATCACGAACCCGCTGATCGTCGGTCAGGACGTGTTGCGACCATCACTGCGGATCGGGCTGCTCGAAGCAATCGCGTTCAACGAGTCCCACCGCAGCAGCGGTGTGTCGTTGTTCGAGATCGGCCACGTCTACCCGAAGGGCGACGGTTCGAGCGACCTCCCGCCCGAGTACGAGTCACTCGGTATCGCACTCGCCGGTCGTGATGCGACTGCGGCCATGACGATCTGGAAGGAACTCGTTGCCACGATGGGTTTCGGCGCACGCGTCGATCAATCGCTCATACCGGCCGGTCTCCACCCGACGCGTTCAGCGACGCTGTCGGTCGGCCGTGATGTCGTCGGTGGGGTCGGCGAGATCCATCCGAAGGTGCTCGAACAACTCGGCGTCACCGAGCGCGTTGCCTGGCTCGAACTCGACCTGTCCCGTCTGCTCTCGGTCGAACCGAAGGTCAGTCAGTGGAAGCCGACCAGTCGCTATCCGTCGTCGGACTTCGACCTTGCACTCGTCGCAGCTGACACCGTGGCTGCGGAGCGGATCGAGAAGGCCATTCGTCAAGGCGGAGGAGCGCTGCTCGTCGGCGTGTCGTTGTTCGACATCTACCGCGGCCCAGGCGTGCCCGAGGGTTCGCGCAGCCTGGCCTACCGGCTGCGCGTGCAAGCACTCGACCGCACCCTGACCGAGGCCGAGGTCGGTGAGGTGCGCTCCAAGGTGATCAAGGCGACCGAGAAGCTGGCCACCCTGCGCGCCTGATCGTGGAGTCAGTTCCAGGCGAGGTCGTCGGGGGCGTCGGCGAGCAGCGCCTCGCGGCCGCCGGACCGGCGTAACACATTGCGCCACAGCCCCAACGGGTTGGGGGTGAACAGGTCGGAAGCCTCGCAGGCAATGGCGAGCCACGAGCCCTCGCTGATCTCGTCCTCGAGTTGTCCGGGGCCCCATCCGCTGTAGCCGCGAAACACCCGGAGGTGTTGCAAGCTCTCGGCGATGTCGCTGGCAAGCAGCGACAAGTCGACCGTTCCGAGGCCGTGATCGAGCGGTGCGAATCCCTCCGTGACACCGTCGGATTCGAGCGTATCGAACGTGGCGGTGGTCATCGAAGCAATCGCGATCAGGGTGTTCGCGTGCACCGGGCCGCCGTCGAACACGATTTGCGGCGGCGCCAGTTCGTCCATCCACGAGTCGAGGCCGGGCACAAGGTCCAGTTCCGACGGTCGATTGATGATCAGTCCGAGCGCACCGTCGTCGGTGTGCTGGAGCATGTACACGACTGTTCGGTGGAAGTTGGGGTCGTCGAGCAATGGCACGGCCACCAGCAACGAGCCCTTGGTCGATGGCATCGACATGTCTCCGAGATCCACGACCGACATTCTGTTGCACCTGAACGTGCGGTTCCAGTCGTTGCATGATCATGCACAGGTATGTATAATCATGCGTCTATGGTTCGTGTAGGCATCATCGGCGCAAGCGGTTACACAGGGGTCGAACTCCTACGGATCGCGTCCCAACATCCCGACTACGAGGTCGTCGTCGCGACCGGCGACACACAGGCGGGCACTCGTGCGGCTTCCCTCTACCCGTCGCTTGCGGTTCACTACCCGGATCTGGTCTTCAGTGAATTCGACCTGGACACTGCTGTCGGCCTCGATCTCGTGTTTCTCGGGCTCCCTCACGAAGCCTCGATGGCACTTGCACCGCAACTGATCGGCAAGGTCGGTTGCATCGTCGACCTGTCCGCCGCCTACCGGCTCAAGGATGCCTCGCTGTATCCGGGGTGGTACGGATTCGAGCACGACCAACCCGAGTTGCTCGCCGAAGCGGTCTATGGGCTGCCGGAGCTGTACCGCACTGAACTGAAGGGTGCACGCCTCGTGGCGACACCCGGTTGCCATGTGACCGCTGCGAGCCTTGCGCTCCAGCCGCTCGTCGACCAAGGGTTGATCGAAACCACCGGCATCATCGTCAACAGCGCAACCGGCATCACCGGTGCCGGCCGAGCGCTGAAGCACGGCAGCATGTTCTGTACGGTCGACGAGAATTTCGAGGCGTACGGCCTTCTCGACCACCGTCACACTCCCGAGATCGAGCAGGTCGTGGGAGCCCAAGTGTTGTTCACCCCGCACCTCACGCCGATGAACCGCGGAATCCTCGCGACGTGTTATGCCCGTCCGGTCGTCGGCGCAGGTGTCAGCACCGACTCGTTGATCGCTGCACTCGCTACAGCGTATTCGGGAGAGCCATTCATTGCTGTCCGCACGGAGTCGCCGGCCACCAAGGCCACGCTCGGCTCGAACGCAGCGCATCTCACGGCTCGCTATGACGAACGAACCGGCACCGTCATTGCGCTGTGCGCGCTTGACAACCTCACCAAGGGTGCGAGCGGCGGTGCCGTGCAAGCGGCCAACGTCGCGCTCGGTCTCGACGAGACCACTGGCCTCACATCGGTTGGTGTGTACCCGTGAGCGATCTCGTCGCTCCAGGCTCGACACCTGCGCTCAAGGCCGATGTTCTGGTCGAGGCACTGCCCTACATCCGCAGATTCGCGGGCAAGACCGTCGTCGTCAAATACGGAGGCAACGCGCTCGCCGGTGCCACCGACGGTGATGCACTTGCGTTGTTCGCGCAGGACATCGTGATGATGCATGCGGTCGGGATGCGACCGGTGGTCGTCCACGGTGGCGGCCCACAGATCAGCGCTCTGATGAAGCGGCTGGGCAAGGTCACCGAGTTCCGCAACGGCCTGCGCGTCACCGACGCCGAGACCGTCGACATCGCTCGGATGGTCTTGGTCGGGCAGGTCAACCCGCAGCTGGTCGCTGCGATCAACGTCCACGGCCCGCTTGCGGTAGGGGTGTCCGGAGCCGATGCCGGCCTGATCGTGGCATCGGCTCGTGATCCGGAGCTCGGATTCGTGGGCGATGTCACCGATGTCAACCCCACCATTGTCAACCGGCTGCTCAACGAGGAGCTGATCCCGGTGATCGCGACGATCGGCAGCGACCTGTCCGGACAGGCCTACAACATCAACGCCGACACCGTCGCAGGCGCGATCGCCGAGGCACTGGGCGCCGAGAAGCTCGTCTATCTCACCGACATCGAAGGCCTTCGCAGAGTCGTCGACGAGCCGTCCAGCCTGATCCGCCAGACCACACCCGACGAACTCGACGCGTTGATGGCGGACGGCACCATCAACGGGGGGATGATCCCCAAGGTCGAGAGCTGCGTCCACGCAGTCCGCAACGGCGTTGGTCGCTCGCACATCCTCGACGGCCGGATCCCGCACGTGTTGTTGCTCGAAGTCTTCACCGATGCCGGTATCGGCACGATGGTGAAGCCGAACGCAGACCCCGCCACCCCGACTTCCTCTCCCACTGGAGCACTGCTGTGACCGCTGTTTTCACCGATGCACAACCGAGCCCGTTCATCCCGGTGTTCCCACCGCCGCCGGTCGAGTTCGTGCGCGGCAGTGGCACCGAACTGTGGGATGTCGATGGCAAGCGCTATCTCGACTTCCTCGGAGGTCTCGCCGTCATCGGCCTCGGCCACGCCCACCCCGTGATTGCCGATGCGATCAGCGAGCAGGCCCGAACGCTGTTGCACGTCAGCAACATCTTCGCCAATCCGGCTGCGATCGAGGCAGCCCGGATGCTCAACGAGTTGCTTCGCGAGACCACCGGCCTCGACGGACTGACGTTCTTCTGCAACTCCGGCGCCGAGGCCAACGAGGGCGCGCTGAAGCTGGCCCGCAAGTTCGGTGGGCGTGGCCGCCACACGGTGGTCAGCGCGTACGGCAGTTTCCACGGCCGCACGTTGGCGACGCTGGCCGCCACCGGCCAGCCGGCCAAACACGAGCCGTTTTTTCCGATGCCGGATGGTTTTCGCCACGTCGCGTTCGGCGACGTCGATGCGCTGAAGACGGCGGTCGATCCCTCCGTCGCAGCGGTACTGATCGAGACCGTCCAAGGTGAAGGCGGTGTGATTCCCGCCCCGCCTGGCTACCTGCGCGCCATTCGCGATCTCTGCGATGAGCGGGGCATGTTGATGATGGTCGACGAAGTGCAGACCGGATTCGGGCGCACGGGCGAATGGTTCGGCTTCCAACACGAAGGCATCGTCCCCGACGTGGTGACGATGGCCAAGGCAATGGGCAACGGATTCCCCGTCGGTGCGGTGTGGGCTCGCACCGACGTCGCCACCGCTTTCCAGCCCGGTGATCATGGCAGTACTTACAGCGGCACCGCCCTTGCAGCTGCCGTCGTGAGGGCCGTGCTCGGCGAGATGCGTCGAATCGATGCGCCGCGGCAGGCTGCAGGCAAGGGCGCTTATCTGCGCGATCAACTCGGTGCAATAGAGGGCGTCGTTGCCGTACGGGGTCAGGGCCTGCTGCTCGCGGCGGAACTCGCCGAAGGCATCGATGCCAAAGTCGTGTTCACCGCACTGCTCGAAGCTGGTGTCGTCAGCAATGCCGTCACCGGAACTGCCCTGCGGTTCGCTCCACCGCTTACCGTCTCGATCGAGGAGATGGACGAGGTTGTGGTCGCGCTGACGGGCGTGCTCGAATCGATGCTCTCGTGACCGTTCGTCACTTCCTCGACATCACCGACCTCACGCTGGCCGAGCTGCATCGAGTGCTCGCGCTCAGCATCGCTCCGATCGCCGATCTCGGCCACCCGCTCGCCGGGTTGGGTGCAGCGCTGATCTTCGAAAAGCCGTCGAGCCGCACCCGCCACAGCATGGAAATGGCTGTTTTCCAACTCGGCGGCCATCCGATCTACACCCGCGGCGACGAAGTCGGATTCGACAAGCGGGAGACGGTCGAAGACGTCACCCGGATCATGGCGGGTTACCACGCAGTACTCGCCGCTCGTGTCTTCGAGCATTCGGTGGTGGCCCGGATGGCAGCCGTCAGCTCGGTGCCGGTGGTCAACATGCTGAGCGATCACAGTCACCCACTGCAGGCGTTGGCTGATGTGCTGACCATGACCGAGGAGTTCGGCGACCTCGAGGGCCGCACGATCGCCTATGTCGGCGACTTCAACAACGTCGCCCTCTCCCTCGCCCAGGCCTGCGTGATGCTCGGCGCCCATGTCCGGGTCGGCTGCCCGGTGGGTTATGACGCAACCGATGACGAACTGTTCACATTGAACAGCCTTGGTTCGGGCACGGTCACGCAGACGAGTGATCCACTCGTTGCCGTCGACGGCGCCGATGCCGTGCACACAGACACCTGGACGTCGATGGGACAAGAAGTCGAGAAGGCCCAGCGGATGGAGGTGTTCGGCCACTACCAGGTGAACGACGGTCTGATGGCTGGTGCCGGCGACAGTGCCATCTTCATGCACTGCCTGCCGGCCTATCGGGGCTTCGAAGTCGCCGCCGACGTGATCGATGGTCCCCGGTCGCGCGTCTACCGACAGGGACACAATCGGATGCATGCGGCGCGCGGCCTGCTCGCATTCCTCCTCTCCACCAACGCCATCTCCACCAACGCCATCTCCACCAACGCCAACTCCACTGATGCGGAGCGACCATGACCACCAAAGTCCAACGCCAACAGACCATCTCCCGCCTGATCGGCAAGCACCCGGTGACGAGTCAGCCGCAACTGCTCGAACTGCTCGTTGTCGAGGGCATCACAGCGACCCAGGCAACGGTGTCCCGCGATCTCGAGGATCTCGGCGCTGTGAAGGTGCGGGTGCCCGGTGGCGACACGGTGTACGCCATTCCCGAGTACGAACCGAACCGCATCGCTCCCGAGGATCAACTTCGGCGGGTGATGGGCGAATGGGTGGCTGAGGTTCGCCACGCCCACCACAATGTGGTGATCCGCACGCCACCGGGCTGCGCCCACGTTGTGGCATCGGCGCTCGATCGGTCCGGCATCACCGGAGTACTCGGCACGGTCGCCGGAGACGACACACTCCTCGTGATCGCCGATGAGACCACCACCGGCGCCAAGCTCGCAGCCAAGTTGCGCGACCTTGCCGGCGTGGACCCGGCGCGCTGATGAGCAACCAAACCAGCAGCGACGGCAAGGACG
>JBDSDH010000255.1:0-3496 GCA_039920665.1 Ilumatobacteraceae bacterium
CTGCGCAAGGTGATGGAGCAGATCGGGCTGATCCAGATCGACTCGGTCAACGTGCTCGTGCGCAGCCAGGAGATGCCGCTGTTCGCCCGTCTCGGTCCGCATCCGCGTGATCTGATCGAGCAGGCCACCGAGGCCGGCGAACTGTTCGAGTATTGGGTGCACGAGGCCAGCCACGTCTCTACCGAGCACTACCACCTCCATCGGTGGAAGATGGCCGAGAATCACCGATGGGCCTCGATCCAGCGGATGGAGGAGAACAAGCCCGAGTTCCTCGCCACGGTGCTGGCCCGGATCGAGGCCGGCGGCCCTGTTGCGTCCGGCGAGTTCAACTCCCGCGTCGGACCGAAGGGCACCTGGTGGGATTGGGACGACGCCAAGATCGCGCTCGAGCACCTGTTCTGGTCGGGCAAGGTGACGGCTCGGCGGCGGTCGAACGACTTCGCCCGGCTGTACGAACTGACCGAGCGGTGGATCCCGCAGGCTGCGCTCGACCGCCCGGCGCTCGCCGAGGCCGACGCCCGCAAGGAGTTGTTGATGTTGGCGGCGCGTCATCATGGGGTGGCGACGTTCACCGATCTCACCGACTACCACCGCCAGAAGAACCCGGTCGCCCGTCCGCTGTTCGACGAGCTGGTCGAGGAGGGCCGGCTGATCCCGGTTTCTGTGGAGGGCTGGACCAAGCAGGGTTATCTGCACCCCGATGCTCGTCGACCGCGACGCGTCAAGGCCCAGGCGCTGTTGAGTCCGTTCGACTCGCTCGTGTTCAACCGTGACCGCACCGAAAGGATCTTCGGGTTCCGCTACCGGATCGAGATCTACGTCCCGGCGCCGAAGCGGATCTATGGCTACTACGTGTTGCCGTTCCTGCTCGGTGACGAGCTCGTCGCCCGCGTCGATCTGAAATCCGATCGCCAGAACGGTGTGCTGCTCGTGCAGGGTTCGTACGCCGAGCCGGGTGTGCCGGACGAGGTGGTCGCGCCTGCGCTCGCTGCCGAATTGCAGTTGCTGGCCGGTTGGCTCGGCCTCGACGAGGTACGGGTGATGCCGCGTGGCGACCTCGCAACCGCTCTGTCACGCGCGTTCTGACCTACCATCGTCGCCGATGTCCGAGACCGAGCCGACGAAGGAGACATCCGCCGCAAACGCCGACGCGCCCGGAGCTAACCCCACCGTGGAATCGGTTGCAGAAAACGTCAATGTGGTGTTCCCGATGTCGGACGAGGACCTGCCGCTGAAGATGCCGTCGTGGGTGTGGAAGGGCATCCTCATCTTCTGGCTGGGGTTCGTCGCGACGGTCTTCGGCCGCTTTCTGCTCGGCCGCCTCACCGGGCTGTTGACGCTGCTGCTCGTTTCATTGTTCCTCGCGCTGGCGATCGAGCCCGGTGTCAACCGGCTCGCCGCTCGTGGCTGGAAGCGGGGTCGGGCGACAATTCTGATCCTGCTCGGGGTGATGTTGGCGACGCTGATCTTCGTCGTTGCGATCGGCACGTTGGTTGCGACGCAAATTGCCGATCTGCTCGAGAACTCTTCGACCACGGTGACCAAGACCGTCAACGGGATCAATGACCTGTTCGGTACCCACATCGATGCGACCGAGGTGATCAACAACATCCAGGACGACAACGGGCCGGTGCAGAAGTTCATCAACTCCCAGCAGGACAAGGTGTTCGACCTGTCGGTGGCTGCGCTCGGGCTCTTGCTCCAGGCCTTCTCGGTGCTGTTGTTCACGTTCTACTTGGTCGCCGATGGGCCACGACTGCGGCGAAGTATCTGCAGCCGATTACCCCCCGCTCGTCAGAAACGTGTGTTGCGCACATGGGAACTGGCCATCAACAAGACCGGCGGCTATCTGTACTCACGCGCCCTGCTCGCCGGTCTTTCGGCGCTGTTCCACTGGGTGCTGTTCCAATCGATCGGACTGCAGGCGGCGGTTGCGATGGCGCTGTGGGTCGGCTTGATCAGCCAGTTCCTGCCGGTCGTCGGTACCTACATCGCCGGCGCGTTGCCGGTGCTGCTGGCGGTGATCGACTCCCCGATCAAGGCGGTGGTGATCTTGATCTTCGTCGTCCTCTACCAACAGATCGAGAACTATCTGTTCGCTCCGCGCATCACCGCTCGGACGATGGAACTGCATCCGGCGATCGCGTTCGGTGCAGCGCTCGGAGGAGCCGCGCTGCTGGGCGGGATCGGGGCCATCCTCGCACTGCCGGCTGCGGCGATGGCTCAGGCGCTCATCAGCGACTGGGGCACGCGTCACGAGGTGATCGACAATCCGCTGACCCGCATCCCAGCACCCAAGGAGCCCAAGTCGCGCCGGTCGTCGCGCCACGAGTCACCGGCGACGGATCCGAGCGCCGAATGACACATGCCGATTTGTGCGCGCCGATCGCAGTGACGACCCGTTCGGGCATGCGTGAGTCACTGCACCACGGAACCGTTGTCGCCCTCGACAACGACGGTTCGGTCGCATTCAGCGTCGGTGACCCGTCTGTCGTCACGTATCCGCGCTCGGCGAACAAGCCGATGCAGGCTGTGGCGATGGTGGACGCCGGCCTGCAGTTGCCGGGTGAACTGCTCGCGCTGGTGTGCGCGAGCCACGACGGCACGCCGTATCACCGCGACATCGCGTCCCGCATCCTCGCCGGTGCTGGGCTCGATGCGTCGGCGCTGCAGAACACGCCGGACCTGCCGATCGATCGGGTCTCGGCCGACGCAATCATCCGTGCCGATGGCGGTCCGACGTCGCTGCAGCAGAACTGCAGCGGCAAGCACAGCGGGATGGTAGCGACCTGTGTGATCAACGGTTGGTCACTCGATGGCTATCTCGATGTCAGCCATCCGTTGCAGCAGGTGATCACCGCGACGATCCAAGCCATGGCCGACGAGCCGATCACCCAGATCGGTATCGATGGATGTGGTGCGCCGGCGCACGCAATGTCGCTCCTGGGACTGGCCCGTTCGTTCCGGTCGATCGCGATCGCGCCGACGGATTCGCCCAACGGGCAGGTGTATGCAGCGATGACCGGCTACCCGCTGACCGTTGGCGGAAACCACCGCGACGTCACCCAGTTCATCCGTCACGTACCTGGATTGATCGCCAAGGACGGTGCTGAGGGTGTGTTCGCCGCGGCGCTGCCCGATGGGCGGACTGTGGCGATGAAGGTCGCTGACGGTGCGAGTCGAGCCGTGCCGGCCGTGATGGTGCACGCTCTGCAAAGGCTGGGGGTCGATGTTCGAACGCTCGATCCGTTGGTCCGCAAGCAGATCCTCGGCCACGGAGCCCAGGTCGGTCACGTCGAGTCGATCGCCCAGTTCATCGTCGCCGCAGCGGGCGGACGAGCCTGATGGCCGCGATCCCGTTCGTCCCGCCGCTCGATGATGTCCGCTACGGCGTGGCCGAACAGGTCTCACCCCTGATCCGACGGGTGATCGCCCGCAATCCGAGCAAGTTCAGCTACCGCGGCACCGGTACCTACATCGTCGGCAGCGGACGTCA
>JBDSDH010000256.1:0-16331 GCA_039920665.1 Ilumatobacteraceae bacterium
CATCGTGGTGACCGAATCGCCCAACTCGTGCTGCAGCAGGTCGAGCAGGTGTCGTGGCAGGTCGTGACCGACCTCGACGGCCAAGACCGCGGCGGCGGTTTCGGCCACAGCGGCCGCTGACGCTCGCTCGCCCCGTCCGGGCAGCAAACAGCCGACATCCGTGGTACGGGGTGTTTCGTGCCCGCTCGTCCGGGCAGCAAACAGCCGACGTTGTCGGTGCGGGGTGTTTCGTGACCGCCCGTCCGGGCAGCAAACAGCCGGGTCACGCCATCGCGGCCGCTGAGGATCACCGCCAGGCAAAGGTGGGTTGCTCGAAGGTGTCGACGCGTTCTCCGATCCGGCCGTCGAGGGCAACCCAGCGGAACTGAAGCAGCACTGCGCCCGTGGGCGCGTGGATCAGGTCGCCACCGAGCGGCACCTGGACAACGGGCTGGGTGCTCTCGGGGATCTTGACGAAGCGGGGTGAGTCAGATCGGCACAGTTCGTGGAGGCCGATTCGGTACGCAAACGCGACCTCGGCCGGATCCGGGTGCAGCTCCGGATCGCCACCGCCCCAGATCACCACGGGCGTCATCACGAAGCCCGAGCGGGTCGGGTAGTCGTCGAGCACGCCGAGGACGGAGTCGAGACCGAGTTCGAGTCCCAGTTCTTCGTGCAGTTCTCGCAGCGCGGTCTGCTCGATCGTCTCGCCCGGATCGCAACGTCCGCCGGGCAAGGCCCACTGGCCGGCGTGGGTGCGCATCGTCGCCGCTCGTCTGCACAGCAGGAACGCCGCGCCGCCGGCAACACCGTTCATCGAGCCGTCGAGACCATCGATGTCACCCGGGACCATGTCGAGTCGACCCGATTCGATCGAAAACTCGTCGACGCCATCACGTGTCGCGTCGGAATCGACGAGCACGATTGCGACCGCCGCGTGGCGGCGACCGTCGAGGTCGTGGCTGCGACGATCGTGGGCGGCGATGTTGGCGGTGATCCGCTTTCGGAGATCGTCGTCGTACGCGGCGTAGGCAGGAAGGGTCACCCGTCGATCTTGACCGACGGCTGTTGGATCGTCAGTACCCGAGCGGCCGGACAGAGGGCCCAGCCACGATCAGAGGGGCCGGTCAATTCATTGAGGAGCAACACACATGGACTGTCTTCTACAGAAAGCTCGCACGACCAACGGTCAGTGAACTCGACGACGTTGGATCGCTACCAGCGTCACGCCCATCAGGATCGCGAGCAGGGCCACCACTCCGATGACGGTGCTCTCGTGTGAACCTGTTTCCGGCAACGCGACGACTCCGGTTGGCATCGTCGGGGATGGTGGAGCGGTGGTGGTTGGCGTCGCTGTGGTGGTTGTCGTCACCGGTGTTCCCGTCGTGCAGGTCCCATTGTTGATGATGTTTGTGTCAAGCGTGACCGCCCCATCGCGAGCGATCAGGCGTCCGGCGACCGACGCTCCGGTCGTGGCGGTGATCGACGTCAACGCCAAGACGGTGCCGACGAAGACGGAGTTGGTGCCCAGTGTCGCGGAACTGCCCACTTGCCAGAACACGTTGCACGCGCTGGCCCCGTTGATGAACGCGACGGTGCTCGACGATGCGGTGATGAGTGTGCTCGCTGTCTGGAAGACGAAGACAGCGGTGGGGTCACCTTGGGCGTCGAGGGTGAGTGTTCCGGTGAGCGAGAGCGTCGCGCCGGCATACACGCCAGCGACAAGGGTTTGTCCGCCGAGGTCGGCGGACACGGCTGCCGCAGGTGTCCGTCCAGCGGCATCGTTGTACGCGGTGGTGACGTCGGCCTGAGCCTGCAGCGCGGCAGCGTCAGTGGCGTGGATCGTGCCGTTGACCATTCCGGGCGGGAAGCCCGTTACGGCGGTGCCGGGACTCAAACCGACATCGCCGGAGATCACCGATGGACCAGTGTTGGTGATTGCGCTTCCCGCGATGATGGCGTAGCTGGCAGCCGTGCCCAGCCCTATCGGTGCTTGGGCGGCACGAACCTCGCTACCAGAGACGACGAAGAGTGATCCTGCAACGGCCAGCGCCGAAGCGATGACGAACAGCCGTCGAACATCGCTCATTTCGATGCCCACTCATGATGACAACCATTGCTGCAGCGTTCTGATGGACAGCCGACACTCGGCGTGAGGTGTTGCGCACAAAGCACGTTGAACTCGCTTTCGATCCGGATGAAGCGCGACCGGGGTCTCGAGTAACGCATCAAGAGCAAGGATGGGAACAATCCCAATCGCACCCTATGCCGGCCTTCAGCACTGGTCAAGCCAACCGGGCCACTGTCGTGGCGCCAGCGGCATCGGTCGTGGTCCGTCCATCCTCAAGAGTTTGGGCGGGCGCCCTCCGTGTAACTCGGCCTTGCAAAGTCCTTCGCAGAGGAGGCCCCCGTACTCTTGGCGGCGACTACTGAACGGGTTGCGTTACCGGTTCAGCAATCGCGATCAGCGATTCGGCAGTCGGCTGCTGAGGACGCCATCGCTGTCCAGCTGCGCGACTGCTTCGGGGGCCAAACCGAGCACCTCGCGCAGGACGGCTTCGTTGTCCTCGCCGCGGAACTTCGGTTCGCCGCTGACACCGGTGGAGGATTCGCTGAACTCCCACGGGCTGTTCGGCACCCGGATCTTTCCACCGCTGCGATCGGGCACCTCGACGATCGCCCCACGCTCGACTGCCCACTCGGATGCCGCGATGTCGCGAACGCTGCGCAGCGTTCCCACCGCCAGGCCGTGCGGATCGAGCGCTGCTTCGACTGCATCTGGATCGGGCAGGGTGACTGCCCATTTGCGAATCTCGATGACCAAGGCCGTGAGGTTGGTGAGGCGCGAGGCGACGGAGTCGAATCGCGGATCGTCGAGCAGATCCGGTCGTTGCATCGCCGCGATGAATCGATCGAACGTGCCCCGCTCGGCGGGGTGGCCACTGACCATGACGGTTTCACCGTTGGCGACGGTGAGCGTGGGGTAGTCGCCGGGCTGGAACGAGCGAATCCACTCCGGCGAGACCTCGCCGTCCCAGAGGTGATCGTGAGCGTGCTCGTTGACGTACAGCAGGGTCTGGGCCATCGTCACCTCCACGCGTTGGCCGCGGCCGGTGTGCTCGCGTTGAAAGAGCGCGGCGAGGATGCCGGCAACGGCTTCCATCCCGGTGTAGACGTCGCCGTGGCTGTGCGGGTCGTTGACGTACTCCGCTCCGTCATCTCCACCGTGGGCATCACCCTGGGCCTTGGTGAATCCAGTGTCTGCACCCACCACCGTTGCATAGGCGCGACGCCGACGCCACGGGCCGGTCGACCCATACCCGTTGATGCTGGCGTAGACGATGCGGTTGTTGACCGCAGATGCGGCTGCATAACCGAGACCCATCCGGTCCATCACGCCCGGGCGAAAGTTCTCGATCACGACATCGGACTTGGCGATCAGATCGAGCAGCAACTGCACGCCTTCGGGCTTGTTCATGTCGAGACTGATGTTGCGCTTCCCGACGTTCTGCTGGACGAAATAGCTCGCCATCCCGCCGACGCGAGGATTGGAGAACCGGGTCAGGTCGCCGGCCGGAGGCTCGACCTTGATCACTTCAGCCCCGAGATCGCACAGCATCCGTCCGGCGTGAGGACCGCTCAACACCCGGGTCAGGTCCAAGACGCGCACGCCGCTGAGGGGACCGGTCGACGAGTTCTGATGCGACGATTCGAGCCGGTCGTCAGACGGGAAAGCCAGGTGAGCGATCTCAGTTGCAGGTTCCACTGTCCCAGTCTCGCGTTCGCCCCGAAGCGAACCGTCACCCGACGGCTCCGGGCCGGCAACCACGAGATCGGCTCATCGCCACCTGATCCACGCTCTATCGTTTGGGTACCGGACCGAACGCGGACCATTCACGAAAGGCAGTCCCGACATGAGCGGATTTCTCGACAAGGCCAAGGACCTGGCCGAAGACATGAAGGACAAGGCAGAGGACGTCGTCGACAAGATCGAGGACAAGATCCCTGACTCGGTCAAGGACAAGCTCAGCGCGGCCAAGGACAAAGCCGGCGACCTGGTCGACAGGATCGAGGACAAGATCCCCGACTCGGTCAGGGACAAGGTCAGCATCGTCACCGACAAGATCAAGGACTTGATCCCGGGTGGCGATGACGCGAATTCGGCGGCCGACGCTGCTGACGAAGCCGGTGCCGTCGACGTCACTGCTGCAATCGCGGACGAGGCGAAATGATCAGCCGAACGTAGTCAGTCCCAGCCGTTGGCCCGGATCTCGTCGCCGTCTGCGTCGATCGAGCGTCCGGGCCAACGCAGGACACCCGGGGTTTCGGAGAGCTTGGCGATCAAACCCTGCATCGGCGTACCGCCGACATCGACGATCGCGTCGCGCTCGGCATAGTGCGGATCGGCCGAGATGTCGGCCATGTTCATCACGGGACCAATCGCCGCTTCGGCGTCGGTGAACAGTCGTATCACTTCGACCTGGGTGCGCCGGGCGCACCATGCGATCATGATCGCCTCCAGCGCTTCCCGATTCTCCATCCGGCCGGCGAAGGTTGCGAACCGAGGATCGTCTCCCGCTCCGAGCAGCGTGTTGACCCGGCCGGCGACGCTGTCTGCACTGGCACTCACGCCGACCCACTTGCCGTCGCTGCACCGATATGTGCCCCGGGGAACGGTGTAGGGCAGTCCGGCACCCAGTCGTTGCTGCATCTCGCCGGTCAGCTGGAACAGCGAGATGAGTGGACCCATCACGTGGAACATCGTCTCCAGCAGGCTGATGTCCACCACCTGGCCAATACCGCTGTGGAGCGCAATCATCGTCGCCAGCGCCGATGCCAAGCCCGTCACCTCGTCCGTGAGCGCGATCGGTGGCAGCAATGGCTGCCCGTCGGGTACACCGCTGATCGATGCGAGGCCGCTCATCGCCTCGGCAATCGTCGCGAAGCCCGCCCGGTTGCGGTACGGGCCGGTTTGGCCGAAACCGGTGACTCGGGTGACGACCAAGCCCGGGTTGGCGGCGAGCAGCACATCGGGCCCGAGACCCAGCCGCTCGAGCGTTCCGGGTCGGAAGTTCTCGACAACGACGTGCGCGCCACGGACGAGTTCGATCAACAACGCGTGATCGGCGCTGTCCTTGAGGTCGAGCGCGATCGTGCGCTTGTTGCGGTTGACCACCTTCCACCACAGGCCCTCGCCGTCTCGAGGATCGCGCCAGGCCATGTTGCGCAGGCTGTCACCCTCGACCGGGCGTTCGACCTTGATCACGTCGGCCCCGAAGTCGGCGAGGTACGACGCGCACTTCGGCCCGGCGATCACCGTCGCCAGATCGATCACGCGCAGGTCGTGCAGCGGACCGTTGGTTGCGGTCGCTCTCTCGGCACCGGTCCCGGTCGCGGCCTCGCTTGGTTCGCTCACGGCGTCCAGCCGCCGAGCGCGTCGCAGGCTGCGCGGATCTGATCGGCCGAACCGGCGTAGGAGAAGCGCACGAACCGGTGGCCGCAGGCAGTGTCGAAATCGAGTCCGGGCGTACAGGCGACGCCGAGCTCGCCGAGCCAGCGATGACAGAGTTGCATCGAATCGTCGGTGAGGTGGGAGACGTCGCCATAGACGTAGAACGCTCCGTCGGCCGCTGCGACATCGGTGATGCCCGCTGCTGCCAACCCGCCGAGCAGCAGTGCCCGGTTGCTGCGGTATCCGTCGACGTAGCCATCGAGCTCTGGTTGAGCGTCGAACGCGGCGAGTCCGATTACCTGGCTGATGTGCGGGGCACAGATGTACAGATTCTGTTGCAGCCGCTCGAACGCATGGCACAGCCCGTCCGGCGCAATCACCCAGCCGAGCCTCCATCCGGTCATGCTGAAGTACTTCGAGAAACTGTTGATCACCACGGCGTCGGGCGCATGGGCCACCATCGTCGGTGCCGGCCCGGTGAATGTGATGCCGTGATAGATCTCGTCGCTGATCAGCCGAATCGCTCGCTCGCTGCAGTACGCGCCGAGTGCGGCAAGCGTCGCTGCGTCGAGCACGGTTCCGGTCGGGTTCGACGGCGACGCGATGATGAGCCCGTCGAGATGGCCGGCCGCGTCGAGCAGTTCGGTCGTCGGTGCCCAACGGGTGGCTGGTCCAACGGTGATCGGCACCGGTTCCACGCCGAGCGCACGCAGCGTGTTGCGATAACACGGGTAGCCCGGTTCGAGTACGCCGACCCGTTGGCCGGGGTCGAAGCACGCCAGGAACGCCAGCGAGAAACCGGCCGATGCCCCAGCGACCACCATCACCCGTTCGGTCGGCACCCTTTGGCCGTACCACTCGTCGTAGTGGCGGCTGATCCGACGTCGCAGCGAGAGCAGTCCGCCGGCGTTGGTGTACCCGAGCGCCCCCTGCTGCATCGCGGCGATACCTGCTGCGATCGCGGTGGGCGGCGCCGGTGTCGCAGGTTGTCCGATCTCGAGATGGAACACCCGATGGCCCGACGCTTCGCGTTCGCTCGCCAGTTGCGCCATCGCCATCGCATGGAACGGCGGGACAGCAGCAGCCCGCAACGAAGCCGCGAGAGCGGGGTGATTCAACGCAACGGGATCGTGAAGCACCGATCCTCCAACCGGCCGAGGGCGTAGTGCTCGTAGTCGATGCCGAAGTCTTTGTAGAGGTGGCGGCAGCGCTCGCTCCAGCGCAAGGCATCGGGCGTGCTGATCCGGTGGACCACCTGCATCACGCCACCTTCGTGGACGCGGTATTCGGCCCAGGTGCCGGGGAAATCCTTGACGCAGCCGATCTCGATGCTCGGGACGCTGCCATCCGCCAACATCGGCCGGATCCGATGGCGGTGGGTGTGGCCGGCGGCGTAGCCGATGATGTTGTGCCGGCGGGCGGCGACCCCGGCCAGCGCATCGCTGCTGTCCGGATGCAGGCCGAAGTAGTCCTCGCTGCGGTTGTCCTCGCCTCCCGGGCTGGGGTTCGGCGACGGCAACCACTGCTGATGATGGCCCATCACGAGAACCGGTCGGTCGCTGCCCGCGGCATGGTCATCGAGCCACGTGATCTGTTCGCTCGTGATCCGACCGGTCGTCTGGCCGGGGATGACGGTGTCGAGCAACGCCACGGTCAAACCGGGCAGTTCGATCCACTGATCGCCCTCGTAGCCGTGCTGGAACTTGTAGGCATCGTGGTTGCCACGCACCACTCGCAACCGATCACCGAACGCCACCCGATACGTCGCCTCGAACGCAGACCACTCGTCGGGCAGACCGTCGGTGCTGAGATCGCCCTTGACGATCACTGCGGCCGGGTCGATCGCACTCATCTCGGCCACGGCGGCACGGTTCATCGTCTCCGGATACGGCTCCTCGCCGGGTGCTGCGCGCTGAATCGGTCCGTCGGTGTGGTCGTCGATCCGGCCAGCCTGCACCTCGCCGAAATGCACGTCGTTGACGGTCGTGAACCGGCACAGCAACTCGCCCCCGGGGTTGGGCAGGGTGGTCATGAACCGCCCGTGCAACTCGTATTCGGTGCCTGGCGACAGATCGTCGTAGCGATGCGCCACGACACCGTCGTCAGTGGACTCGTGGAGCACGATCAGGTCATCGGCAACTGTCGTGATGTCCATCGTCCGCCACCGTACCCGGGCGGGTCAGCGGAAGGGGCGGCCGCGGCGGCTCGGAATGGGGCGATTCCACCAGCGGCCGCTGAACTTCCAGGCCGTGTCGCGTGTGCGGATCTCGTCATCGACGACGACCTGAACCGGCCACAGTGCCTGCACCGCCGCAGCGATCGCGACAGCCTCTTCGTCTGTCGGAACGGGCGTGATCTCGTTGTTCATGGCCGGATCCTCACAACGGCATGTTGCCGTGCTTGCGGCGGGGGAGTTCCTCGCGCTTGGTGCGCAGCATCCGCAGCCCGGCGACGATCTTCTGGCGGGTCTCGGCCGGGTCGATGACGTCGTCGATGTAGCCACGCTCGGCAGCCGCATACGGATTGGCGTACTTCTCGGTGTAGTCGGCGACCAGCGCGGCGCGGCGTCCGACCGGGTCGGCGGCCTGCTGCAGTTCGCGGCGGTAGACGATCTCGACTGCGCCTTGAGGACCCATCACAGCCAGTTCGGCAGTGGGCCATGCATAGGACAGGTCGGAACCGATCGACTTGCTGTCCATCACCACGTATGCGCCGCCGTAGGCCTTGCGGGTGATGATCTGGATGCGGGGCACCGTGGCTTCGCAGTAGGCGTACAGCAACTTCGCGCCGTGGCGGATGATGCCGCCGTACTCCTGATCGACGCCGGGCAGGAACCCGGGGACGTCGACGAACGTGATCAGCGGGATGTTGAAGGCGTCGCAGGTGCGAACGAAGCGTGCAGCCTTGCTGGCCGACTCGATGTCGAGCACGCCGGCGAGCATCAGTGGCTGGTTGCCGACGATGCCGACCGGTCGCCCGTCGACCCGAGCGAAACCGCACACAATGCTCTTCGCGAAGTGGGTCGCGTATTCGAAGAACTCGCCATCGTCGACGACCTCGCGAATGACCTTCTTCATGTCGTAGGGCTGGTTCGGTGATGCCGGCAGGATCTCCGCCAAGGCCGGGCAGAGCCGGTCGGGGTCGTCTGTGCACTCGACCGCCGGTGCTTCTTCGAGGTTGTTGGCCGGCATGAAGCTGAGCAGGAATCGGACGTCGTCGAGGCAGCTCTTCTCGTCGGGAGACACGAAGTGGGCGACACCGCTCTTGGACGCGTGGCTCATTGCTCCACCGAGTTCTTCGAGCGTGACGTCTTCGCCGGTGACGGTCTTGACCACGTCCGGGCCGGTGATGAACATATGACTGGTCTCGCGGACCATGAAGATGAAGTCGGTCATCGCCGGGCTGTAGACGGCACCGCCGGCGCACGGGCCGAGGATCACCGAGATCTGGGGGACCACACCGCTGGAGAGCACGTTGCGATAGAAGATGCCGCCGTAGCTGGCGAGCGAGACCACACCCTCCTGGATTCGGGCACCGGCGCCGTCGTTGAGGCCGATGACCGGGGCCCCGACCTTGAGCGCGAGGTCCATCAGCTTGTGGATCTTCTCGGCGAACACCTCACCGAGGGCGCCGCCGAACACGGTGAAGTCCTGGCTGAACACGAACACCTTGCGACCGTCGACGGTGCCCCATCCGGTGATGACGCCGTCGGTGTACGGACGATCTTCGAGGCCTGCCGCATGAGCCCGGTGGCGGGCGAGGAGGTCGAGTTCCTGAAAGCTGCCGGGATCGAGGAAGTAGTCGAGCCGTTCGCGGGCCAGCAGTTTGCCCTTTTCGTGCTGGCGCTCGACCGAGCGCGCCGAGCCGGCGTGGAACGCCTGCTCTCGTCGCGAGCGCAGGTCCTCGAGCTTTTCGTCCATCGGATTCGTCACGATGGGCAAACCTAGTGCCGAACCTTCGCCGGACAGAACTCTGCGAGGACCCGAGCCTGGGCCACTGGCGCGGTGCGCTGTGATCGGCAACGCTGAGAGGATGTCGTTGCCGATCTCCCAACCGATCTCGCCGATGCTGTCCAAGGCTGCGCCCCAGATTCCGGTTGGCGACGGCTGGCACTACGAACCGAAGTGGGATGGGTTCCGCTGCATCGTGTTCCGCGACGGCGATGAAATCGAATTGGCAAGTCGCAACGAGCGACCGTTCACCCGCTACTTCCCGGAGTTGCTCGAGCCGTTGAAGGCATCGCTGCCCGATCGCTGCGTCGTCGACGGCGAGATCGTGCTGCCGTCAGCCGAAGGTGACGGACTCGACTTCGATTCGTTGCTGCAACGGATTCACCCGGCTGCGAGTCGGGTCAAACGGCTGTCGGAGGAGACCCCGGCCTGTTTCGTCGCTTTCGACATCCTCGCCCTCGGAGACGAAGATCTGATGAATCGGACGCTTGACCAGCGATTGGTGCATTTGCAACAATCACTTGCCGGTTCCGAGCACCCCATCTATCTCACGCCGTCGACAACCGACTCCGAGGTAGCCCGGGACTGGTTTCACCGGTTCGAAGGCGCTGGTCTCGATGGCGTGATCGCCAAGAAGCTCACCGATGTCTACACGCCGGACAAGCGCACATTGGTCAAGGTCAAGCACATCCGCGACGCCGAGTGCGTGGTGGCCGGTTACCGGATCCACAAGGACGGCAAGGGCGTCGGCTCGCTCCTGCTCGGCCTGTACGACGGCGAGGGCCAGTTGCACCACGTCGGCGTGACAGCGGCATTCACGGTCAAGTTCCGCGGCGAGCTGCTCGACCTGCTCGAGCCGTTGACCCACGATGCGCTCGTCGATCATCCCTGGGCCGATTGGGCCAACGCGATGGCGCACGATGCAGCGCGGCTTCCCGGCGCGACGAGTCGCTGGAACGCGAAGAAGGATCTCAGCTGGGTGCCGCTGCGGATCGAACGAGTCGTGGAGGTGACCTTCGGACAACTCCAGAACGGACGGTTCCGCCACGGCGTGCAGTTCCAGCGCTGGCGTCCCGATCGCACGCCGCCCAGCTGCACCTACGACCAGCTCGACGTCGCCGCCCCGGTTGCGTTCGAAGAGCTGATGGCCGTCGGCGACGAGGATTGACGAGCCGTACGGCGGATCAACCTGGCGGTGAGACCGTGGACGAGGTGGACGGCGGCGCAGCGGTGACGGGAACTTCCTCGATCGTCGTGATGATCGCATCATCGGTTGCGTTCGGATCGCTGCGCACGTCGACCAACCCGTTCTGGGTGAGCACGGTGCCATTGGCGAGCGTGATGTCGACCTGTGCGCTCCATTGTCCGAAGGCATCGAAGGGGACGCCGACATTCCGGGCGATGTAGACGGATCCGGCACTTTGCAGCTCGGTGATCGTCAGTTGCACCGCGTGCGCTGTGATCGACGATGCCGGCGGCGTGAACGTCAGGACAATGCTGCTGATGCCCTCGCTCGGGCTGGCGATCTCGAGCAGCATCTCGTTGCGACCGACACGGGCCGGGTTCAGCGAGAGCTTGGCCTCGAGTGTTGCCTCGGCATTGGCGAGTTCGAGCTGCACCGCATAGTTGGCCGACGAGCGGCCGGCCTCGACGAGGTTGCCGGGGTGGGTGGTGAGCATCCACGACGTGATCCCGAGGATCGCGACACCGAGCAGTGCCTCGAAGCCAACCGCGCGCCGGAGCCGACCAGCCATCGGCGTCGTCATCGCATCGACGCGTCCCATCCGATTGCGCACGAACTGGCGTGTCGCAAAACCGATGAACACCATCGCCATCACCACGACCACCTTGAACAGCAGCAGCCGACCGTGGGTCGTGTCGAACAGGTGACCGCGGTCGAGGCGCCAGACCTGTACCGCACCGGTGAAGAGCGTGATCGCCATTGCCCAGTTGGCAAGGCGCCCAAATCCGCGCACAGCGTGAACGAGATCGTCCTCGCCCGGACCGGCGAGCACCACCCGGGCCAGCAACACCAGACCGCCGAACCAGACCGCCATCGCCAACGCATGGAAGATGCCGGCCGCATATCCGATCGGAGCGAGCTCTCCACCGGATCGGCTGAAACCCATCGTCACCACCGCCAGACCGGGTAACACCACCGCCGGTAGTTGGCTCGCCGGGTCGATCGCTCGGTCCGGGCGCAGGGCCACCCATCCGCTCGCCGCGACGAACACGATCCGGGCCAGAGCGGCGATGCCCGGTGTGGTGTCGGTGAGAGCGGTCCATGTGGTGGGCACCAACGACGACGCAAAGCTCGACCCATTGGCCTCGGCCGTCATGCAGGCGACCATTGCACCGGTGAAGACCATCGCCGCGATCCACGTGTAGCGGATGAACCGGATCGTGAGGACGTATTCGACGCCCTCCGGCCACGCCGACGAGATCAGCACGATCGCGCCGAACAGGATTGCGACGAACACCAACGACAGGAATCGACTGAGACCGAGCGGGCCGGCCAGATCGGTTGTGGTCGCGGTTCCGTTGTTGGTCGCGGTGGCCAACGTGGCACCGGTGACCGGATCGACGGCGACGGAAACAACGGTGGTGGAACCCGCTGCGCCGGCGATGCTGAACGAGAAATTGCCCGACAGTGCGGTTGCGTCGGCGAGCGGGATCACCGACCAACGCACATTGCAGTCGCCCCGCGGCAAGACGACGGTGGACAGATCGACGACCATGCTGAGCATGTCTTGCGACAGTGCAACCGTGGCGGTGGGGGCTGGATTGCCGTTGCATGTGATGTTCGCCGTGGCCGTGGAGCCGATCGCCTGGTTGAAGGTGACGGTGAGCGCTGTCGGAGGAGCGTCGAGGGTTGCTCCATCGGCGGGCTGACTCGACACGAGTGCCGCAGTCGAAGCGGCGTGGGCAGACGATGATGAGCCGAGTCCATCAGCGAGCGCGACGAAGAAGGCCCCGAAGGCCACGAGTGCGATGACGAACGAGAGCCCGCCACGGCCAGGGGTACCGATGCCGCGTTTCATGAAGTCTCATCACCGTAGTCAGCGCGCTGCCAGACGGCCGTCACCCCTGACGTGGGAGTCCGGCGATCAGGCTGGGTTGGCAGCGATGTATGCGTCGAGAATCGGTGCCCCGTCGATGCCTGTGGCAGTACACACCGACACGCCCCGCAGACCAGTGACGTAGCCGATGCAGTCGGTGTCGTCGAACGCCCCGATCTTGACGTAGATCGGATACCCGGCCGGTGTGGTGGACTGGGTCCCGTCCGCGAGCACCTCCCAGGTCAGATACTGATCGAGCAGCACCGGAGTACTGAGGTCGCCACTCGCACCGCTGATGGTCATCACGTAAACGCCGGCGCTGTAGCCCTCTGCATCGTTGAACAATTGGCCGACGGAGTAATCGGTGATGACTGGACCGAGATCGGGCTTGGCGAACAGTCGTGCCGCGTCGTTCTGGTTGAGGTCGTTCGACCACGTGAATCCCGGCGGTGCCGTGGCGGTGAGGTTGAGGTCGTTGGGGTAGATCGCTGGATCGACGGTGTCGATGGTCGATGTATCGACCGTCTCGATCGGCACGGTCTCGATCGGCACGGTCTCGATCGGAACCGTGTCCGGCGTCGTGTCGACGGGAATCGTCTGGTCGGGGATCGAGTCGTCCGTCAGACCGAGACCGATCACCGAGACATCGGCGATGTACTTGCAGCGCAAGGCTCCGAGTGACTGTGCGGCACTGTTGGTTCCCGCCGTCAGATCGACCAGCGCCGAAACCGCGTCCGACACGGCTGTCGTGTCGCCGCTGTCGATGGCAGTGACCACCTTGCGGCCCTGCGACACCTGGTCGTTGAGATCGCCGACGAGATTCTCGAAGTCCTTCTTGAGGCTCGCCGGCGGGTCGAGATTCTTGATCGCGTCGTGGAGGGTTTTGATGACGTCGACGAACTTGTCGACATCACGCGAACCCGCAGCCGACAGATCCAGCTTGTCAGCGTCCTTTTTTGCCGTCCGGCACGGCGCCTCGACCTTGTCGAGGAACTCATCTTCCGGCTGGGCCACCGTCGCGTCGCTGGCGCACGCGCTCAGCAGCGTGAGCGCGGCGACAGCGACGATCATCCGTCGCAAGGTTCAGCCACCCATCGCGTTGGCAGCGAACGCCTCGTCGAGCAGCGTCACCATGTCTTCGCCTCCGGTCAGGGTAAAGATAGCGATGCTGTTGTGGAGCAGGATGACGGCGCCGACGTCGAATTGGTTGGTGTCACCGACCCCGATCGAGACACGGCCGGGATTGCCGAGTGGCGTCGTCACATCGGCCCCGTTGCTGACCGCTTCGAAAGAATAGATCGCCTCGACCTGTTCGTTGGTCCACTCACCGGCAGTCTCGCTGATGTACATGTACGCCTTCTGGCCGGTGGCGTCGTTCTGGATCAAGCCCACCCAGTAGCCGGTGATCACCGAACCGAGCACCGGATCTGAGAACGGCGTGAGCGACGTGGACGGATCGTTGGGCAGGTATGTCCAGCCCGTCGGCGGCGCCCACGCGGCAGATGCATCCTGAGCCAATCCATCGCCGCCGGAGGGAACCGTCATCTCTGTCTGAGTCGATGGTGGAACGGTGCCTTGAGTGGTGGGCGGCGCTGGAGGAGCGGTTGTGGGCGCCGGCGCCGTGGTGGGTGCGGCGGTGTCGATCGGCAGCGGCGTGTTCGCTGTCGAGGTTTCAGTGGTGCCGCCTGTCGTGCCGCCTGTTGTGTCGCCGGTCGGAGTGGCGCCGCCGAATCCGATGTCGACGCAGTTGTCAGCGCCGAGGTCGTCAGCGATGTTGTTGGCGTCATCGCTCAACTTCGACAGTTCGTCCTGGGCGTCCGCGATAGCGCCCTGGTCGTCCTTGTCGACGGCGTCGCTCAGATCCCCGGCCGCCTTGATCTGATCATTGAGATTGTCGGCGAAGTCCTGGAAGTCGCTCTTCAACTTCGACGGCGGCTCGAGCTCGGCGAGCTTGTCAGCGCCGTCCTGCATCACTCCGAGGATGTCATCGTAAAAACCGCGATCGCTTGGATCGAGACGATTGATCGACCGGTCGGTGCGCTTGCAGATCGAGTCCAACGAGTCGATGAAGTCGTTCTCGGACAGCGATTTACTGCCGCCGCTGCTACCACATGCCGCCAACAACACTGTGATGACTGCCAACGAACCGGTTGCTCGTCCCAAGCGCTTCATCCGTTTTGTCTCCTTCGCCAATCCGTCGTCCAGCCAGTTCGCCGGGTGACCTTGCACAGCATATGAAAGATTCTCCGTACGGCTGCACGTTTCGCTCGTTGTGAGGAAGTTGTGTTCGTCTCGTGCGCAAACCGGCCTCGGTGTTTCGCGAACCCGAGGTCTCCGCGACCTGCTGAGGTCGGCTGTCCTACCCATTGGATACGATCGTGACCAATGGCCACTCATTCGCTCTATCGCCGCTACCGCCCTCGCCGTTTCAGCGAGATCCGTGGCCAGGAGCACGTCGTCCGGGCGCTGCGTAACGCCGTCATCAACAACCGTGAGAGCCAGGGGTACCTGTTCAGCGGACCGCGCGGGACGGGCAAGACCACCTCGGCACGGGTGCTGGCCAAGGTCCTCAACTGCACCAACCCCGTCGACGGCGAGCCGTGTTGCGTGTGCGCCTCGTGCCTCGCTGTCGAAGCCGGCACCAGTTTCGATGTGCACGAACTCGACGCGGCAAGCAACAACGGTGTTGAGTCGATGCGCGACCTGATCGAGAAGGCATCGTTGGGCACACCTGGCCGGCACAAGGTGTACATCCTCGACGAAGTGCACATGTTGTCCAAAGGTGCCGAGGCGGCACTGTTGAAGACGCTCGAGGAGCCGCCGCCGCACGTCGTGTTCGTGCTCGCGACCACCGATCCGCAAAAGGTCAGTGCCACCATCCGGTCGCGGGTTCAGCACCTCGAATTCCACCTGCTGCCGATGGACGAGTTGGACAAGCACGTCCGGTGGGTGGCCCAAGATGCTGGACTGACGGTGTCCGATGCAGCGTTCCAGGCTGTGCTCGCCCAAGGTGGCGGGTCGGCTCGCGACACCCTCTCGGCGCTCGAACTCGTCGCCGCATCCGGTGGCGAGGCGCCCGATTCGGTCAATTACGACGAATTCATCGAGGCGTTCATCGCCGGCGATCCGGGGATGGCCCTGTCGGCGCTTGCCCATGCCGTCCAGCAAGGTCGTGATTCGCGGGTTCTCGCCCAAGAGATCGTTCGCCACCTGCGCGACTGCTTTCTGTCGTTGATGGCGCCCGAACTCGTTCAATTGCCGGATGTGCAGGCTGCCCGGGTCGCCGATCAAGCTCAGCGATTCGGTGCTGCCTCGATTGTGCGCTCGATGGAGCGGCTCGGATCGATGCTGGTCGAAATGCGCCACGCCCCAGATCCGCGACTCCTGCTCGACATCGCTCTCGTGCAGCTCACCAGCGATGCCAGCGGCAACGACCTGACCGCGCTCACGGCGCGACTCGAGCGACTGGAAAAGGCCATTGCGTCGGGGACGGCAGCATCTCCGACTGCTCCAGCGTCGCGCCCCGCTCCGGTCGATCCAGCAACGGGGCGAGCCGCGATCGGTGGGCGAGTGCCTCGCGATCAACCCGCTGCGGCACCAACTCCATCAGCGGTCGCACCGGCCGCGTCGGCCGTACCAGGGACCTCGTCGTCACCCGCGCCAGCGCCGGCACCAGCGCCCACAACAGCGCCCACAACAGCGCCCACAACAGCGCCGTCCACACAGGTCCGGGCCGAGCCTGCCCGACCGCCCGAGTCCGCTCGACCGGCCGAGCCCGCTCAACCGATCGTGCCCGCTCCGGTGGCAGCCCCCGCCCCAACCGCTGTGGCAGCCCCGGTGGTTGCCCCGGTGGCCGCTCAGCCGGGTGATGCGGCCAACGTGGCCGGCCGA
>JBDSDH010000257.1:0-2957 GCA_039920665.1 Ilumatobacteraceae bacterium
GACGGTGATCACGACGAACGGGGCAAGCACCGTCAGCCACCGAGCTGACCGATCGACCACGGAGCGGCCGATGATTTGAGCCTCTTTCGACCAATGCGCAAGCACTCCGTCGAAACCGGACTCTGTCGGGGGTCGCGGTTCGTGTCGTTCGATACCCAGGTACAGCCAGAAGACGCCGACGAACGGCACGGTCGCGGTGGCAACCTCTTTGCTGAGCAGAGCGACGACATAGAGGGCGCTGGCCACTGCCAACCACTTGATCGCCTTCGAATCAGAGAACCGAACGACGCACCAGAGGATGCAGCAAATGCATAGCCCGACTATCGCGTCCGTCCGTTCCGCGATGTACACGACGGCAGCCACGTTGGACGGAACAACGGCGAAGTACGCAGCTCCAGTCAGCGCCGCCCACCACGCGACGCGCAAGCGCCGAAGCACCGACCACAGCGCAACGACGACACCGCTGTGGATGGCGATGTTGGTGAGGTGATAGCCCCAGCGATTGGTTCCCCACACGTGCCATTCAGTCGCGAACGACAACGACGACAACGGTCGGAAGTATTTTTGGTCGTAGTCAAGTTGGTCAAACTGGCCGTGAAAGGTGTTCAACACCGCTCGAGTGCTCCACGGCCGTACGAGGAAGTAGTCATCATTCGAGAGACCGAACGGGATTGTTCGCGAAAATGCGGCGACGACGAGCACGAGCAGAAGAACCCAACCGAACCGTTCAAGTCGCCGGGCCACGACCCGCTGCCTTCGATGTGCTACGCCCGCTCCGGTGATCGCTCCTTGTCAACAGATGCACTGCACTCATCGGCGACCGACCGTATCACGTGCGCTCAGGCGATTCGGTCGGTGCATTACCTCACGGGCTAGCTCGACATGGTCGACAAACAACGCGTCGAGCAGTCCGGACGGTGCAGACTCCCGTAGAGCCGGCGGCGTGTTCCCTCGATGTAGTTCTGCGGAACATACCAAGAATCACGCCGATGGCTCGCCAAACGGTAGCCCTCGAGAAGCCCCTAAACCCAATACCGTCCAGTTAGAATGACAATGGTGTAGTTTGGGGTGGTGCCTCGTGCTGGTCAGTTCAAGCAGGATTCGTCTCGTCGGTTGTCTGATGTGGTGTCGGTGGGGGTGGTGACAAGGGTGTTCCCGGCCGGTTTGGTGGACGAGGTGATTGCCGAGTGCGGTCGTACTGAGCAGCGGCATCGGTCGTTGCCGGCTCGCACGATGGCATATTTCGCGGTCGGGTTGGCGTTGCATTCGGACGGCTCGTATGAAGACGTGTTGGGGTTGATGACCGACGGGTTGGCATGGGCCGATGCCGACGGGCGGGCGGTGCGGTTGCCGTCGAAGTCGGGGATCTCGCAAGCTCGTGAGCGGCTCGGGTCGGTCCCGTTGCGTGTGTTGTTCGAGCGTGTTGCTCGGCCGTTGGCGGTGGCGGGCACGGCGGGGTGTTGGTTGTCGGGTCGACGGATGGTGGCCATTGATGGGATGACGCTCGATGTTGCTGACACCGAGGTCAATGCTGCAGAGTTCGGTCGTCCAGGTGTGAACAAAGGTGAGCAGTCAGCGTTTCCCCAAGCGCGTGTAATCGCGATCGCAGAGTGCGGAACGAGGGCAATGTTCGACGCTATTGTCGGGCCTTACACGACGGGCGAGAACACGTTGGCGATCGAACTTGTGGAGCGGCTGCAGCCGGGGATGCTGCTCCTCGCGGATCGCGGGTTCTGCGGCTATCCGTTGTGGGACAAGGCGCAAGCGACCGGTGCTGATCTGTTGTGGCGTGCCAAATCGAACATGAAGCCACGCCACGTGGAGACGCTGACCGATGGCACATGGATCGGTGAACTTCGCCCTGGCGGCAACGCCGGACGTCACGCCGTGGCGCACCGGGTTCGGGTGATCGACTACTCCATCGATGACGGACGCAGCAACGACAACACGTATCGGTTGTTCACCACGATTCTCGATCCCGACGACGCCTCCGCGGTCGATCTCGCGGCCGCGTACGCGCAAAGGTGGGAGATCGAGACGACGTTCGATGAGTTGAAAACCCATCAGCGTGGACCCAAGATCGTGCTCCGCTCCAAGCTTGTCGATCTCGTCTACCAAGAGATCTGGGGCTATCTGTGTTGCCACTACGCGATCCGCTCGATGATGTTCGAAGCCGCCGACCACGCCAAGGTCGACACCGACCGGGTCAGCTTCGTTGCGGCCCTTCGTTTCGCGCGCCGCTCGATCTCACAAGCGCGCGATTTTTCCCCCTCAGGATCCTGACGGCCTCTGGAACCACGTCGTCATCATGCTCGCTGACCGGCTCAACCCGCCACGACGAAGAAGAGCCAACCCCCGGCTCATCAAACGCAAAATGCCCAAGTGGCACGTCAAACGGAAACGCCACCGAAACTGGCCACAACCCGACAACCGACCTCCAACAATACTCCTCCAGGCCACCTAACTGGACGGTATTGCGGTTAGCCCAAGTTGTGCAGTAGGCCGGGTGGGTGAGGTCGGGTCGGGGTTGGCTGGGTGGTTGGGGTCATGTGGCTGGTTCGGGGCGTGCGGGGTCAGCGGTGGGGGTGGTTTTGGTTGGCCGGGATCGGTGGTGTGTGGCGGCTTCCGGTGGACCGCTGGTCGCGGTTCAGCAGCGCTGGGGGATCTGGCGGATGCGTTCGAACGCTGTGATGAGCTGTCGGGTCCAGGGCCAGGTGTCGGCGAGGCGGCAGTAGCGGCGTCGGCCGGTGCTCGCGATCGTGCCGGCGGTGTGGAGCAGGCAGTAGCGCAGCCGTTTGGGTTCGGCTCGGGTGAGATCGTCGCCGGGTGCCGTTTGGGGTTCGAGGGCGAGGAGTCGGGTCCAGGCGAATAGGTCGTGGGCGATGAGGCAGGTCTCGATCCAGGCTTGATTGATCTTGAAGCTGTGTGAGGGCAGGTTGGTGAGCCCGGTGTCTTTC
>JBDSDH010000258.1:0-5268 GCA_039920665.1 Ilumatobacteraceae bacterium
GCCCGAGGTGCTGCGCTCGTTGCGCTGACCGTCGGCTTCGCAGCCTCGACAGCGATCTTCAACGCCACATACCGTCAACAAGCTCAGATCGACGCCGTACTCAGCAACGGTGCCGACGTCACCGTCACCACGTCACCCGGCACCATCGTCTCGCCCGGGTCCGCCACAGCAACCGCTATCGCCGCGACATCCGGCGTCCGCCACGTCGAGGCCATCCAGCACCGCTTCGCCTACGTCGGTGCGGATCTCCAAGACCTGTACGGCGTCAGCACCGACACCATCGTGGCCGCCGGTCGACTGCAAAACGCCTACTTCCAAGGTGGCACCGCCAACCAGCTCATGGCAACACTCGGCGCCAAACCAGACAGCCTGCTCGTCTCCGCCGAAACCGTGCACGACTTCCAACTCCTGCCCGGCGACGCGATCACCCTGCGACTCCAAGACGGTGCAACCAAGCAGTACGTCGACGTACCGTTCCACTACGTCGGCGTCGCCAAGGAATTCCCCACCGCGCCGCACGACAGCTTCCTGCTCGCCAACGCCGACTACATCGCCACGATGACCGGCGCCGACACCATCGGCGCCTTCCTCGTCGACACCGGCGGCACCAACGTGGCAAGCATCGCCGACACGCTCCGAACCCAGTTCGGCACGACAGCAACCGTCACCGACCTGATCAGCACCCGCCAGATCGTCGGATCCAGCCTCACCGCCGTCGATCTCGACGGTCTCACCAAGGTCGAGCTCGGATTCGCACTCGCGCTCGCCGCCGCCGCCACCGGACTCACCCTCTGGCTCGGACTCGCCGAACGACGCCGCACCTTCGTGATCGCGACTGCCCTCGGCGCCAACCGACGCCAACTCGGCGGATTCGTCTGGGCCGAAGCCGGCATCGTCACACTCGGCGGACTCCTCACCGGAGCAGTCAGCGCATGGGCCCTGTCGAACATGCTTGTCAAGATCCTCACCGGCGTCTTCGATCCAGCCCCCGAAGCACTTGCGGTCCCCTGGCCCTACCTCACCGCCGTCCTGACCATCTCGGTCATCGCGACCGGCGCAGCAGCGATCTCGGCGCTCCGCAGTGCACGCTCTCCCAGCGTCGAACTCCTGCGGACACTCTGAGGGGCGACCCGCCATCCGTCACTTCCACCCTTCGTCCATCAAACGTCGTTCGAAGCAAGTCGACGCCGGTGGACAACCACGCCCCGCTTCGCTCTCGCTCTTTCTGCGCTGGATGGGTGTGCTGTGTCTTCCGGCCATGCTCGCTGCGGCGGTGTCGTACGTTCGGGCACTGGGCAATGAGGGGAACACGACCGCCGTCGAACAGTCCGTCGAATGGCTTCGTGGACACAATTTCGGCGACACCGTGTCATGGGCCGAGCGGTTGTATTACTCGCACAACCAACCTCCCACAGGGGGCCGAGTCCTGTACGTCGCGTCAGCGGGACTCAGCGTTCGCACCCTCGCTGCCTTGCTGCAGCGGGCAGGCGCCGTGCGGGCGATGGAACTCGACATCAACCATTCGTGGGTCAGCTTCAACGCCTTTCATCACGAGCCATCCGGTTCGCTGACCGGGACCAAGCTCCTCGCGGGCATGTCGAAATCGGCCAGCCGATATCTCCATCCCGACAGCCGCGACTTCGTCGCGGTGATCGCTCGCGCCACGATTGGACAAGTGTGAAGCGTCGTCTTGGTCCGATCATCGACGTCGCGTTTGCGGCCGCTGGAGTGCTGGCAGTGCGAGCCATGGGCGGGAGCTGGCTGCTCGTGCTGGCGATGGCGGCCGCCGCCGCCGCGACGACCTTCGTCATCCGCCGACGCTCGATGATTCACCGGCGCGCGAGCGACGACGCGACAGCCGAGTCGTCGACACCAACGACGACGACACCTTCTGCGTCGTTGCGGTTTCGGCGGAGCCGGCGCAGATCGCGTCGCAACGAGCGGCGGACTCGTGTCAGATCACCTCGGCAGCAGCAACGCCACGAGCTCTGGCGCGTCACACAGTGCCTCATTGCTGTGTTCCTGGTGTGGAACCTGACGTCGTTCGTCAACTACGTGTCGCGCGACAACGGCGACACGTTCGCCCAACGAGTCGCGACATGGGGACGCGACAACCATCTCGGCAGCGCCATCGACTTTCTCGAGACCCGCGTGTACAGCACCCCGCCGTCGAAGACCCCGGCCCAGCAGCTGGAGCTGACCCCCGCGATTGCGCCCCCGTCGACGAGCCCTGCATCGAGTGCATCCTCCCGCCCCGAGGCAACCGCACCCCCAGCTGTGTCTCCAGCTCCATCTCCGTCTCCCGCGTCTGGAAGTGAGTCCGACACCGTCGTCACCGACGCGCCGACCACCAACGTCGGCGCGTCACCCGACACAGATCCCCCAGCCACCGTTGCGGCGCCACTTGCGCCGACGCCGTTGACGCCGCTCTTCACCCCCGCGCTCACCGGTGAGGGACAATGGACGCCCATCGCCCGTGCCGCTGGTCAGGACACGATGTGGGCGACGAGCATCCGCCCCCTCGCCTCCGCCGGCGGAGTCGTTGCCTCGATGGTGGTCATCGACCAGTCCCACCTGCGCACCGGGCTCTTCAACGGCGCCGAGGAACCGGGTGGCAAGTGGAAACGCGGCAACCGCGTCCCCGCCGAACTGCAACCCGCCCTCGTCGCCGCGATGAACGGGGGGTTCCGCTTCGAACACATCAAGGGCGGCTACAAGACCGAGGGCGTCACCGTCAAGCCACTCCGTGATGGCGACGCAACGCTCGCGGTCGGCCTCGACGGTCACGTTGCGATCGGTCAACTCGGCCGCGACCTGTTCGACGACGGATCGTGGATCAGCCTCCGCCAGAACCTGGTGTTGATCGTCGATGCCGGGCAGTCCCAGGTGCAACACGGCCTCGATGAGGGCGTGTGGTGGGGAGCCGACTACGGCAACGAGGTGTACGTCCCGCGTTCCGCCGTCTGCGAACTCGCAGACGGTCGGATCGCCTACGCACTCGTCGGCAACGTCAACGCGACGCAGCTCGCCGACTCGCTGATCAACCTCGGCTGTGTCAGAGCAATGCAGATGGACATCAACGGAACCTGGCCGGTCTTCTTCACTTTCACCACCGGCGCAGACGGATCCGTCGAGACCTACTTCCTCGACAATCGGATGGGCGGCAATCCAAACCGCTACCTGACCGGGTCGACCAAGGAGTTCTTCGCCTTCTTCGACACAACCCTCGTTCCCGGCAGCAGCGTCCTCGACAACTGAACGACCGCACGTCGGGGCTTGGTCGCCCATGCTCGGCGACGCTCAACCAGCAGTGAGATCCCGGCTGCCACCGACGACCAGGAACCGCCACCGGCTCTGTTCGACCCGGTCGGCGAGCCGCACCAGTGCCGGAACCACCATCGCCCGACCAGCCACCGCCACGACAGCGCCCAGGGCGAGTCCGCCGACAACGTCGGTCGGATAGTGGGCGCCGACGTAGACCCGCGAGAACCCCATCAGGACAGCGAGGACGCATGCAACGAGTCCCCAGCGACGGTGGGCGAACAGCAACCCGACAGCGACAGCGCCGACCGCTGTGGCGTGATCGCTCGGAAAGGAGAAATCCGTGGTCCTGTCCACCAGCAAGTGAACACCCGACAGCGCGTTGTACGGCCGGGATCGACCCATCGCTCCGCCGATGATCTGGCCGATGCCGACCGCGACCAACGCCGATGCCCCGGCCCAGATGCTCGCAGCAACCATGTGGGGATCTGCCGTTCGGCGGCCGTCGAGAAACACGACGACCAACAGCAATGCAAAGACAACGACTCCGTACGTCGTGAACGCCGTGAAGAAGCCATGCGCCCACGGTGTCCTGTCAGCGAACCGGTTGACCGCGAGGAAAATGTCACTGTCCATGAGAATCCATCGCGGACAGTTCTACTCGTCGGTCGCGAGCACCGGATGTCGGCGCTGCTGTTGCGTCATGATCACGACGACGACGAGGATCGCAACGAGGAACACAACGCTCGTGCCCGTCGTACCCAGACCGAAACCCTTGCCGGTTCCGGCGTCCGCATCCGCCGCGATCTGTCGTGGTTGGGCCATCAGGTCGCCGATCGATGCACCCAGCGGTCGGGTGAGGATGTACGCCATCCAGAACGCAAGGATGGCGTTCAGACCGAACTTCCAGTGAGCGAGAGCGATGAGCGCGATCAGGCCGGCGAACAGCGCAACCGACTTGCCGTAGCCGAGGTTGTAGTTCTCCGCAATCAGGTCCCCGGCGGCGGTGCCGAGCGCGAATGTGAAGAGGATCGCCGTCCAATAGAAGGCCTCTCGCTTCGCGGTGTAGATGGAGTGGATCGACAGCGTCTTCTCGCTGAGTTGCCAGATCGCAAAGGTCGAACACATCAGTACAGCAAAGACGATCGTGCTCGTGGTCAACGAGATTCCGTGGTTCTCGACCATGTTGTCGGTGATCAACGTGCCGACGACGCTCAACAGCACGACCGTCACCCAGTAGATCGTGGGGACGTAGCGGCGCACGCTGAACTGCACGATCAACGACACGATCAGCAATGAACCCATCACCACGGTTGTGGTGTTCAGGTTGTCGCCGAGCTTGCCGTTGAGGAAGTCGGCAAACGTCTCGCCGACGGTTGTGCAGAGAATCTTGATGACCCAGAAAAAGAGGGTCACCTCGGGCACCTTGCTCAAGATGTTGCGGAGCTCAGGAGCCCGGCGCTCGGCGGTGGATGACTGTGCCATGTTGAGGTTCCTTGGGTTGGAGGTGGGTCGACGCAGCCGAGGTTCGACCGGAAGCCAGATCGATGCGCCGGCGGCGATCATAAGCAGACGAGGTCCAGGTGGCGTCCGGGCCAGTGAGAGCGCACGGCCAGAAGTTGGCCAGAAGTCAGGTACTAACCTCTGCGGATGAGCCCCGACGAACGGTCCGCCTGGATCGAGACGATCCCTGAAAACATGGCCGAGGGTCTGCTGCGAGAGCTGTACGAAAAGGAGTGGGACAAACAGCACAACCGAGTCGACAACGTCCTCAAAGTGCACAGCCTGCACCCCGAGACTCTGCGCGCTCACGTCGACCTGTATCGCACCGTCATGTACGGGCGTTCAGCGATCACCCGCGCCGAGCGAGAGATGATCGGGGTCGTCGTCTCGGCGATCAACGAGTGCCACTATTGACTGGCCCACCATGCGGCCGGTCTGGTCCGCCTCACGAAGAACCCTGCTCTTGCCCAAGCTCTCAAGACTGACTACACCACCGCGGACCTG
>JBDSDH010000259.1:0-17907 GCA_039920665.1 Ilumatobacteraceae bacterium
CGAGGCGCTGCCGCCCGGCTACCGCGTCTTCCACCAGGTCGGCCTGCCCAACAGTCAGATCAACGTCGACCACATCGTCGTCGGGCCGGGCGGTGTGATCGCGGTCGACAGCAAGTACTTCGAGGGCGCGCTCAAGCACGGCAGCGGCACGCTGTGGCGGGGCAAGTACCCGATCCGTAAGGAATGTGAGACCGCCCGCTGGGAAGCCGACGTGATGTCGACCGTCCTGCAGCACCCCGTCGAGAGCGTGCTCTGCTTTGTCGAGACGGAGCTGCCGGAACCGATCATCCCGCTCGAGCGGGTGGTTGTCACCAACCTCGAGGCACTCACCCAGCACCTCCTCACGATGCCGAACCGGCTGTCCGAAGCCGAGATCGATTCGATCGCTGCCAACGTCGGACCCGCCGTTCGCGCCTCGGCACCGCGCACCGTCGTGTCGGTTTCCACCACGCCCGATGTCACCACCGGCTCGTCTCGCCCGGGCGCACTCCCCCGGCGTCAGACCAAGCAGCCTCGCCGGTTCTTCACCGGTGACGAGCCGCGGAAGCCGCGCGAGACCGGCGTGGCAGTGTCGGCTGCGTTCGCGATCGTGTTCCTGCTGGTGATGTGGGTCGTGTGGACCCGGTTCGACAACAAGGACTCCGGCAGCGCGTCCACCACCACGACGGTCGCAGCCGTTGTGACCACACCCGACACCGTCGCCGAAGAGACGACCACCACGCCGGCACCGCAGACAACCGTGCCGGTCTCGATCCCGCTGCCGCCAGTCATCGACTTCACCTGCGATCGCGCCGGGGCAGGGTGGACTGCGACTTTGGCCCCGACCGAGTTCGTCCAGGATGCCGGCGGCTACAACGTCTGGTACTCGGTGCGGATGTCGCCGTTCACGTTCTGGGGCTTGTTCAAGTCCGGGCTGCGCGTGCCCGAACCACTCGGTGGCCTCGGTCCCGACGAGACGTTCACGGTCAAGATGGACCGCAGTCAGAGCGTCAACCCCGATTATGCACCCATCACCGCCGACTTCACCTCTCCCGCCGAAGCTTGTTGAGCAACCGGCGTGCCCGAGTCTGCAACGCTCACCGACGCCGACCGGGTCGCGTTGTGGCTGGCGTCGCCGGAGGGCACGGCAGCGCTTCGGTGGTCGCTGGAAAAGCTGAGGCTGCCAGTGGCATTCGACACCGATCTGGTCGGGATGGTGATCCACGCTGCGGACCGGATGGTGCAGCGGGGTGATGTGATCGAGTCCGTCCCGGCGTGGACCAGGAGAACCCTGCGATTGCGGGCGATCGACCTGATGAAGTCCCCGCGTGGACGTCCTGCATTCATCCAGCCGGAGGATGTCGACTCACCGGCCGGCGCGGGCACTGACGCTGCGGACGCGGCAGAACTGGTCGCGGCAATGGACCTCGCTGAGATCCGGCGCGAGATCGCCGGCCGTTGGGACGATCGCAGCGGATGGACCCGGTCGGCATCGCTCACCTATCTCAGTGTTGCGATCGACGGCTGCGCTCCCGGTGTTTCGTGCCCGGCGCCGATCGGTGGCGCAGACGAGTTCGACGCAGCACACTGGGCCGGCCTGCACTATGCCGACCAGCGGCAGTGCTTCGCGCCGTTCGGTGAGCGCGACGACAACACGATTCGCCAACGCCGCAAGCGCCGGATCGATGACGTCCGCAAGATCCTGGTCGATGCGTATGTGCGCACGCAGGCTGACGGGTCCGGGGCCGGTGATCATGGCTGAGCTGCTCCCCGATCAGCAGTACATCGGCGAGTGGCCTGACGACACCGCGGAGCTGGTCCTGCTCGGCACGACCCCAGGCCCGGCCGGTTCCTACGAACTGCAGCTCGACACGATCACCGTCGCAATCGACGCCGCCGATCCGAGCATCGTCAACTGGATCACCGGCGTCGAGCCGGCCGGTGAGCGAGGCGCGTTCAACTGGAGTCTGCTCGAGCGCCTGATCGGCGCGGAACCAACCAGGTCCACGATCGCACTGTTGCGAACCGACGACCGGGTGAGGTTCGGTCCGCCGCTCACCACTGGGCCACAGCGCGGGGCGGGGTGGGAGACCGAGCGACAGGCCACGATGATGAACATCATCATCGGGATGTCGCTTGCCGCCGACGCCGGCCTGCTGCCCTACGAACGGGCACTCGGACGGCTCGAGGCGTTTCAGCGGATGTCCGAACTCTGGCTGCCACGCGATCTCGACGATTGGCCGGATCGAGTGCACGAGGCCGCAGTCGACCTGCTCGACCTGCCGCCGAACCGGATCGATCCGGACGTCCGGGATCTCGTCGCAACGGTGTTCGAACAGACGGCATCGCTGCTCGACGATCAACTGCTCGCCGCTCGCCTGCGCCGGATGGCGATCGCCCTCGGACCCGCCGAGCTCTTCGTTGCTTCCGAGCAGGCCATGGATTTCGAGAAGTCGGTGCGGGGTGCCGGGGCAGCGGCGCCCGCGAGAGCTGCCATGGCGCCGTCCCCGATGCCCGTTCCGGCTCAACAACCGGTGGAGGTCGCGCTGCATTCGCTGTCCTATCTGGCGGCGTTGAAGGTCCCATCGATCAACCGGACGAGCGGCGACGAATACGAGGTCCGATTGACCGATTGGGCCGGACGGGCCGACGGATGGTGGGTGCGCGGGTTCCGTGGCAACGACGCTGTTCCTCTCGCGGTGGTGCCGATGTCCATCGACGGCGACGACGCCGTCGCCCGGTTCCTGGTTGCACCCTCGCAAGCGGCCTCGCTGGTGGTCGACATCGTCGACGACCCCAGCCACGCTCGACCGTCGGCTCAGGTGGCTGCGTTCCGGGCTGCGATCGCCTCGGGCAAGCGGGCCGCCCAGCTCGAACGCCTCGAGCAGCGACCGCAAGCCCATGACGCCTGGCAACGGTGCAGCGAACTCCATACCGTGGCCGGCGACGAATCTCGGGCCTCAGCCGCGGCCGCCAAGGCGGCTGGAGCCGATCGGACACGCCGACGTGCCGTTCGTGGATCCTCCACCACCGCCGTGATCAATGACTGGATCGGTCCGGTTACGCCCGAAACGGCGTGACAGCGTCGACCCCGACCCCCCACCTCGGCCGCGACTGGTCTTGGTGATCGAGACACGGCCGGCGATCTCCATGCTGTCATCTGCTTCGACAGTCGGAGTCGCTGCAACCGAGATGGGTCCGCAAGAACGTGAAGTCGGTACTGGTCGAACTGTTGAGAATGGCCATTGCCGCCAACTGCGACAAATGCCACCACGACGCCAACGAAGTAGCGCTTCATCTCGGCCCGGATCTCGGCCGGCGCGTTCTTGATGTTCGGCATCGTGCCCATGAAACGGCGATACCACGAGATCAAACCGAACTCGATCGCGATCAGCGCCAGCAGCAACGAGACAGTGGTCGCTTTGTGGTCGCCCCTGTTGGGGATAGCCGCGGCCATGCCACCTGCCCACAATCCGACCACCGCGGCATACCACCAAGGGATCGCCGGATAGTCGACGAATGGAGCAACGCTCGCACGCTCGGCGATGTCGAGCTGCTGCTGCGTTCCGATCCTGGTGTCGTCGTCGTCTCGATTACTTTCCAACTTGGCAACTGATCACGTGTCGTCGCTCAGGTCGTCACCGTCGCCGTCGAACCGGCTGCGGCGACCCTTCTGGGCGCCGCGGACATCCGAGTGCAGGCGCTTGGTACTGGCCACACCCCACTGGCCGCTGTCGAGTTCGGCCAGATCGGCCTGGGCCTGTCCGAGAGCTTCAGCCTGGCACGGTGCTGCGGCGAGCAGAGTCACCGCAGCCGTCATTGCGATCCGGGCGGCTCCGGTGTCACCCCGCAGTAGATCCGTGTGCGCCTGCTGGCGAGAGCGAATCGCACGCAGCACGTTGACCTGCTCGGTGACATCAGGGTCAAGCGGCGCTGCATCGGGCTCCTTGCTGGAGTGAACGATAAGTGGGATGACCACGTCGTGGAGGGCGACATCGGCGACCGTCGAGGCCCAGCGAATGATGACGTCGCCGAGGCTGACCGCCCGCACCGCGTGCGGCGCCGGAATCGTGAAGGTCACGACGAGACGTCGTTTCTCCCCGCCGTAGGCATCTCCGAGCGTGACCTGAAGGCCGGTCGATCCCGACGTGATCGGATACTCGTTGAGTACCTCGACGCTGATCCCGATGGCCGGTCGGATCTCGACCGAGATGTTCTGGGCGACGACGGACGACAGACCTTCGAACTCTGCCGTGAACACCTGCGGCGCCTGATCCGGACCGGCGCACCAGTAGTCGTTGCCACCGCCGGCATCGGCGATCGCAGCGAGTAGAACCTCGTCGTATCCGGTGTCGAACCCCACCGTCGTCGTGGTGATGCCCTGCGCCTTGGCACCCGAGGCGATCGCGCACAGCGCGGCCTTGTCGGTGATGCCGGCATTGGCGTGACCATCGGTCAGCACGATGATCCGGCGCAGAGCATCGCTGCGGCCGTCGGCCGTGAGCATCTCGAATGACTTCAGCCACCCACCGCTCAGGTTGGTGCAACCTGCCGTTTCGATCTGGCGAACTCGAGCGCTCGCCGCCGTGATGTCGTGGACGGCAAGCGGCACGGCGAGTTCGACGTCGTCGTCGAAGGCCACCACGCCAAGCCGATCGTTCGAGCCGAGCAGCCTCAGCAGATTGCACGTCGCCTCGCGAACTGCATGCATCGGAGCGCCACTCATCGAGCCGGACCGGTCGAGCACCACCACCGCATCGATCGCAACCCGCCCACTCGCCAGCGCCTGCGGCGCCGTGAGCTCGACCATGACATGCACCGTCGAATTCGTCTCGACCGCCACCAGCGAGCGATCCATCGTGATCTTCGTTTCCATGAGACCCTCCTCAGCCCGACGCGCCCGGTCTGGACGCATCCTCTGAGGACTTGTCGAGTGGCTCCAGACGGTGTGACATCGCCAGCGGTCCCTCACCTTCTACTCCGCCCGCTACAACGCATCCAGCGCCGCAGCGAAGAACCGGGGCGTTGACGTCTTTGCATCCAGGGTGTTCAAGTGCGGTCCTCGATCTGCCGATCTCTCTGACCGGAACGGGCGGCCAGAGGCGCCCTTGACAGACAGGGCACCGACGTGGCAGGGAAACTGATGCGAATTCGTCGGGGCGGACCCTGCGTCGCGTGCGGCACGCAATTGGCGGCGGGCGTCGAAGCTGTTTGGTTCGCGACAGAACGAGCTCTGCGGTGTCGTGATTGCGGAGCTCAATCGGTCGGAGATGATTTTCTCACCGATGTGAAAGCAGCGTTCCCTCCAATTTCGACGGCATCAGGAACCGCCACGAACGACTCGGCCGGAGGCTCGGCACAACACGAGTATGACCGGCGATCAGCGAAGGAACGTGCACGCGCCGACAAGCGGATCGCAGAAGACGCGGCGTGGCGCACCGAGCTCCGGGAGAAGAAGCCGTTCGTCGGTCGGTTCGTCACGGCACTCACGCCGAAACCACAGGTCGGGCCGGAGTCGCAGTCGACGATGGCGTGGAAAGTCGGCGCCGAGGGCGAGCGCCGTGTCGCTGAAGTGCTCACTGGCCTGCCGGGCATCGAGGTCCTGCACGATCGCTTGATCCCCCGATCGAAAGCCAACATTGATCACATCGTGGTTGGGTCAACCGGAGTGTTCGTGATCGATGCCAAGAATTACACCGGAGCGGTGGAAACGCGCGACGTCGGTGGGTGGTTCCGAACCGACGTCCGGTTGTACGTCAACGGACGCGACCGCACGACTCTCGTCGAAGGTCTCGAGCGACAGATCGAGACGGTCCGGTTGGTGCTCGGCACCGACTGCCTGGACGTGCCCGTTCGTGGCGTCTTGTGTTTCGTTGGCGCCGAATGGGGTTGGATGATGCGCCCCCAACAGATACGAGGGGTCACCGTACTCTGGCCGCTCAAGCTCGCCGAGCACGTGATCGGCTCGGGCCCATATGCAGACCGAGTGCCTGCAATAGCTGATGGTCTCCGGAAGTCATTGCGACCGGCGACGAAGGCATCGTGCGCCGGTGAACCATCGCGAGCCGACCGATGATCGCTCCCCGTTGATCCTTGAAATGAAATCGAGTCTTCCCGGGAAGACTGTCGTGCGCGAAGTGGTTGCAGGATCAGGTCGGCATGGATCGCTCGACCGCCCACGAGAAGGTGCGCGTAGCACATGCTCTGGTGCAGTTTCCGACGTTCGCGCTGGCGATGTCGGCAGGTGTTCTCTCGTACGCAAAAGTGCGATCGATCACGATGCGAGTCCCCGTCGAGATGGGTGCCGCATCATCGCCGTCGCCGACCGATTCATCGACAAAACGGATCTCGAGATCCCTCTGACCGCCAGGCGCGCGGATGCCGCAGTCGCGATGGCCGAACACGCAGCCGCCACGATCGACAAACCCGGTGCCGCCGACGGCGGATGTAGAGCCCCGGGTGCGACCGGATGGGTTGGGTCGACGCCCACCACATCGTGCACCGGCTCGACAACGGTCCGACGGCACGATTGTGCCCGCCTCCCAACAACTCATCGTCGGCCACGCAAACGTGGTCGACGCCATTGGATGCACGCCCGCCGCTGTCAGGGCCGGCGCATCCGTCTCCGAACAACTCGACGCCATCGCAGAGTCCCGACGCTCTCGCCAACGCTGCCGCGACCTCCGTCGGTCCGTTGCGGCATGAGTCTTCCCGGGAAGACTTGCAATGAGGGCGAGCCGATCGCGAGCGATGCGCGACACTGCAGAACGTGACCGAACTGCGTCCGACCACCGATGGCATCGTCACGATCCGCAGCCCCCGGGTCGATGATGCGGCGACATTGATCGCAGGCAGAGACGACGAGTTCCATCGTTTCCTCGCGTTCGGCGACACTGATCCACAGCCGGTCGGCGTGATCGAAGTCGACGACACGGTGATCGGGTGGGTGGACTCCGAGACCCATCAGTCATGGCTCCTGCCGGGCGAGGTGAACATTGGCTACAACGTGTTCGCTGCACATCGGGGCAGCGGCAACGCGACCCGCGCGGTGCAACTGCTGATCCATCACCTCGCAGTTACCGGCGACGCCGACACGGCGACGCTGCTGATCGATGCTGACAACGCGCGATCGCTCGCCCTCGCGAACAGAATCGGCTGCATCCGCCAGCCCGATTTCGATCTCAACCCGTACTTCAAACGTCCCATCCCGCCGCTCTCCTACACAGATGGCGTGATCACGATCCGCCCTCGTGCCGAACGTGACCTCGGCGCCGACATCGAATCACAGGACGATGAGCAGATCGACTGGCTGTGGCAGCCCGGCGAACGTGAGACGTGGGAGTCCTTGACGCCCGAGCTACAACGAGCGCATGTACTGCAGTCTCTGCAGACGACGATCGCCGCGTTCGGCGCCGGGCCGAAATGGACGTTTACGGTGGACACCGCTGATGACGAGGCGGTCGCGATCATCGACTGCAATCTCGCCAACGAAGATGTTCCTCGCGGCCAAGCCAACATCGCCTACGCCACCCACCCGATCCATCGTGGCCGCGGCCACGTCACCCGATCGGTGCGGCTGATCGAGCAGTTCCTACGCGATCACACCGGGTGTCGCGAGGCATACCTCGTGATCGACCAACGCAACACGAACTCGCTGCGGGTCGCGCACTCGCTCGGGGCCTTGCCGGACAAACGCTGGACCGACAACCTCGGCCACACGTTCATCCGCCACGTGATTCCAATCGATCGATCGTGACTCGACGGATGCCTCCTAACCTGGAGACATACCTTTGGACGGCCTGCCTGTTCTGCCGACGAGCAGTGTGTCAGCGGTGCTCCGCCGGTGGTCCATACAGTCCGACGAGCCGCTCTGCCATCGTGTCCACCGAGTAGTTTACCTCGACGTTTCTCCGAGCCCGACCTGCGCGACCGCTTCGGTCGACGAGCGTGAAAGCTCTCACGATTGCAGGTGCGAGGTCGGCAATCGGGTCGACGAGGACTCCGGTGTCACCGTCGTCGACGTACGTCGGTGGCCCTCCAGTACTCGGAGCGACCACGACGAGCCCTGCTGCCAGCGCTTCGAGGAGGGCCAGCCCGAACTCCTCCTTCAGCGCGCCATCGACATACACGCCACCAGCGGCCCAGCACCCCTCGCGACCGGACGCGGTCGACACCAAGAGTCGAGCGACGTCCGCACGCGGCCGACCGCCAAGGAGTTGCAACCCTGATCGGAGCCGGTCGGCGGCGGGAACGAGGCGGTCGATCGCAGCGAGTACGGACCGTTCCGTGGGGGACGGATCCGCCAGTTCGCCGCCAACGATCACCAGGTTGCACCGTTGACGCAGCAATGGATTGACAGCCCATGCAGCGACGACCCGATCCATCCCCTTGACCGGGTGGAGGCGTCCCACGCTCAACAGCAGCGGGAGATGGCGCCGCGCTGGAGGAATCGCGGCTGCGATCTCGGCAAGGATGTCGCCAACTCGGCTCGACTCCAAGGCGAGCGATGGTGCTGCCTCGGCGCGGCGAATCAGACCGATGTCGATGCCCTCGGCCACAACTGCCGAACCCCGATCGGAGGAGGCTGGTTGTGCACTGTCGCCAGCGAACAGCCCGGCCGGATGAATGCGCGGGAACAGAGCGATCCGGTCAGCCTGCACAGCGAGGCGCTCGACCAGGCGGGCGCGGAACCAGAGATGGTCTTCGGTTGCCAGCTTGACGAAGGTGGCCTGGTCAGCCTCACGGCGCGCCTGGAGCGCATGCAGCACATTGTGCGGATCGGCGGCGAGGCTGAAGCAGGTGCGAATGCCGCTGACCTCGGCCACGTGCGCTCCGGCGAGCGTGCCGGCGTCGGCCATGCGCAGGTGAAGGAGGTCGATGCCACCGGAGCGGCGGATTGCGTGACGGATTCCACGCTCGATACCAGGCAGGTGCTCCCACAGACCGTCCGCCGTCTGCGCTGGTCGCTCCTGATCACCGATCACGACCATTGCGAACGAGAACGATGCGTCGCCTTCCTGGCTGCTGGCAGCCAGCGCCTCGACCGCCGTTCCACGACCGATCGTCAGGACACGATCGACCTCCGGGCGGTCGGCCAGCGCTTGGCCGAGCGACACAAGCAGGCTCGCCACTCCCCCGGTATCGCCCCGACCGCCCATGCTGAGCCCTCCGTCGAGACCCCCCGCCATGGTGAGCTGCGCGATGCGCAGACCGCGTCGGGCGGCGCATCGCCCGCTGGAAACGGTGGGGGCCAGCCCGTGCAGGGCCAACGTGGCATGAGCCCCAACCTCGTTGTCGAGCTCAGCCACTCGTCGCAGGATCGGATCACCTGCACCGGGTCGATCCGTCAAGGCTCCAATCGCAGCGATGCGTGCGGAGCTGCCTTCGTCCGGATCTCGGGCGACCTCGACGAGCAGCTTGGTCGCGCCACAGCCACCAATTGCACCCAGCAGGTCGATGAGACGGGCACGCTTGGCGGCGTCGCCAGTGACCGCCAGCCGGCCGATCGCAAGTCGCAGGATCGCAGGATCGATGTCCGCCCACTTCCGCAGGGTGCGATGCGCGTGCATCGTGTCGATCCCGCCGACGACGAGTCCGTCCAGCAGTCGTGGTACTGCTGACACAACGGGCTGTCGCGCTCCCAGACGCCACGCCGCGTGTCGACGGATCAGCTGATGTGGAGCCGACAGCAGGGCGGCCAGGGTTTGTCCAGCGCGTGCTTGGTCGATTGCTCCGAGCACCTCGACCGCCAGCGCTCCCGCAAGCGCGCCCTGGCCGGCGAGTGCCTCCAGCGCAATGATGAGCTGGCCTGGATCGGCCGCTCGACGGGCATCGACCGCGAGCTGGGCAGAGCGCCGCATCGTGTCGAGATGGTCATCCGAGCCAACGAGGTCGGTCAAACGGTCGATCAGCGTTCTGCTGCCGCCGTCGGACGGACGGATATTGCCGTGAGCGATCGCAATCATGCCGCCGCGCCGGTGCAAGCCGGTGGTCATGGGATGAGATCAGGGTCGCCGGACGCCGTCGGCTCGATCACTGTCTCAGTGGACTCACGGCCGAGAAGGTATCCGCCGGCCATGATCACGCCCCAGCACGTCAGGAACATCATCGCGATCCCGACGTAGAACACGGCGCTCATGGCCGGACCTCGTCTCGGCTGTTGCGGGCTGGCCTGTCGACCGGGCTGAGGAGGAGCGTTCCGAGCGAGTGGATCGATGGGACCCAGATGCCGACGAAGATGCCAGCGGTGGTCTCGTGCTGGACGAAATACAGCCAGACAGAGAAGAGGAACGACCCGAAGCCGGCGAGGATGAATGGCAGCTTCAGTCGGATCGAGGTGGGCAGGTTTTTCATGTCGTGGGACCTTTCATCATCAAGATGCCGTTTTAACATGGTTCAGTCTGATTTTATTCCCCGCTGAAATGCAGCATCGATGGCCCACACTTCAATTTCAGCGATGATCAGCGCGATTTCGCTGTCGAGGGCTAGGTTGACGTTCTTGGACGACGACGCGGAGCACCTGGATCTGCAGCAAGCTGCGGACGTACTCGGCGTCCACTACCAAACCGCCTACCGATGGGTGCGCAGCGGACGTCTCCCGGCGCGGCTGGTCGCCGGGCAGTACCGTGTCGGGCGTGTCGACCTCGAGCGGGTCGATCACAATCGACACAGGCCGATCGTCCCGCGACCTCCCGGCAGCAAGCGGCTGCACCATCAGGTGGAGCGGATGTACGAGGCACTGCTCGACGGCGACGAGACCGAGGCGCTGCGGATCTCCCAGCGTCTCGTCGGCGATGGCACGCAAGTAGTCATGCTCGTTCAGACGGTGCTCGCTCCTGCCCTCCGCCGCATCGGCGCCGCCTGGCACGACGGCGACATGCCCATCTGGGCCGAGCACCGTGCGTCGAATATCGCCGGACGCGTCCTCGCCGAGCTTTCTCCGAACCCACGTGGGAGACGGCGTGGAGTTGTCGCCGTCGCCGCTGTCACCGGCGACCACCACTCATTGCCGACGATGATGGCGACGGTGGCGCTCCGCGAAGCGAACTGGCACGTTCATCATCTCGGTGCTGATACTCCGCCTGATGAATTTTTTCGATTCTGCACCGACCACGCCGTCGACGTCGCAGTGCTGTCAGTGACGAACCCGGCTTCTGCCGGCCTCGCCGAGCAGTCGGCCCGGGATCTGCGCGCAGCCGGCATTCGCACCGTGGTCGGAGGTCCCGGCCGCACGCTCGACGAGTTGCTGATCGAGGTTCGGACAGGCCAATCAGTCGCGCCAGCGCGTCCGCCCGGCTGAGCGAAAAACGCTTGCCCTGATCACTGCAGCAGCAGTTGCAGCACTCGGCGTCTGTGACCTGGAGGTCATGATCCGGGAGAAGTTGTGCTGCAGTCGCTCGACCTCCGGTTCGCCCAATACGGGGCCGATCGTTCGCCCGAGCGTGACGCAACAGATGCGCCAGCGAAAGGCGTAGCGCAGCGCTTCGTCGACAGCTTGGTATCCGATCGCCCGATAGATCGCGTTGGACGTCGCATTGCCGAGATCGGTGTAGAGGATGCAGCGATGGCCGCCATCGAGGGCGCGCTGGCTCAGTTCGGCGACGCACGCGCTGGCGAAGCCGTGGCCACGCTGATCGTCGGGAGTGAACACGGCCTGCACCCTGACCACTCCGTTTGCTTCACCGGACAGCGCGGCCATCGATACCGGACCGTCGTGATCCCACAACCAGAACTGTCCGAGCGGCAGCCGAGCATCGACCATTGCCTGCGCATCGGTGCGCTCACCGGTCGCCTCGGAGAATCCGGTGATGAAGCGGATCAACGCGTCACGATCGTGCGCCGTCGCCCGACGGAACATCCCTGGAATGCCGCCTGGCATGACCACTCGATCGACCTCGTACAACCGCTGTCCCATGAGTGGAACGGCACCGACTCGTTTGCGCTCGCACCATGACCCGGCAAAACGAGCAGCGGTACCCGCGTCACCGCCGACGCCAGGCAAGTCGCCGTCGCCGGCCAAGATCGTGTCGACCAACGCTTCCACAGCGTCGAGCGGGATCATTCGTCTCCAAAACATCCATGCCCGATGGCTACTCCGTTCTGCTTCCCGCCCGTTTACCCGTGCGCCCAGAGGGTAGGTAGTCCGCCATGGTTCTCTTCGCGGTTCTCGGTATCGGTGCCGCCGTCTCCGCCATCGTTGCCCTCGCTGCCCGCCGATGGCCGGCAATCGGGGCTCCGAGGGTCTCCGTCGACACGATCGTCGACAAGGTCGACAAGCACCCGAAGGTGGCTCACCATCTTCGTCAGCACTTCGACCCCAAGACCGAGACGGGCGTCGCCCTGATCAGCGCAACAGCGGTTGCTGCCGTTGCCGCGGTCGGCGTCGGCGTCCTCGCGGTCATGATCCGGGAGAAGTTCGGGCTGCAGTCGCTCGACCTCCGGTTCGCCCAGTACGGGGCCGATCACGCAACGACGTTCTCGACCAACGTGATGCGCCACCTCAGCGATTTCGGCAGCACCCGCGGGGTCGTCGCGATTGCACTCGTGGCGACGTTGCTGGAGATCCGTCGGCTGCCGAGCCGCTCGTTGCCGATCTTCATGACCCTCGTTGTCGGCGGGCAGTTGGCGCTGTCGAACCTGATCAAGATGGGTGTCGCTCGCGCCCGCCCCGACATCAGCCGACTCACCGGATACGCCGGGACGTCCTTTCCCTCCGGCCACTCGACGGCGGCGGCCGCCACCTTTGCTGCGGTTGCGCTCATCGTCAGCCGCCGACGTTCACGCAGAACGAAAATCGCTGCAGCGTCCTTGGCTGCTGGTCTAGCCGTCGTCGTTGCCGGCACCCGAGTGATGCTCGGTGTTCACTGGTTCACCGATGTGTCTGCCGGCCTGCTGCTTGGCTGGGGTTGGTTCTCGCTGTGTTCGATCGCGTTCGGCGGTCGTCTGCTCTCCTTTGGTGTGCCGGTCGAGGCCGCCAACAAGATCGCTTCCGACTTGCCGCCGCAGACGGGAAATCTGGAATGATTTCGGCAACTTGTCGATTCCACGCGAGCCCGTTCGTTGTGGTGTTGGGGGACGGCACCGAGCCACCCTCACGAACCGAGGAGATCCAACGTGAGTCAGTACCTGTTGTCAGTCCATGGTGGCCACGAGTCCGCCGCAGCCATGGACCCGGAGACGATGCAAACAATGTTCGCCGATGTCGAAGTGTTCAATGAATCGGTCCGTCAGGCCGGTGCATGGGTGTACGCCAACGGGCTGATGCCCGCCGAGACGGCCACCGTCGTCGACGCCAGCAAGGGCGACACCGTGATCACCGACGGGCCCTACCTGGAGACCAAGGAGCACATCGGCGGATTCTGGATCATCGATGTCGCCGACCTCGATGCCGCGCTCGCCTGGGCCGTCAAGGGTTCGGTCGCCTGCCGAGGTGCGGTCGAAGTGCGCCCGTTCCAGTCGGACGCTCCGGCTCCCACCGAGACCACGTGAGCGATCCGTGTCCGAATCGGTCGACATCGTGTCCATCGGCCGAATCTTCCGCGAAGAATACGGGAGGTCGATCGCGACCCTGATCCGAACCTTCGGCGACATCGACATCGCCGAAGAGGCGGTCCAGGAGGCATTCGTCGAGGCAGCCAAACGCTGGCCGAAATCGGGGCTGCCCCCGAACCCCGGGGCGTGGATCACGACGACTGCCCGCAATCGAGCAATCGACCGAATCCGACGTGAATCGACGCGGCACGACCGCTACGTGGCTGCCGCTCGACTCGATCCCGGCGACGAGCCGCCCGTACCGGTGGGTCCTGTGAATGACGACCGCCTTCGGCTGATTTTCACCTGCTGCCACCCCGCGCTGGCCACCGCCACCCAGGTGGCGCTCACCTTACGGCTGCTGGGTGGGCTCGAGACCGGCGAGATCGCGCAAGCGTTCTTGGTTTCGGAGTCGACGATCGCCCAGCGCATCGTGCGGGCCAAGGCCAAGATCACGGCCAACAACATCCCCTACCGGATTCCGTCGGATCACGAGCTGCTCGACCGGCTCAAGCCGGTCCTGATCGTCATCTACCTGATCTTCAACGAGGGCTACACCGCAACGGGCGGCACCGATCTCGTTCGCGACGATCTCTGTACCGAAGCAATTCGGCTCGGCCGTCTGCTCGGCCAGTTGATGCCCGATGAACCTGAGGCGGCCGGGCTGCTGGCGCTGATGTTGCTGACGGCGTCACGCCGTCCGGCTCGGGTCGACGCTGCCGGTGAGATCGTGTTGCTCGCGGACCAGGACCGCTCACTGTGGGACCGGGCACTGATCGATGAAGGGCAATCGATCGTCCGGGCCTCACTGCGCCGCAATCAGCCCGGGCCATACCAGATCCAGGCGGCGATCAATGCCGTGCACAGCGATGCGCCATCGGCCGCCGAGACCGAGTGGGGTCAGGTACTCGCGCTCTACGACATGTTGATTCGCATCGACGCGAACCCTGTCGTGGCGCTCAACCGTGCCGTTGCGTTGGCCGAGTTGGACGGCGCCGATGTCGCCCTGGCAGCTGTCGATGTCTTGGGTCTCGACGTCTACCACGTTTTCCACGCCACTCGGGCCGAACTGCTGATGCGTCTCGGTCGTGCCGCTGACGCCGCCGCAGCATTCGAGCGTGCTCTCGCTCTCACCGCCAACGAACCCGAGCGACGCTTCTACGCCACCGCCATTGCCCGAGCCGTCACGCGCGACCGGCGGTGAGCAGACGCGACGTACGGATGAGCGCATCGGAGCGTGTGGCCAAGCCCAATGGCGACGACAGGTCGAGAAGGTCGTCGATCGCGGCGAGATCGGCCGCGTCGAGCCGATCTGGCGACATCGAACGCACCCGACGGAGGTGAGCCTGAGCCCACTCCCGATGGGCGGCGTCGAGCGGGGCGTCGACGTCGAATGCGCTGTCCTGGGTCCCGAGGTTCTCGAAGCCGGCGTCGATCAGCAGCGCTGACCAGTCGGCATGGGTGTTCCTGCCGCCGACGTGCTCGGCAAGCGACCTGGCGGTCTCCACGTCGATCCGCTCGAACAGGCCGTCGGGGGTGACCGCCTCGGTCGGCAGAACCCGCAGCGGCGAGCCGAACTCGGCGATGATGACGACGCCGCCCGAAGCCATTGCAGGCCGGAGCACCGACAGCACGTGCGCCGGGTCGGGCACATGGTGGAGCACCATCGAGACCCACACCAGGTCGGCTCCGTCGACGGCTGTCGTCAGCGCACTGTCGGCGGCGGGGTCCGACAGGTCGACGACCGCCGTGCTGAAACGATCAGCGACGCCGGCCTGTGCCGCGCGCTGACGAGCACGCTGGAGGAGTCCGTCGGAGCCATCGACGGCGAGCACCGTCGCATCCGCGAACTCGGTCGCCAATCTGACCGACGCGACGCCGGGGCCCGAACCGAGGTCGACAACACGACTCGGTGCTCCGCCGAGGCACAGCTCACGAGCCCACCGGATCGCGTCGTCGATGTGCGGCGAGAGCATCTCCCCCTCGAACTCGAGCATGTTCGCGATGGCCTCCCAGTCGACATCGCCAGGAGCTTGTCGATGGTCGTGATCGTGCCCGTGACCCTGATGGGACGGCTCGTGATGATGTCGGTGATCGTTCATCCGGACACGGTACGGCCGCCGAAAACGAAAGAACCCGCCCTGTCGGGCGGGTTCTTCACACTGGGTTGAGCAGAACTACCAGCGGTAGTGGGCGAAAGCCTTGTTGCTCTCGGCCATCTTCTGCATGTCGTCGCGACGCTTGACGGCAGCTCCGAGGCCGTTGGCGGCATCGAGCAGCTCGCCGGCGAGGCACTCGGCCATCGTCTTTTCACGGCGCTTGCGGCTGAAGTCGACGAGCCAGCGAATGCTGAGCGTGTTCGCCCGGCGGGGACGAACCTCGACCGGCACCTGATAGGTGGCACCACCGACGCGGCGGCTCCGCACCTCGAGTGGCGGCTTGATGTTCTCGATTGCACGCTTGAGGGTCGCGATCGGCTCGGCGCCGCTCTTCTCTTCGACCATCTTCAGTGCGTCGTAGACGATCTTCTCGGCGATGCTGCGCTTGCCGTGCAGCATGACCTTGTTGGTGATCTGAGAGACGAGCAACGACCGGTAGATCGGGTCGGGCATGATGTCGCGGCGTTCCGCGGGTCCTTTACGAGGCATGGCTCTTGCTTCCTACTTCTCAGTCACTTCGGGGTCTTCGCGCCGTAACGGCTACGGCTCTGCTTGCGGTTCTTCACGCCGGCTGCGTCGAGCGCGCCGCGGATGACCTTGTAACGCACACCGGGAAGGTCGCGAACACGACCGCCACGGACGAGCACGATGCTGTGCTCCTGGAGGTTGTGGCCTTCGCCCGGAATGTATGCCGTGATCTCGACACCACTGGTGAGGCGGACACGAGCCACCTTGCGCAGAGCCGAGTTCGGCTTCTTGGGCGTGTTGGTGTACACACGGGTGCACACGCCACGACGCTGCGGAGACCCCTTGAGGGCGGGAGTCTTCGTCTTGGTGAATTTGCTGCTGCGCCCTTGGCGAACCAGCTGCTGAATTGTGGGCACGCGTCAACCTTTCGCGTTCTCAGAACGACTGCCATGCACGCATCGGACGACCCGATGCACAGGACCCTGCAATGTTAGGGGGGCGTATTGGACGCGCCAACCCGCGCGACACGCGAACTTCGCGCTGGCGACGTTAGCTCACGGAGATGGGGTGAGTGTTGGACCCGAAAACGGAGACAACCGCCGGCCGACCTCCCGTGGGAAGTGACCAGCGGTTGTCGCAGGAACCCAGATCCCGAAGGATCAGGCTTCGACAGCGTCTCCGTCGGCATGATTGGTGCCGTGGAGGTTGCCGAGCCATGCGGCCGGATCGTCGTTGTCGCTGGAGTAGTACTCCATCGGCTTGTAATCCGGAGCGGAGACCTCGAAGTCGCGGTAGCGCTCCATGCCAGTGCCCGCTGGGATCAGCTTGCCGATGATGATGTTCTCCTTGAGGCCGAGCAGGCTGTCACTGCGGCCGTCGATGGCGGCCTCGGTGAGCACCCGGGTGGTCTCCTGGAACGACGCGGCCGACAGCCACGACTCGGTGGCCAGCGAGGCCTTGGTGATGCCCATCAATTCGGGGCGACCCTCGGCGGGACGCAGGCCCTCTTCGACCATCCGCTTGTTGGTGTCGCGGAAGTTCTTGGCATCGGCACGCTCGCCGGGCAGGAAGCCGGTCTCGCCGGGCTCCTGGACGCCGATCCGTCGCGTCATCTGACGAACGATCAGCTCGATGTGCTTGTCCGAGATGGACACACCCTGGTCGCGGTACACCTTCTGGACCTCGGCGACGAGGTACATCTGGGTCTCGCGGATGCCCTTGATCTCCATGATCTCCTTCGGGTCGAAGGGACCGTCGGTGACCGGATCGCCGGCCTTGATGTCGTTGCCATCGATGACCGACGGGCGGCTACCGGTGGGGAGGATGATCAAGTGCTCTTCGCCGGCATCGTCGATGACGGTGATCGGGATGCCCTTGCCCTCGTCCTCGCCGACACGCACGACACCACTCGCCTTGGCGAGACGAGCCGAACCACGAGGCGTGCGAGCCTCGAACAGTTCGACGACGCGAGGCAGACCACCGGCGATGTCCTTACCGGCAACACCGCCCGTGTGGAAGGTACGCATGGTCAGCTGGGTACCGGGCTCGCCGATCGACTGAGCGGCGATGACGCCGACGGCCTCGCCGAGCTCGATCGACTTGCCCGTGGCCAGCGAACGCCCGTAGCACAGACCGCAGATGCCAAGATCGGCATCGCAGGTGAGCACCGAACGAACACGGACCCGGTTGATCTTGGGATCGTCGCGCAGGGCAACCATCTCGTCGTCGCCGACGAGGCTGTTCTTGGCGAGCACGGTGCCGTCAGTGAGGG
>JBDSDH010000260.1:0-5074 GCA_039920665.1 Ilumatobacteraceae bacterium
ATCACCGCCCTGATCAACACCTCCGAGGCGTTCGACGGTGTGCCGCGCATTCTCGAGGCCGACGAACTGCGCGAGGAACTGGAAGCCCCGGAGGTCGACCTCGCCAGCGATTCGCGGCTCGCGATCATCGCCGAGGGTGATCTTGTCGGATGGATCCACGTCCGTCATTCCCCAACGGGCGAGGTCCAGGAGAAGGCGTTCATCGATGGAACCGTGCTGCCGGCACGCCGCGGCCAGGGCATCGGCCGAACACTGATGGAATGGGCTGTCCCGACCGCTCGGGCCCGGCTGGAAGCAATCGACAACGATCTCCCCAAATTCATCCGGCTGTACGCGTATGAACAGATCGAGGATCTGCAGCGGCTGGTCGCCCGATTCGGCTTCACCCCCGTCCGGTGGTTCGAGGAGTTGCTGATGCCGCTCGACGTTCGGCCCGCCCCCACCACCCCGGCAGGCATCGACATTGTTGCCTGGCCGGCCGGCGGCCAAGAAGAAGCGAGACAGGTCAAGAACATCGCGTTCGCCGACCACTGGGGGTCCACTCCATCCAGCGCAGCCGACTGGGATCAGCGCGTCAATGGATTCGGCGGCCGACCCGACCTCAGCTTCGTCGCTCTCGACGCCGACGGCGTGATGGTCGGCATCTGCCTCAGCGGCTGCTTCCCCGCTGACGAAGCGCTCACCGGCCGGCGCGATGCATGGGTCGACACGCTCGCCACGCTGAGCGAATGGCGCGGCAAGGGCGTTGCATCGGCGCTCATCTCGCACTCGCTCGCAGCATTCGCGGCAGCCGACTTCACCCACTCCGCGATCGGGGTCGACTCGTCGAGTCCGACCGGGGCAAGCCGTCTCTACCGCTCGCTCGGCTACGAACTGCAGCACCGCCAAGTGGTCGGCGAGATCCAGGTCGCCTGACTCCGGGCGATGCCCGGGCATCGTCGTACAGTGACCGGATGAACTTGCTCGAGGCCGAAGTGGATCCGAACGAGGCGGGGTTCGACCCGGCTCGTCTGCAACGGCTGGACAGCCACTTCGAACAGTACGTCGCCGATCAGCGGCTCGCCGGTTGGCAACTCGCGATCACCCGCGGCGGCAAACTCGTCCACTCGTCGGGTCGAGGCCATCGCAACATCGCCACCAATGCCGATGTCAGTCCGGACACGATCTGGCGGATCTATTCGATGACCAAGCCGATCACGTCGGTCGCGGCGATGATGCTGTGGGAAGAGGGAGCGTTCGAGCTCAAGGATCCGATCAGCACATTCATCCCCGAGTTTGCCGACTGCAAGGTCTGGAGAGGTGGCTCTGTCACCCGTCCCGACCTCGAACCGTTGATGCGGCCGATCGAGATGTGGCATCTGATGACCCACACATCGGGGCTGACCTACGGGTTCATGTATGCACACCCGGTCGACGAGCTCTACCGCCGAGGTGGCTTCGAGTGGGGCACGCCTCAAGACGCTGATCTGGCCGGCATCTGCAGCAAGCTCGCCCAGCAGCCACTGCTGTTCCAGCCGGGCACCGAGTGGAACTACTCGATGGCGATCGATGTACTCGGTCGGATCGTCGAGGTGATCAGCGGGCAGACGCTCGGCGAGTTCCTTCAGGAGCGGATCTTCGGACCGCTGGACATGTCCGACACCGGGTTCTCGGTGCCGGAAGGCAACGCCGATCGGTTGGCCGAGTTGTACGGCACCCACCCGGTGACCGGTGCAGCGTTCCCGCTGACCGCTGCTGGTGCCGGCGCGCTGATTGCGCCGATCGCCCACCTCGGTGGTGGCGGCTTGGTCTCGACGATGAGCGACTACCTCAACTTTGCCGAGATGCTGCGCGCCGAAGGAACGTTCAACGATTCCCGTCTCCTGTCGCCGCGTACGGTGCGGTTCATGACCCAGAACCACCTGCCGGGCGACGCCGATCTGACCCAGTTCGGTCGGCCACTGTTCAGCGAGACCGCATTCGACGGCGTCGGATTCGGTTTGCTCGGGTCGGTCACGATGAACCCGGTCGCAGCCAAGGTGCCCGGCTCAGTCGGCGACTACGGCTGGGGTGGGGCGGCGAGCACGTTCTTCTGGGTCGACCCGGTCGAAGATCTCACGTGCGTGTTCATGACCCAGTTGTTGCCGTCGAACACCCACCCGATCCGCAGCCAACTCAAACAGCTCGTCCATCAAGCGATCGTCGACTGAGGGCGTGCGCAGTTTCACGGTCGACGAACTGGCGAACGCTCCGTTCGACTTCCTCGGCGCTCCGGATCTGGAGATCACCGCAGACGGACTCGGACCGCGGCGGCTTCCGGGTTGGACCCGGCCGCAGATACCCGATCTGTTCATGGACGCGATGGTGTCGATGGGGTCGGGCGTCCGGATTCGATTCCGCACCGACAGCGACGTCATCGAGCTCGATGCGATCGTCACCTGTGTCCGCTACCTCGCTGGGCCGACACCGACCCAGACCATCCAACTGATCGTCGATGGCGACACCGCCGGTGCGACGAATGCGATCGCGACCACGCCGAGCGTGTTCGAACTCGACCCAGAAGATGCGGCCACCATCGGGTTCACGCTCGGCAGCACCGACACGTTTCGGTTCGACTTGCCCCGTGCGGAGCGAGGCTCGCAGTCCCGGGTGTGCGAGCTGTGGCTGCCCCACGGTGGCACGATCCGGATCACGGCGTTGCGTGTCGCCGATGGGGCGACGGTGGAATCAGCTGGGCCGACCGGCAAGCCGCGGTGGATCCACTACGGCAGCTCGATCAGCCACTGCATCGAAGCCGAGGTTCCGACCGGCGTGTGGCCGGCCGTCGCCGCCGACCTGGCCGGTGTCGAACTTCGAAGCCTCGGATTGGCCGGTCAGTGCATGCTCGATCAGTTCGTCGCCCGCACCATCCGCGACGAAGCCGCCGACGTCATCAGCCTCAAACTCGGGATCAACATCGTCAACGGTGACACGATGCGCGAGCGAACGTTCGGTTCGGCGGTCAACGGATTCCTCGACGCCGTCCGCGACGGGCACTCGGACACGCCGATCCTGATCGTGTCGCCGATCTGGTGCCCGAGCGCCGAGACAGTTCCTGGCCCGACGCTCAAGGTCGGGCCAGTGTTCGTCACTGTCCCCGGACACGACGTGATCCGGGCCGGTTGTCTCACCCTGTCGCGCATCCGCGAGATCCTGGCAACCATTGTCGAGACTCGCCGCTCACTCGGCGACATCAACCTGCACTACCTCGATGGACTCCGCCTGTTCGGAGAGGCCGACGAAGCCGACCTGCCCGACGCACTACACCCCAACCCCGCCGGTTACCGCCGGATGGGCGAACGATTCGCCGAGCTCGCGTTCGGCCCAGAAGGAGCACTGGCCCGATGAAAGCTGCCGTTTACTACGAGGTCGGTGGACCCGACGTCTTGCGCTACGAAGAAGTTGCCGACCCGCCCCTGCATCCGAAGGGCGTGATCGTCGAGGTCGCTGCGATCGGCATCCAGGGTGGCGACACGCTCAACCGGGGTGGCGGCGCGCTCACCACCGTCCCCCACATCGTCGGCTATCAGGCGTCCGGCACGGTGATCGAGGTCGGTGCCGCGGTCACGCTGCTCAGCGTTGGCCTGCGAGTGGTGGTGACCACCGGCTTCGGCAGCCACGCCGAACTGGTCGCGGTACCGGAAACGGCGGCCTGGGTGATCCCCGACTCGGTGTCGTTCGATCAGGCGGCTGGCGTCCCGATCGAGTTCGGCACAGCCAGCGATTGCCTGTTCGAGTTCGGTCATCTCCAGGCTGGCCAGACCGTGCTGATCCAGGCCGGTGCGGGTGGCGTCGGCCTGGCAGCGATCCAACTCGCCACGGCGGCCGGTGCGTCGTTGATCCTCGCCACCGCGTCGAGCGACGACCGGCTCGAACGGCTCCGCGAGCACGGCCTCGACCATGGCATCAACTACGCCCAGGTCGACGTGCCCTCGACCGTGCGCAAGCTCACCGAGGGCCGCGGCGTCGATCTCGTGGTCGATCCGGTCGGCGGACCGACACTCGCCGGCAGCGTCAGATCACTCGCCTACCGCGGCCGGGTCAGCTGGGTCGGCAATGCCGGCCGAGAGAACGAACCGGTCGACATCTCGACCCTGATGGGCATCAACGGTGCCATCAACGGCGTGTTCCTCGGTGCCGAACTCGCGCTGAACCCGGGTCGCACGCGGCCGATGATCGCCGCGCTGCTCGATCGTGTCGCGACCGGCGAACTCACCGTCGTCACCGACCGTGTGTTCCCGCTGGCCGAGGCCGCCGAAGCGCATCGCTACATCGAGAGCCGCCAGGCTTTCGGACGTGTTCTGCTCCATCCTTGACAGAGTCGACCCCGACAACGCCGAGCGCGGTTGGAGCCCAGTGCCGGTGGGTAATTTCCGGTCATGAGCAACGATCCGCAGGACTGGGCCGAAGACACCGACGACGAGATGATCGGCGGCGACGATCCAGTGACCAGCGACGAGGTCAAGGTCGACTTTCCACCGGACTCGCCGGTCGGCATTCCCTTCGCCGACGCCGATGTCACCGATGAATCCTTCGCCGAGCGGTCGCTCCAAGAGGAGCCCGAAGTGAACGAGGACAACATTGATCTCGCCGATGCCGACGACATCAACCTGCTCAACCGGAATGTCGATGTCGAGGCGCTGGTCGACCCGGATACCGACATCTGAGCGATGCCAGCGCCCGAGCCAGAGCCAGAGCCAGAGCCAGAGCCAGAGCCAGAGCATCGGAACGGATCGACCGAACATCTGTCATTCGATCTGCCCGTTTTGTGGCCGGTCCGGTTTCGGACGGTGAACGACCGGGGTACACATGGCTCGTGAGCGAACATCTTTCTGACATCCAGACCCTTCGAGACAATGCCCGCAAGCACATCGAGCGCGGCCCCCTCACCGACAACTACGGGGGTGACCGCGAGCGCGTGATCGAGGTGCTCAACGAAGCCCTCGCCACCGAACTCGTCTGCGTCCTGCGCTACAAGCGCCACTTCTACATGGCCGAAGGCATCAACTCCGGTTCTGTAGCCGCCGAGTTCCTCCAGCACGCAACCGAAGAGCAA
>JBDSDH010000261.1:0-32195 GCA_039920665.1 Ilumatobacteraceae bacterium
AAGCTGTGCGGCTCTGACTGGCCGGGCGCGATGCCTTCGAACGGTCGCTGGTTGACGTAGAGGTCGAGCGCGAAACGCATCTTCAGCAGCAGGCCACGCTCGATCACTCCCGGCGGGACCTCGGGCGTCCCGACGGCGCCGAGCAGGATTGCGTCGAAGTCGCGCAGCGACTCGAGCGTGTCGTCGCTGAGGATCTCACCGTCTTTGAGGTAGCGGGAGCCACCCAGGTCGTAGTCGGTGGTCTCGATGTCGACCCCTGCAGATCGGATCACCTTCAGCGCTTCGGCCGTGACCTCTGGTCCGATTCCGTCGCCACCGATGATGGCGATCCGATGTGGCGTCGTCTTGGTCATAGAGGTCATAGGACGTGCATCGTAACGGCCGGCTCGGGACTGGGCCCAAGCCTGCGCGACCCACTGCAGGAGCAGTCCGCTAGCCTTCCGTGATGGCAATTCACCAGTTCTCCCGAACTGCATTCGAGCGGATGCAGGCCGAGTTCGACGACCTCTCCACCCGTGGCCGGTTCGCCGTGGCCGAGAAGATCGAGCGGGCCAGAGAAATGGGCGACCTCAAGGAAAATGGCGACTACCACGCTGCCAAGGACGAGCAGGGCCATATGGAAGGCCGGATTCGTCAGCTCGAATACCTGATCGAAAATGGTGAGATCATCGAGGCCGGGCCGGACGGCGAGGTCCGCGTCGGCCAGAAGATCACCGTGCTGTACGAAGGCGATGCCGAGTCCGACGCCGAGACATACATCATCGGCCACGTCGAGGAAAAGCTCGAGGGCTTCGACATCGTCAGCCCCGGTTCGCCGCTCGGCGCAGCGCTGCTCGGCTCCAAGGTCGGCGAGTGGGTGGCCTACCAGGCGCCCAACGGCGAGCTCAAGGTCAAGATCCTCGCCTCGGTTCCGACCGGCGCCTGACTCCGAGCCCACACCTGACCCCCGCCACCGCCCTGAACCCGACCACAGCCCTGACTCCGACCGACACGTTCGAACCTGTCCTGCCGTTCGGGCGCGAGATCGAGTTGCCCGGACGCGGCACCACGTTCTTCCGCGAGATCAGCGGGCCACCGGGTGCTCCCACGCTGCTGCTGCTCCACGGCTGGACCGCCAGTGCCGATCTCAATTGGTTCCTCAGCTACTTCCCGCTGGGGCGCCACTATCGGGTGATCGCACTCGACCATCGAGGTCACGGGGGCGGTATCCGCAGCCGCAAGGTGTTCCGCCTCGCGGCGTGCGCCGACGACGCAGCGGCGCTGATGGATGTCCTCGGTATCGAACGCTACATCCCGGTCGGCTACAGCATGGGCGGCCCGATCGCCCAGCTGTTGTGGAAGCAGCACCGTGATCACGTCGCTGGGCTCGTGCTGTGCGCGACCTCGTCGACATTCGCTGCCAGCCGCGAAGAGAAGCTCGGGTTCATGGGTCTGACCGGGCTCGCCGCGCTCGCTCGCCTCGCCCCCGCCCAAGCCAGGGTCTGGCTCACCGAGCAACTGTTCCTGTCGCGCAAGACAGGCAAGTGGGAGCGGTGGGCAATCGACCAGGTCGGCCGTCACGAATGGCGCACGGTGCTCGAAGCCGGTCGGGCGATCGGCAACTTTTCGTCCAGGGCCTGGATCGGCGACGTCGACGTGCCGACGTCGAACATCATCACGATGCGCGATCACGTCGTGCCGTTGCGCCGCCAGATTCGCCTCTCCGAAGCGATCCCCGGTGCCGAAGTGTTCCGAGTCGACGGCGACCACGATGCGTGCATCGCCAATGCGAAGGTGTTCGTACCGACCCTGTTGCGGGCGGTTGACTCGGTCGTGCAGCGGGCACGATCGACCGAAGGAGGCGGTTCGCGATGAGCAAACGATGGTGGATCTCGGGTGGCCTCGCGGCGGTGATCGCCGGATTGTTGCTCGACGTACAACGTCGACACCGAGGCGGCCACGCAATCGCGTTGCGCAACCGCACCGGACGCAACACCGAACTCGCCAAGCTCGGCGTCTCGGTCGGCACCACCTATGCAACGACGTCGGCCCGCAAGCTGTTCGCCAATGCGGAGCGACGGGTCGAACTCGATCGTGAACGAGAGCTGAAGACGGCCGAACAGATCGCCGATCGGCTCGGGCAGATGAAGGGCGCATTGATGAAGCTCGGCCAGATGGCGAGCTACCTCGACGAAGGATTGCCGGAGCCATTGCGGATCGCACTCTCGCAATTGCAGAGCAACGCTCCCCCGATGAGCTTCGAGTTGGCCAAAGCGGCGATCGAGACCGAGCTCGGCAAGCCGCTCGACGAGCTGTTCGTCCAGTTCGATCCGGAGCCGATTGCCGCTGCGTCGATCGGTCAGGTGCACAAGGCGATCATCATCGACCCCGCCACGGGTCTCGAACGAGCCGTTGCGGTGAAGGTCCAGTATCCAGGCGTCGATGCCGCGATCAAGGCCGACCTGCGCAACACCGAGTTGCTCGGCAACATCCTCAAGCAAGGTTTCGGTGGCCTCGATCCGAGCGACATGGTCGAGGAGATCAAGAGTCGGCTCAGCGACGAGCTGGACTACTGCCTCGAAGCCCAGAACCAGCGGGCGTTCCACGAGTACTACCGCGACCATCCCGTTTTCAATGTGCCGGCGGTGATCGACCACCTCTGCACCGCGCGTGTGCTCACCACCGAGTTGGTGGTCGGGTCGAGCTGGAAGGAACTGCTGACCTGGGATCAGAGCGAGCGCGATCTCGCGGCCGAAGCGATCTTCCGGTTCGTGTTCCGGAGCCTGTACCGGTTCCGCGCGTTCAACGGCGATCCTCACCCTGGCAACTACCTGTTTCATCGCGGCGGCAAGGTGACATTTCTCGACTTCGGTCTGGTCAAGCACTTCACCGATGCCGAACTGCACACGTTCGAATCGATGGTCGAGGCAGCTGCGATCCAACACGATCACGTCAGGTTCCGTGCGATCATCGAGGAAGCCGGACTGCTCAAGCGCAATGCGCCGATCGACACGGTCGAAGCGGGCCAATACTTCAGCAACTTCTACGAGCCGGTCAGCGAGGACAAGGTGATGACGTGGACAGCCGAGTACAGCAGTGCGATCGTGCGCCACACCTTCGACCGCGACAGCCCGATCTCGCAGTACGCGACGGTCCCGAAATCGTTCGTGTTCATCCAGCGGATCAACCTCGGCCTGTATGCGATCCTCGGCGAGTTGCACGCCACCGGCAACTACCGGCGAGTTGCCGAGGAACTGTGGCCGATGGTCAACGGCGGACCATCGACCCCGATGGGTGAGGCCGAACTGGCCTGGCTTCAGTCGCGTCCGGACGCCGCTACTGGCGCAGACTCGAAGATCGAGGCCGTCAACCTGCCGTAGCGGTGGGTGGTCTCGCTGACCGCCTGCTCCTTGAGCCATCGACCGAGTTCGAGTCGACCGTGGTCGCTCACCGGCGTGGTGTCGAGGCCGACGCTGCGTTCGAGCAACGCGATCCGGATGTCGTCGCTGACCGCTGACAGCGAGCGGACCCGCTCGGCGTGCAGCGACGAAACTCGGTCGAGCATCGCCGTTTCGGTCTCGGTCGCAGCATTCGACACGTGAACTCGCACGCCACAGCGGCGGGCAGCATCGATCGCGATCTGCACCGTCCCGGTTGCGACAGTGTCGTCGAACCGAAGCACCACTGGACCGAGTGGGCGATAGCGGAGAATGTTTCGCTCGCTGGTGAGACCACTCGGGTCGTGATCCTGGCTGAACCACTCGGTCCACCAACGCTCGAACGATTCAGCGGCGACCGTCGGCGACGGTTCGGCTGCGTGCACGCGGGTGAGCGAGAGGACATAATCCGGGCCACCGGCTTTGACCCCGCAACCGATCGACGAGCGCTTCCACCCACCGAACGGCTGGCGCTGGACGACGGCACCGGTGATGTGTCGATTGATGTAGGCGTTGCCCACTTCGACCCGGTCAAGCCAGTGCCGAACCTCGGCCGGATCGAGCGAATGGATCCCACCGGTGAGACCGTACGGCGTCGCGTTCTGGAGCCGGATTGCGTGATCGAGATCGTCGGCTCGCATCACGCCGAGTACCGGACCAAAGCATTCGGTGAGGTGGAACCACGATCCAGGGGCGACGCCGACCTTGACGCCGGGCGACCACAACCGGGTCGGGTCGTCCCTGCCGAGCGGGTGAGGCTCGACCAGCCACCGCTCGCCCTGATCGAGCGTGGTGAACGCCCGTCGCAGGTTGCCGCTCGGCGGGTTGATCAGCGGCCCCATCATCGTCGCCGGCTCCGTTGGCCAACCGACGACCAGGCTCGTCACTGCGTCGGCAAGGCGCTGGTGAAACGCCGGATCGTCGTACACCCCGGCCTCGACGATTGCGAGGCTGGCGGCGCTGCACTTCTGGCCGGCGTGGCCGAACGCGGCCCGAACGAGATCCTTCAACGCGCCATCGATGTCGGCTGCGGCGGTGATGACGAGCGCGTTCTTGCCGCTCGTCTCGGCCAGCAGCCGCATCTCGGGCTTCCAACCGACAAACAGCTTGGCCGTGTCGTAGGACCCGGTGAGCACGACGGTCGCGATGTCGGCATGGGTGACGAGGTGCTGGCCGACCTCGTTGTCGTCGCACGCCACGTACTGGAGCAGATCGTGAGGAACGCCCGCTTCCCACAGTTGGTTGGCGAGCAGCCACGCCGTCCGACGGGTTTCCGGCGCCGGCTTGAGGATCACCGAGTTGCCGGCAGCAAGCGCGGCGCACACGCCACCGGCCGGGATCGCATAGGGGAAGTTCCACGGGGCCACCACGAGCACGACGCCGAGCGGCGCGATCTCGACGCCATCGGCGCGCAGGTCGTCGACCAACCCAGCGCCGATGCTGCCGTAATAGCGGGCGAAGTCGATGCCCTCGCTGACCTCGGGGTCGCCCTCGCGGATGGTCTTGCCGGCTTCGTCGGCCATCACTGCGAGCGTCGTATTGCGCTGGTCGGCCATCGTCGCCGCGACCGCATCGAGCAGTGCCCGCCGCTCGGCAGTCGACGCAACTGCCCACCGCGTTGCTGCTGCTGCGGCAGTCGCCACGACTGCGTCGATCGCGTCGATCGCGTCGATGTGCGGGACCGGACTCAGTTCGCCGGAGGCCGAGAGAGCCGCTTCACGCACACCTTCGACGGTGAAGTCGGAGTCCGGTTCGTTGTCGAATTCGCCGGTCGCGACCTCCACGGTCGGGTCGACTTCGGCTGGATGACAGCGATGGCTGGTGGTGTGGATCGTGTGACGATCGGCGACGCTGGTTCGGAACCGTTCGGCCTGCTCGGCAAACTCGACGGTGCCGGGACGCAACGTGAACAGGGCCCGCAGGAAGTTGTCGGGCGAGGTGTTCTCGTCGAGCCGCCGCGACAGGTAGGCAATGCTGGAGTCGACGTCGTCGGGGGCCACGACGGGTGCATACAGCAGCAACCCGTGAGCCGCAGCGTTGACCGCCCGCGCTTGTGCCGGGGCCATGCCTTCGAGCATCTCCAACTCGATCTGGCGAGGGTCGTCAAGTTCGTCGCGCAGGATCAGACCCCACGCGATGTCGAACAGGTTGTGGCTGGCGAGTCCGATCCGGAGCGCATCGCGCCATTCCGGGCGCAGCGACGAATCGAGCATCCGCTTGTAACTCGCATCGACCTCGGCCTTGGTGAGATACGGCGCCTGCTGCCAACCGTGGGTCTCGGCGTCGACCTGCTCCATTGCGAGGTTGGCGCCCTTGACGATCCGGATCTTGATCCGACCGCCGCTGTTGTCGCCGTTTGCGCTACGGGCACGACGGGCCGCAGCCCAGTGGCCGAGGTGTTCGAGGGCAGCGTGCGAGTCGGGCAGATACGCCTGGAGCACGATCCCGGCTTCGAGGTGGGCGAATTCGGGCTCGTCGAGCACCGAGGTGAACGTCGCCACGGTGAGGGCGAGATCCTTGAACTCCTCCATGTCGAGGTTGACGAACTTCGCCGGCCGGCCGCGGTCGGCAGCGCTCATTGCATCCCGATAGAGCAACCGCATCCGCTCGCTGACCCGGGCCACGCTGTCGTCGAACGCAAGCGGGTCGAGGTTGGCGCAGATCGCCGAGATCTTGACCGACACATAGTCGACGTCGGGTCGGGCCAGACGAGACCGAACCGACGCCAACCGCTTGTCGGCCTCGGCGTCGGACAGGATCGCCTCGCCGAGCACGTTGACGTTGATCCGTACGCCTTCGCTGCGGCGATGGGCAACGTGGTCGGCGAACTCGGGGTCCTTGGCCGAAAGCACCACACCGTGGGTCTCGTTGCGGATCCGGCGGGTCACCAACGGCATCAACAGCCGAGGCGCGTACGGGGCGATCGCTGCGCCGACGCGCATCATCAGCGCGTCCAGCCGACCGAGCGACGACGGAATGCCGACCGTGTCGACGACGTCACGAAACCGGCGGGCGGCGCGACGGGCGTCGTGGATGCGGAGCACGTCGTCGGTCAGCAACTGAACCAGCGCCCGACCCTGCTCGTCCTCGATCAACTTGCCGAGCCGTTGCAGTTGATTGGTTTCGGCTCGGGTCGCGATCTGTTGCGACTCGGCCAGCAGCCGCTCTGCGAGCGTGATTGCACGCTCCACACGATCCACTGCATCAGCCGGAGAATCAGCCGGAGAATCAGCCGGAGAATCGGGAGCGGCAGGCGACATCGTGTCCATGATCTCATCCAACACCGCCCGTCTTGCACAGATCAGACAGCCGGGGCGTCGGGTTCGTACACCGATCGAGCATCCGTCGTAGTTCTGTGTCACCACATTGGCCAGAATCTGGCGTTTGTGGTGACACAGAAACTTGGCTGGTCGGCGAAGATGGGGCGTGACATCCGATCAGGTTCGCGTGGGTATCGCAGCAATGGCGGATCTGCTGACCGACGTCCCCCATGTGATGTTCTGCGTCAAGGACGCGGATGGCCAGTACCTCGCTGTCAATCAAGCTTTCGCCGATCGCGCCGGACGGGCGACCCCGGCGGACGTGATTGGTTTGCGTGCGACCGACCTGTTTCCGACCGAACTCGCGGAGTCGTACGAACGCCAGGACGCCGAAATACTCGTGACCGGTCGGCCGCTGCGCAACGAACTCGAACTGATCCTGCGCCAGGACGGAACCGTCGGGTGGTATGTGACCAGCAAAACCCTCCTCGGCGTGCCGGGCGCGCCGACCGCGATCGCGAGCGTGTCGGTGGACCTGCGCACGCCCGCCGATGCGGGGAGTGCGAACGCCGGTGTGGCAGCGGCCGTTGCCTTCGCCCGGGCTCGCCCGACCGAGCAGATATCCGTCGGTGACCTGGCCGGTGCGGCGGCGCTGTCTGTGCCGCAATTGGAGCGGGCGATCAAGCGCGCGATCGGCCTGAGTGCGAAACAACTGATCCTGCGGTTGCGGCTGGAGGAGGCGATCGTGCGGCTGCGAACCACCGATGCGCCGCTCGGCCAGATCGCCAGTGAGTGTGGCTACTACGACCAGAGCGCGTTCACCCGTCAATTCAAGAAGGTGGTGAGAATGAGCCCAGGTGCTTACCGGGCCGCCCTTCGCCACCGGTAGCGTCGCCTGAATGCGCCGCCGCCTGTTACCAGCCGCCTCCCTCATCTGCCTCGCCATACTGGCCAGCTGCGGCGGCGACGAGAAGTCCTCCGATGCCACGACCGGAACGACCGCTTCCTCCACCGCGAGCACCGGCAGCGGAGCGTCCGCGATACCTTCGACCGGCTCTTCGATTGCGACACCGACGATTCCATCCGATTGCCCCGCCGCCGAGACCAACACGTCCGATGCGCCCACCCCGCCATCGTTTCCGGAGGGCAAACCCACTGTCGAGGTCCCCACCACGATGCCGACCAAACTGGTGGTCACCGATCTGACCGAGGGCACCGGCAAACCAGCCGAAGCGGGCGACATCGTCAACGTCAACTACGTCGGCGTCCGCAGCGTCGACGGCACCGAATTCGACAACAGCTACGACCGTGGCCAGACCTTTGCGGTCACTCTCGGCGCCGGGAGCGTCATCCAAGGTTGGGACCAGGGACTGGTCGGGATCAAGGCCGGCGGACGTCGTCAACTCGACATCCCTGCCGATCTCGCATACGGCGACAACCCGAGCGGCGACATCATCCAGGCCGGCGACGCGCTGACCTTCATCGTCGATGCGGTGTCGATCACCACCGGCCCGCCCACCGCCAATCCCACCGATGCCCCCAAGATCGACATTCCGACCTCCAAGGGTGCGACCAAGGTCTCCTTCACCGATCTCGTCGACGGTGAACGATGCAAGATCGCGCTGCCCGGTGACTCCGTGTTCGCACAGGTCATCCTGTATCGCGGCGACACCGGCGACCTACTGCAGAGCACCTGGACCACCGGCGTCCCGATCGAACTGCCCCTGAACGACGGCACGATTCGAGGCATCGTCGAGGGCACGGTCGGGATGGGTGTCGGCGGTCGCCGCCAGATCATCATCCCGCCCGACGCCGGCTTCGGCGCCGACGGCAACACGTCGCAGGGGCTCGATCCGACCACCGACCTGATCCTGATCGTCGACCTGATCTCGATCAACGCCTCCACCACCGGCGGCTGACCGCTCCAGCGCGGCCGCAGTGATGTCGACCGCTGGCAGCACTTGTTGCGTCACACGCAACGTGTGATGCCAGCGACGTCTTCGGGGAGGTGTCCTAGGGTGATCGGCATGTGCCGCAACATCACCACCCTGCGCGGGTTGCAGCCCGTCGCGACCAGCACCGAGATCGAAGCTGCCGCTCGGCAGTACGTCCGCAAGATCAGCGGGGTGCAGTCCACGTCGGCCGCCACCGAAGCAGCGTTCGAGCGCGCCGTGTTCTCGATCACCCAGGCCACGACCCTGATGCTCAGCGAACTTCCACCGCGCAAGGTGCCACCGCCCACGCTGCCGCCGATGCGCCGAATCGCCGCCCGCAATCAACTGCCGGCCAGTTGACGGTCAGTTGAGAGTCAGTTGACGGTCAGTTTGATGGCGGTTGACGGTCAGATGATCGTGCGCAGGTCGAGGCCGAGATCGAGCACGGGGGCGCTGTGGGTCAGGCCACCGACGGCGATGTAGTCGACGCCGGTTTCGGCGACGGCGCGGGCGATCTCGATCGACAGGCCACCGCTGGCCTCGAGCACCACTCGACGACCGGTGCTGCGCTCGAACTCGAGCATTGCAACCACGCCGGCGCGCATCTGGTCGACCTCGAAGTTGTCGAGCAGAATCACGTCGGCGCCGGCCTGCATCGCCTCGTCGAGACCGGCGAGTGAATCGACCTCGATCTCGACCGGGATCGTCGCCGCGAGGGCGCGAACGGCGGCGAATGCCTCGGCCACTCCCCCAGCAGCGAGGACGTGGTTGTCCTTGACGAGCGCAGCATCACTGAGCGCCATTCGGTGGTTGACCCCGCCGCCACAGCGCACTGCGTACTTCTCCAGGAAGCGAAGTCCGGGCGTGGTCTTGCGGGTGTCACGGACGCGAGCGGCGGTGCCTTCGAGTGCATCAGCCCAGCGTCGGGTGAGGGTGGCGACACCCGACAGATGGCAGAGCAGGTTGAGCGCGGATCGCTCGGCGGTCAGCAGCAAGCGGGTTGGTGCTTGCACCCGGGCGACCTCGGTGCCGGCCTCGACCCGGTCCCCATCGGACGCGAGGTAGTCGAAGTCGCTCGCCTCGGATCCGCAGACGGTCTCGATGACCGCGGCTGCGACGGCGAGGCCGGAGAGCGTGCCAGCCTTGCGGGCGCCGAACGTGCCGATCGAACGCTGGTCGGCCGGCACGGTGGCGGTAGAGGTCACGTCGACGCCGCCGGCGAGGTCCTCGGTGACAGCCATTCGCGCCAGAGCGGCAACCGAATCCGGATCGACGCCACCGTCGATCAGGACTCGACGAGTCGGCTCCGACAGGGGGTGAAACGTGAACATCTCAGAATCCTTCGCCGGCGAGCGCAGGGATGCCGATCACGGACGGCACGCCGACGGGATCGAGCCGCTCGGTGAGATGGGTCAACCAGATCGGACGGGGCTCGACGAAGTCGGTACGACGATGGCAGCCACGGCTCTCGGTGCGGGCCCGCGCCGCTTCGACCACGGCGGCGGCAACGGTGAGCAGATTCGTGGCCTCGAACGCAGGACGGCTCGGCATGACGTCTCGCGACGTGCTCGCGGCGAGGTCGGCCAGCGCATCGGCGGCGGCCTCGAGGCCCTCCGGACGGCGCATCACGCCGACGTGGCGCGACATGGTCGACCGCAGCGCAGCCCGTGAGTCGGGCGAGAGCAGCCGAGCACCGCCGTCGGCATCGAGCTGTTCGGGCGTGACGAGTTCGGGAAGCTCCCACGCCAACTCGCGGCCGACTCTGGTACCGGCGACCACACCCTCGGTGAGCGAGTTGCTGGCCAGTCGATTGGCGCCGTGCACGCCGGTACAGGCGACCTCGCCAACGGCGTACAGGCCGGCAAGTTCGGTCGCTCCATCGAGGTCGGCGCGCAGGCCGCCGCACACGTAGTGGGCGGCCGGAGCCACCGGGATCCGGTCCCGAGCGGGATCGATACCGGCCGCCTTGCACGATGCGGTGATCGACGGAAACCGCTCGTAGAAGCGCTCGCCCAGATGGGTCGCGTCGAGGTAGACGTGGTCGTCCACCCCGGCCGCACCGAGCGCCATCCGGGCGCTGATCGCGGCGGCGACGACATCGCGCGGCGCGAGATCCTGCAGCGGGTGCACGCCGAGCATCACCCGTTCGCCGGCGGCATCGTACAGGATTGCTCCCTCGCCACGAACGGCCTCGCTGATCAGCGCCTGCTGTCCAGTGGCGCCGGGCCCGCGCCACAGCACCGTCGGGTGGAACTGGACGAACTCGATGTCACGGGCCGGCATACCCGCCCGCAGCGCGAGAGCCAGTCCGTCGCCGGTGACGGCCGGCGGGTTCGACGTGGATGCGAACACCTGGCCGTAGCCGCCGGTGGCGATGACCACTGCGCGTGCGGTGACAACACCCACCGATTCGACGTTGCCGTCGATATCGGTGATCGCGATCCGAACACCTGCCGCTTGCCGTTGGCCACCGCTGTTCGAGCCCATCACCAGATCGAGCGCGAAGGCGTGACTGAGCACTTCGACGCCGCCGGCAATGGCCGACTGGTCGAGCGTGCGTTGGACTTCGGCGCCGCTCTGATCGCCACCGGCGTGCACGATCCGGCGGTGCGAATGCCCGCCTTCCATCGTCAGCGCCGGACCGTCGCCGTCGTGACCGGGGTCGAACGCTGCACCGAGCTTGATCAGATAGCGGATCGCTTTCGGGGCCTCGGCCACCAGGGTGCGGACCGCGTTCTCGTCGCACAACCCTGCACCCGCTTCGAGCGTGTCGTGAACATGATTCTCGAGTGAGTCAGTGGGGTCGAGCACGCCGGCCAATCCACCCTGGGCCCAGGCGGTGCTACCGGCATCGAGCGTGTCCTTGGTGACGATCAGTACCGAACGCACGGGACGAGCAGCGATTGCCGCAGCCAGTCCTGCCGCACCCGAGCCGAGCACGACGACGTCGACATCGCGCTGCCAGCTGACCTCGGGCGCGTGCAGCTGGAGCGGCAGACGAGCAGCGCTCATTCGCCGGTCCGCGAGGGCTGACCAATGGCGATCATCCGCTCGACCGACAGCCGGGCCTTGTCGGCGATGTCCTCCGGCACGGTCACCTCGTCGGTCCCCTCGCGCAGCGACCGCAACAGCTTGTCGGGGGTGATCATCTTCATGTACTTGCACACCGCTGCCCGGTTGACCGGTTCGAAGATCACGAGCGGGTTGGCCCGGCGGAGCTGGTGGAGCATCCCGGTCTCGGTGGCCACGAGGACTTTTTCGGCAGTGGTCGCGCGAGCAGCGTCGACCATCCCGGATGTGGAGAGGATCTTGGTGCGTTCCTTCGGCACCACGCCTGCGCCGGCGAGATACAGCGCACTCGTCGCGCACCCGCACTCGGGGTGGATGAACAGTTCGGCATCGGGTTCGGCCATCACCCGCTCCTTGAGATCGGCGCCGTTGATGCCGGCATGCACATGGCACTCGCCGAGCCAAATGTGCATGTTGTCGCGGTTGAGCGAGCGCTGCACATGGGCACCGAGGAACTGGTCCGGGCAGAACAGAACGTGCTGGTCAGCCGGGATGCTGGCGACCACGTCGACTGCGTTCGACGACGTGCAGCAGATGTCGGTCTCGGCCTTCACGGCAGCGGTCGTGTTGACGTAGCTGACGACGACCGAATTGGGGTACTCGGCCTTCCATGCCCGCAACTGATCGGCGGTGATCGTGTCGGCCAGCGAGCAGCCGGCACGCTCGTCAGGGATCAGGACGGTCTTGTCGTAGCTGAGGATCTTGGCGGTCTCGGCCATGAAGTGGACGCCGCAGAAGATGATCGTGGACTCTTCGACCGTCGCCGCCAGCCGGCTGAGCGACAGCGAGTCGCCGACGTGATGGGCGACGTCTTGGATCGCCGGCACCTGGTAATTGTGGGCAAGGATCACGGCGTCGCGCTCCTTGGCGAGCGCATGCACCTCCTCTGACCACGAGGCGAAGTCGAAGTTGTCGTACGAGTCGTCGCTGGCGACGCCCGGCGGGGTGAAGGTGCTACTCACGCGGTCAATCCTATGGCCGACGGGAACAGCCACCTCGGGTTGTTCGCATGTTCACAAGCGCGCTGTCCGGCGCGCAGATCGCGCCGGCGTCGGCACCGCTGATCAACCGGGTCGGCTCGCCGAACCACATTGTTTCGAGGGCGTCGATCACGCCACCGACCGCTCCGCCGAACTCGGCTCGGGGCGAGTTCGGTTCGTCTTCGAATCGAATCACGCTTGCGATGCCGTCGTCGCTGACGACAGCGACGGCGCGCACCCGGCGCCGTCCGGGATGTCGACTGGCCCGAGTCGCGAGCGAGCCGTCCTCCTCCACCGGTGCCGCCCAACCGCCCGTGACGATCGCCGCCGCATCGAAGGATCGAGCCAGGACGCCGGACGGGCCGCTGATCATCTCGTACACGTCGCGGTGCTCGTCGATGAAACTTGCCCGAGCGGCACACTGTTGATCGTCAAACAGCCCTTCCGGATCGTTGATGACGATGCCGTACATCCGAGCGGTGGGGAAATGGAATCCGAGCGACAGGTCGAGGCGTCGCTCCAGCCAGAGTGCGGTGTTGAGGAGTGTGTCAGTCACCCCCTCCTGAGTGCTTCGAGATCGCGATTGTGGAAAACAAATCGACGTGTCGGGTGATCACTCTGCCGAGGCATACGGTGTGAGGAAGGTGCACCCGCATGTCGATCGAACCGAGGACCGCGATGAACGAACTGGCCGAGCGCTATCGCCGCGATGGAGTGATCAGCGTTCGAATCATCAATGCAGACGAGGCCGCCCACCACCGCAGCGAGTTGGAACGCGGCGAAGCCGAACTCGGACCGTTGCACTACCTCGACAAGGTCCATACGGTCATGACGTCGCCCTACCGACTTGCCACACTGCCGGCCGTGCTGGACCTGGTCGAGTCGTTGATCGGACCGGACGTGTTGCTCTACAACTGCACGTACATCATCAAAGAACCGGGCTCGGAAGCATTCGTTGCCTGGCATCAGGACCTCACCTACTGGGGCCTCGACGACCCACAAGCGCAGGTTTCGATGTGGCTCGCGCTCGCGCCTGCAACGGTCGAATCTGGCTGTATGTCGATGATCCCCGGCAGTCACATTTCGGGACCGATGGATCATGTCCAAGACGCCACCGACGCCAACCTGTTGCTGATGGGGCAGCGCGTCAGTGCTGTCGACACATCTGCGGCGACTGCGTACCCGCTCGCTCCGGGTGAGGCATCGTTCCATCACGGCTGGACCGTGCACGCGTCCGGTCCGAACACCACGAGCGAACGCCGGATCGGGCTCAACGTGCAATACCTCGCGGCCCACAATCGCCACGTCAGTGGGGATGCAATGAGCGCGATGCTGGTACGCGGCGACGACGCGTTCGGCCACTTCGGCGTCGACGTTGCCCCTGAGTCAGATTTCGAACCGCCTGCGGTCAGCAACTGGCGGGGGCTCGACAGCGCGATGAAGGCTGGCTTCAAGGGCGGTCCCGACGCCGATTCTTCGGCCTGAGATTTTTGGGGCGACCCCGGGATCGCGACATTGACGCGTAGCGTTGTCGGACGTGGCGACGAGACGATCGATTCCTCTGACGCGCTCATGGCGACAGCTGGCGCTGGGGATGGCCGTCGGTCTTGTTGGATGCTCGAGCGCCCAAGCCGACGAGGCAGCCCCGACCACGTCCCGGCCGCCCGCGACGACGGCCGCCGCGACCACAACCGAGCCGACCACAACGACTGACGCGACCGCCACGACCACCACCACCATCGAGTTCACGACCACCGAGCCCGAGTCCGTCGAGCCCACCACCACAGACGCGCCGACAACCACCACCGAGCCCGCCACCACGACCTCGACCGTGATCAAGCCCGCCACGACGACTGCCAACAGCACCACCACGACTGCTGTTGCAGCCCTGGTTCCGCCGCCGTTGGCGTCGGCGACGGTCACCAACCCCGGGTTCCCGGCACTGACGGGAGCATTCGAGTCGCTCGTTCGGGGCAACGCCGCTGTGTCGGTGACGGTGTGGCGCGACCACACCCCGGTGTTCGCAGTAGCCGCCGGCAACACGCTCGGCGGTGGCCTGATGACGCCCGACTCGCCGATGGTGCTCGCCAGCGTGAGCAAGCTGATCACCTCGCTCACCATCGCCCGCCTGGTCGAGACCGGCGTGATCCTCGTCGACCAACCGGCGCCATGGGATCAGATGGGTATCGCCCACGATCCGGCATGGAACGACGTCACCGTTCGCGAACTGCTCGGCCACACGGCGGGCATGCCGAAGGCGCAGAACAGTTGGCTCAACGATCCCGGCTCGTGCGCGATTTCGTTGACGGCCGCGATATCTCGCCCGCCGACCATCTCACGCGGCACCTGGCTGTACTCGAACGGCAACTACTGCGCGCTCGGCTTGCTGATCGAAGCCGTCACCGGCATCGATCGCGGGCTCGCTGCCCAACGGTTCGTGTTCGATCCGATCGGTGTCACCGGGCCGCACCTCACCACCGACGGCGATCAGCCGACCGATGCTCCGTATGCCAAGGGCACGGCTCGACTCGAACGGCTCGGTGGAGCGGGCACCTGGCTCGCCTCGACCGACGACCTGGCGGCGATGATGGACAACGTCACGCCGACCGACTACGCCACGATGAGCTATCCAGCAACGATGCTCGACCAGTACGGCTGGGGTCACACCGGCACCGTCGACGGCGCCAAAGCGTGCGCATGGGTCATGGATCAGGGCCGCACGGTCGTGGTCGGCATCGTCTCCGGCGGACGGCCGTCGACCGGTGGCGGGGTCTGCGACACCCTCATCCCGGCGGTCGCGAGCGATATCGGGATCTGGGCCGACAAGCCGGAGCGTCTGCCCCGCTGAGCCGTCCAGCTCAGCGGCCCGATGATCAGAGCGATGAGGTTGCGAGTGCTGCTGTGAGTTCTGCGGCGCATCCGACAACCGCTGCACCGAAGCGGTCGCCGGGTTGACGGCTGAGTCGCTCGATCGGCCCGCTGATGCTGACCGCCGCGATCACCGCGCCGCGGGGAGACCCCACGGACGACCCCACGGACGACCCCACGGACGACGCCACGGACGACCCCACGGACGACACCACAGACGACACCACGGCGGCCGATACCGAGGCCACACCGGGCTCGCGTTCCTCGACGCTCTCGACCCATCGCTGAGCGCGGTCCGTGTCGTCGCCGCTCAGGATCCGCCCGGCCGAGCCAACTGCGAGCGGCAGCCGGGCGCCCTCGGGAACGATCCAACGCAAGCCGTGCGGCGACTGGAGCGAGACGACACATCGACGCTCGTCGCCCTCGCGCACGAACAACTGCACACTTTCGCCCGTGGCGTCGCGCAACCGCAGCAGCGCCGGCCGGGCGAGTTCGCCGAGCGGGTACGCCTCTGCTGCAGCACGGCCCAAGGCGATCAGTTCGAACCCGAGGCAGAACCGACCGGCACTGTCGCGGCGCACCAACCCGTGCTGCTCCAGCGCGACGGCGAGCCGGTGGGCGGTGGCGCGCGGCAATCCGGTGGCCTGCTGTAGTTCGGCGAGCCCCATGGCTCCGTCAGTGCGCAACGCACGCAACACCCCGACCGCCTTGTCGAGCACGCCGACGCCAGATACGCTGTCCATCACACGAGAAGCCTATCTCAGAAAGTGAGACGCACCGACATGAGCGACTCTCAATCGACACCCGCCGGATCGGCCCGGCCGACGACGCTGCCCCAGAAGGTCTGGGACCGTCACGTGGTGTACAGCGCGCCGGACGAGCCGGACCTGCTCTACATCGATCTCCATCTCGTCCACGAGGTCACCAGCCCACAGGCGTTCGATGGTCTGCGCCTCAGTGGCCGCCAGATCCGCCGCCCCGACCTCACGATCGCGACCGAGGACCACAACGTCCCGACGGCCGACATCGATCAGCCGATCGCCGATCCGATCTCTGCCCGCCAGGTCGAGGTGCTGCGTGAGAACACCAAGGAGTTCGGGATCAGCAACTTCCCGATGGGAGACCCGCTGCAGGGCATCGTCCACATCATCGCCCCGGAACAGGGCCGCACCCTGCCGGGCATGACCGTCGTCTGTGGCGACAGCCACACCGCGACCCACGGCGCGTTCGGTGCGCTTGCATTCGGCATCGGTACCAGCGAGGTCGAGCACGTGATGGCCACCCAGACCCTGCCCCAGACCCGACCGAAGTGGATGGCCGTCAACGTCGAAGGAGATCTGCCCGAGGGTGTCACGGCCAAGGACGTGATCCTCGCGATCATCGGCGAGATCGGCACCGGCGGCGGCATCGGCCACGTCATCGAATACCGCGGCTCGGCGATCCAGGCGCTGAGCATGGAAGGCCGGATGACGGTCTGCAACATGAGCATCGAAGCGGGGGCCAAGGCCGGTCTGATCGCCCCCGACCAGACCACGTTCGACTACCTCGCGGGTCGGGCCAACGCCCCCAAGGGTGCCGACTGGGATGCCGCGGTTCAGGATTGGAAGACGCTGCGCACCGACGACGGTGCCATGTGGGACAAAGAAGTCTTCATCGATGCGTCGAAGCTGACCCCGTTCGTCACCTGGGGCACCAACCCCGGCCAGGTGTTGCCGATTGGTTCGTCGGTGCCGTCGCCGGACAGCTTCGACGATCCGACCACTCGCGAGACCGTCGCCCGATCGCTGGAGTACATGGGCCTCGAGGCCGGCACGCCAATCCGCGACATCTTCGTCGACACCGTCTTCATCGGCAGTTGCACCAACGGCCGGATCGAGGATCTGCGCGCGGTCGCGTCGGTGTTGGAGGGTCGTACGGTCACGGTCAAGCGGGTGATGATCGTGCCGGGAAGCCATGCAGTGAAGGCCCAGGCCGAAGCCGAGGGTCTGCCTGCGATCTTCACCGCGGCCGGCGCCGATTGGCGCGAGCCCGGGTGCAGCATGTGCCTGGCGATGAACCCGGACAAGCTCGCCGTCGGCGAACGGTCGGCCAGCACCAGCAACCGCAACTTCGAGGGCCGGCAAGGACGCGGTGGCCGGACGCACCTCGTGTCGCCGGCCGTCGCCGCCGCGACTGCGGTCCTCGGCCACTTCGCCACACCGGAAGATCTGGAGGTCCTGTCATGAAGCAGGTACGTGTCATCACCGGAACCGGCATCCCGCTCAAGCGCAGCGATGTCGACACCGACCAGATCATTCCCGCCGAATGGCTGAAGCGGGTCGAGCGCACCGGGTTCGAGAAGGGTCTGTTCTCGACGTGGCGCGACGACCGTGCGTTCGTGCTCAACGACGAGCGCTACGCCGGCGCTTCGGTGCTGGTGGCAGGACCGAGCTTCGGCGTTGGATCGTCACGTGAACACGCAGTGTGGGCAATCCAGCAGTACGGCTTCGACGCGGTCATCGCGCCCAGCTTCAGCGACATCTTTCGCAACAACTGCACCAAGAACGGGCTCGCTCCGGTAGTCCAGTCGATCGAGTCGGTGACCCGGATCTGGGATGCGATCGAGGCCGACCCGCAGGTCGAGATCACGATCGACGTGGAGCGGCTGCTGGTCGAGATCCCCGCGATCGGCTACATCGAGACGTTCCCGATGGAGGCCCAGAACCAGTACCGGTTCGTCAACGGCCTCGACGATGTCGGCATCACCCTCAGCCATGCGGACAGCATCGACACCTACGAAGCGAACCGACCCGCCTGGCTGCGCTGATCAGTGGGTGAGCGGTGCGGCGTCGATGGTGCGGTCGGCGTCGATGATCGCTCGCGTTGCGAGTGCGGCCGAGGCGATGAAAAGGAAGGTGCTGGCGAGGCTGAGGAGGCACTCGCGGGTGAAGACCGAGATCGAGTTGTCGGTCGGAATCGCACTGACATCCTGCGACGAGAATTGGGCCACGGACATCACGATTGCGGCGGAGGCAAACGCGATCTGCCAGCCGATGATCTTGATCCCGTTGCCACCGAGCGCGTTGACCGCCTTGGTGATCTGACGAAAGCCCAGGACCAGGAACCCGAGCGGCACGAACCACCCACCGGCGGCCCAGCCCGGACTGACGCCTGTGACGCCGCGCGCCTGGGCGCTGAGAACGAGCCGCATCGACCAGGCAGCGACGGCGACCGCCGAGGTGACCACGACCATCGTGAGCACGAACACGGAGATGATGACCGGTACGTCGTGGCTGGTGAGGTCGTCGGTGATTCCTGTGCCGGCAGCGAGCGAATCCTTCCACGCTCCTCGGCGCAGGAACGTCGACACTGTCACTGCTGCCGAAGCGGCGGCCGTCAGCCAGAACAGAACGAGGGTCGCAGTGCGCAACGCCGGAATTGGGCTCGGTGGTGCGGCTTGCGGGGTGAAGTCGTTGGAAGGTGGGTAATGCGCCATTGCCCTCAGAGGCTATGAGCCGATGAGGTGAGGACGCGAGGAAGAGATCGCGCTACCGGGCGCATCGCGATCCGGGTGTTGTTGAACCGCATCCGCACGCTCGATCGCTCGCGTTGCAGCAACCGGCCGATCATCGCCCAGTTCCAGTCGGCGCAGCGGGCCAACGACACCACCTTGTGCTCGATCCACGGCAACTCGTCATCCGTCAGCTTGCGCAACGCGATCAGGGCCACTTTCGGATCGTCGGAGAGCACGTCATCGATCAACCGCTTCAGTTCGCCGGCGACATCCATGTCGAGCAACGTACGCAAGGGGTCACACAGAGTTTCCTGCTCGCGCCCTGACTGCGAGGGCGTGCGGGATGATCCGTCTGGCGAGGTGAGGTGACAACACCCCAACGTGGAGTGGCACCACCCCGGCTCACGAAAACAACAAGCGGGAGCAGTCGAGATCGGCCGCACCACACCGCACCTCACATGGCCTTCGGCGACTCAGACGAGGACGGTGTCGAACTCGCTCAGGTTGCGCAGTTTGGCGTTGTTGGAGAAGACCTCGATCGGCTTCGTGAACGGCAACCGCAGGGCCCGTTGGAGCACGGTGCACTGGACGTGCTGGTTGTACACGGCGAGCGTGACCGCCCAGCCGTCCTTGCCGGCCCGGGCGGTCCGGCCGCTGCGGTGCAGGTAGGCCTTGCCGTCGGCGGCAGGCTCGTAGTGGATGACGGCGCCGATGTTGTCGACATCGATGCCGCGGGCAGCGACGTCGGTGGCGACGAGCACGGTGATCTCGCCGGTCACGAATCGCTTGAGCGCCTTCTCACGCGCCGGCTGGGGGAGGTCGCCGTGGATTGCCTGTGCCCGAACACCGAGTTCTTGCAGCGACTCGGTCGCCCGGTCGCACATCCGCTTGGTGGCGCAGAACACGATGGTGCGCTCGAACGAGCTGGCGATCGATGCCACGACCCGGTCCCGGTCCATCCGGTGGACGGCGAGGAACAGGTGGTACATCGTGCCGACGGTGTCGGTGGGCTGGTCGATCGACACCTCGGCCGGGTCGTTCATGTACCGGCGCACGAGGTGACCGACGTCGCCGTCGAGGGTCGCCGAGAACAACATCGTCTGGTGCTCGCCGGTGATCTTTCGCATGATCCACTCGACCTGCGGCGTGAAGCCGTCGTCGGCCATCCGGTCGGCTTCGTCGAGAACGATCACCTCGATCTGGTCGAGATCGAGTTCGTTGTTCTTGAGCAGGTCGATCAGCCGCAACGGTGTCGCCACGACGACTTCGACGCCATCGTTGAGGATGTCAATCTGGTGGTGACGGGAGGAGCCGCCGTACACCGCAAGCACGCCGAAGCCGCACGCGTTGGCAACGGGCTCGAGCACATCGGCCACCTGCAGCGCGAGTTCGCGGGTGGGGACCAGGATCAGTCCTCGCGGCTTGTTCGGCTCGGCCTTGCCACTGAGCCGGGCGAGCATCGGGACGCCGAAGGCGAGGGTCTTGCCACTGCCGGTGCGAGCACGGCCGCAGACGTCGACGCCTGTCAGGGCGACCGGAATCGCTTCGGTCTGGATCGCGAACGGCTGGGAGAACCCTGCAGCAGCGAGACCGGCGTCGACTTCCGGGGGCACACCGAGAGCGGCAAACCCGGTCGGTGCGTAGACAGTGGCGAGTGGGACAATGGGCTCTCGGTGTTCGGGTACGTGTTCGTCGGCGGGCTTCGGAGCCCGGCGCCGACGAGTTCGACCAGCACCGAGACGGGCTGGAAGGTCAGGCATGTTGCGGCACAGGGTACACGGCTAATGTCCTCCCGTGACTTCTGATGCTCCCGATCACCGTGCGGCCGACAACGGGCCAGACGGCGCGACCGACCCGGAGCGAGGTCCAGAGCATCGCCCGGCAACGGTCGCTATCACGGCCGGACGGTGCGCGAACGGATCGTCGCTGACGACACCGTTGTGGTCGTCGAGCACGTGGGCCTCGTCAGGGCTCGTCGATGCTCGCCGGCGGGCCACCGGGCGGCGCTCGAAAGAGTTCTACGGCCGTTATGCGAATCCGACGGTGCGCGCATTCGAGGATGCAATCGCCGAACTGGAAGGTGCCGAGGAGGCGCTCGCCTACGGCAGCGGGATGGGTGCGATCACCACCACCATCCTCGCTCTGTGCGGGCAGGGCAGCCACATCGTCGCCCAGCGGCAGCTGTACGCGGGCACGCTCGCATTCCTGCAAGGTCCGTGCAGCCGGTTCGGGATCGAGACCACGATCGTCGACGGGACCGAGTCCGGAGCGTTCGCGGCGGCCGTGCAGCCGGGGCGGACGATGGTGATCCTGGCCGAGACGCCATCGAACCCGAAGCTCGAACTCGTCGACCTGGCCGAACTCGGAGCGATCAAGGGTCCGTTCACGGTGGTCGATTCGACGTTTGCGACACCGCTCGGCCAGCGTCCGCTGGACTACGGCGTCGACATCGTCGTCCACTCCGCCACCAAGGGCATCGCAGGGCACAACGATGCAACGCTCGGCGTGATCGCCGGCGAGCGTGATCTGCTCGACGAGATCTGGGGCTATGGCGTGCTCCACGGTGCGACCCCGTCACCGCACGACGCGCTCAACGCACTGCGCGGCGTTCGCACCATGGCGGTCCGGATCACCCACCAGTCGGCTTCGTCGTTGCAGTTGGCCAAGGAGCTGTCGACCAATGCGAACGTCAGTGCCGTCTTCTACCCCGGCCTGCCCAACCACCCGCAGTACGAACTCGCCCAGCGTCAGATGCGCCACAACGGAACCGTGCTGGCCGTTGATCTGGCCGGCGGGCTGGCGCATGCATCGTCGGTACTCGACCGGCTGAAGATCGCCCGGATCGCGACCTCGCTCGGTGGGCCGGAAACGCTCGTCTCGCATCCCGCGACGACCACCCACGCCAGCATGACCCCTGACGAGCTTGTCATCGCCGGCATCACGCCGGGCATGTTGCGGGTGTCGGTCGGCCTCGAGGACCCTGACGATCTCGTCGCCGACTTCCTCCAGGCGATCAACGCTCCCGTCGGCTGAACCCCGCCGCGACGTGGGGCACCGGTTGTTGCCCGATCAAGCACAGAAATGGTCCTTGAGCAATTCGTTCGCCGGGCGCACACTGGCTGTACACCAATCGGCGTAGGGGTACGTCGGTCTTCGTTGTTCCAGGACCTGCAATGTCTGTTCGCGATCGCCTTCGCACCACGATTCCCCATCGTCGTCGCCACGTTGCCGCTGTGCTGGCCGCGCTCGCGTTGACCGCCGTCGTCGTCGGGTCGGACTCGACACCGAGCCGGTCCGCGCTGGCACCGGCCGAACTGATCTCGGTCACGGACACCATTCCCGATGCGAACAACCCATCGATCTCTGACGACGGCGCGTTCGTCGCCTACGACGCCGACACCTCGACGATCACGGCCAGCCGAGTTCGTGACCGCGCAGCGGCCACGACACAGGACGTTCCCGATCCCGGTACACCGTTCAACGGCGACCTCAGCCGAGTCGTCATCAGCGGGGACGGCTGCCAGGTGGTGCGGGTCAGCGAAGCCATCTCCATCACCGACATCTGCACCGACAACGTCGCGAAGTTGCTCGACAACCCGGGCTGCGACTGCAGCCCAAACCTGATCGCACCGCGGGTATCGACCCACGGCCGCTACATCACCGTCGTCGCCGCGTACCAACACGAGATCCTCTGGTTCGACCGTGACGCCGATGCGAACGGCGTGCTCGACGACACCGACATCGTCAGTCGTGCAATCACCGCCGTCGACAACAACACCGGCGCCGCACTCGGCGACGAGACCCTCACCAATCGGGTCGCGGTCGTCCTGCCCGACCAGAACATCGATGCCCCCGAAGGTTCGTTCCAGGTCTACCTGTGGGACCCCTCCATCGATATCGGCGATCCAACCGGGCTGACGTTGGTGAGCGCGCAGAATGGCAGCTCCACGGCGCCGATCCCGGGTGCTAGCGCGACGTTCCCCTCCATGACCCCGGACGGTCGTTACGTCGCCTTCGTCTCCTCGACCGGATCCAGCGACGGCGGGGTCTTCTCGACCGGTCAGATCATGGTGCGCGACACTGTCACCGACGAGACCGCGCTGGTCAGCCGATCTGAAGCCAATGCCACGGCCAACAGCGCGTCGTCGATGCCGTCGATCAGTGCCGATGGCACCCAGGTCGCGTTCGGCACGACCGCGACCAACCTGCTCGCCCCGAACCCCGGCGGGCGAGGATTCGGGTGCACCGGTGGCGAGTTCTCGGTCTGCTCCGGACCGACGTTCGATCTGCTGGTCGCGACGTCGACCGCCGGCTTCTTCGCCAGCATCGAGCTCGATCGGGTGTCGCTCGACCGCAACGGCAACGCGCTCGCCGCGAACAACATCTACCGGGTGATGATCCTGCCCGACATCTCGGCCAGCGGGCGGTGGGTCGCGTTTCAGTCCTCGTTTCGACAAGAGATCCAGAGCGGGGCCGTGACGCCGGTCGACCAGGTGTCGGCCGTCTACGTGATCGAACGTCCGGCGTCGGCAACGATCGACCAGATCGACTTCGCCTCGGTGACGGTCGGGACGACGTCGGCCACCCTGACCGCAACGGTCACCAACACCAGCAACTCCAGCATCCTGCCGGCGACGATCACGGCCTCGAACGGTTTTGCGATCGTGCCCGGCGGAACCTGTGCCGCACAGGTCTGGCTCTCACCACGTCGCTCGTGCACGGTGAACATCACATTCGCACCGGCGACCGAGGGCGCAATCACCGGCCAACTGACGATCGCTGAATCGGGTTACGCGGCCTACACCGCGACCGGCGTCTTGACCGGCACCGGGTTCGTCGAGCCGCCACCGACGACGGCCACGACCGTCCCGGAAGCCACGACCACGATGCCCGAGACGACGACCAGCGTCGAGAACCTCCCGGCGATTCCGGTCTCGATCCCCACGACGACCACCACGACGACCACCACGACCATGCCTCGTCCCGTCGTCACCGTCACCGTCACCGTCGTCACCACTCCCCCGACGACGACCATCCCGCTCGTGCCAGGGCTGATCATCACCACCAATCCCGGTTCGTTCGGCACGGCGATGGTGAGCACGTCGGCACCGCCGATCACGTTCGCGGTGACGAGCACCGGTAGCGGACCGGCCACCGTGAACAACCTCACTGTCTCCGGGGTCGATGCCGCGTCGTTCGTGATCACCGACAACACGTGCGCCGGCGTGTCGTTGCGGCCCGGCAGCAGTTGTGCGGTGACGATCGTGTTCACGCCCGCGACCGTCGGCGTCCACAACGCAACGCTCACGGTCGGATCGGCAGCGGTGACTGCAACGGCTGCGCTCGATGGCACCGGGACCCTCACCCCCACGATCCGACTCTCGCCGAATGTGGTCGGCCCGGGTGAGGTGGCCGTTGCATTCGGCGCCGGCTTCGTGCCCAATTCAACGGTCCAACTGCACTGGGTGGACGACGCAACATCTGGCGAGACATCTGGCGCGATCGCCGATGCTGCCGGCAACTTCACCGTCCAGATCCCGATCGGATCGGATGAGGAGATCGGCCCGCGCACGTTCGGCGCAGTGGATCAACCCGGTCTGTTCACCAATGTCACCACCCCGGCCCTGATCGTCGACCCGAGCGCCCGACCGCCCACCGGACGAAACCCGGCGATCCCTGGACTCGGCACGCTCGTTTCCCGCGGTTGAGCGCCGAGTAGCGTCGACGGGCGTGTCGACTGCTGCTGGAATCTGGCGATGAACCATCTCGGGGTGATCGTGGTCCATGGGTTCGGGGGCACGCCGCACAGCGTCATGCCGGTCACCACCGCGATCCACGCCGCCGGGTACGCCACGGTGGCCCCGAAGCTGCCGGGCCATGCCACCAACGTCGACGACCTCGCGCTGCACACGTGGGACGACTGGGTCTCCGCACTCGGCAACGTGGCCGACGAACTCGGCCGTCGCACGAACGGCATCGCGATCATCGGCCAATCGATGGGCGGCACACTCGCGCTACAACTGGCGACGATGCGGTCCGACGTTCGTGGCGTCGCGACGATCAACGCCGTCGCCCAACCGACCGACCCCGATGTGGTCGAGCATCTCGAGTATATGATCGGGCGAGGCAAGCTGCTGCAACCGGCCGGTGACCCCGACATTCGCGATCCCGATGCGCACGACAGCGCCTACGCCGATCATCCTCGAACTGCGCTGCTGCAGTTGGCGTACGGAGCGGGCGCTGTGTACGACCTGCTCGGCCAGGTGACCGTGCCAGTGATGGTGGTGACCTCGGACCACGACGGCATGGTCGAATCAACGAATTCCGACGCGATCGCAGCGGGGGTGAATGGCCCGGTGGCCCGACTGCGGCTGCCCAACAGCGCCCACATCGCCGCCCTCGATCTCGACCGAGACCTGCTCTGCCACGAACTGCTCTCGTGGCTCCACGAACTCTGAGCGAGCGGGCGGCCGTACTGCTGACCGAGTGAGCCGATCTGACCGACGAATCAGCCGTAACTGCCTGATGGATCAGTGAGTAGCCAAGCGATTGTGGACTCGTTATGTTTGCGCCGCTGCCCGGACCCGCGATACCCAGAGGCCGAGCAGAAAGGAAACCGATCTCACTCGCAATACCTGGCAACGATGCCAGACGAAGGACGACGAATCATGAACCAGTACGACGGAACCGCAACCGCCGGCCGCAAGGGCATCGCCTACGACTGGCAGAGTCTGTTGGCCGCCGATGGCGTCAAGGCGATCGAAGCCGAACTCTCCGAACTGGTTCTCGAAACCGCCGAGTGAGTCAATCGATCTGGCAGCTTCGCTACACGCGATCGCGGAGTAGGACTTGTTGGCGCTCGTTACGACAGGCGAACGGGACGACTGGTTCGACTCGGTGATGGTGGACTCGTCAAGCGGGTCGGCGTCGACTGCTTCCGCACGGGGCAACTGCCGATGTATCGGGTTTCGAATCAGTGGCTGGTCGAGTCGACGATTTCGCCGATGAGGCCAGTCGGCGTTGCGAACGGGAGGTAAAACGCAACTCGATCGGCCGTCCCTTCAAACCGTGAAGTCAACTTTGTTGCGACGTCGCTGGGCGTTCCGCACACAGCGATCGTGTTCAGGATGTCGTCGTCGATCAGGCCGATCATGTCGATCCACCGACCCTGCTTGGACAAGGTGTTCAACTCCAGGTGGAGATCGCCCCAGCCGTGCGCCTCCAGAACCGGCCGGTATGCGGGCGTCGAGCCGTAGAACGACAGCAGTCCCTTTACACCCATCTCGGCCGTGGCCTTCTCGGCTTCGTCTCGATACGCACACACGATCGCCTGGCTGATCACGGTGATGTCGGGTCGGGTCCGGCCCCCTCGCGCCAGGCCGATCTCAAGATTCGGCAACGTGTGCTCAGTGAAGAACTTCTCCGTGCTGAACGGCATCACCAGCAGGCCATCGGAGACCTCGGCCGCCATCTGGGTCATCTTCGGCCCGAGCGCACCGAGCCAGATCGGCGGTGGGCCGTGCGGGTTGGGACCGGGGTTGAACATCGGGGTCATCAAGGTGTGACGGTAGAAGTCACCCTCGAACCGCAGGCGCTCCCCCGTCGCCCACGCCCCAAAGATCGCCCGCAGCGCCAACACCATCTCTCGCATCCGAGCAACAGGCGGATCGAATGCGGCGCCGAAGCGCTTCTCGATCTGGGGCTTGATCTGCGAACCCAGCCCGAGCCGGAATCGTCCACCGCTCAGCAACTGGAGGTCGTTCGCGAGGTAGGCCAACTGCATCGGGTTGCGAGGCAGTGCAATCGCGACATTCGTATACAGATCCACCGAAGCGGCGGGAGCCGCCAGCGTCAACGGCACGAACCCGTCGTGTGGTCCCTCGAACGTGAACACCCCATCGATTCCCGCTTCCGCGAGCTCGGCAGCCTCTGCCGCAGCCCCGGCGAACGAACGCAACTGGGTATCGATCTTGCACGTCGCCACGGAGTCGGACCGTAGTCTTTCCAGGAAGACTCCACATCAGCGGATTCCGCCGATCACACTCACGGCGTGAGGTACAACGCTCCCCCGCTGTATCCGTCGCCGGTCTCGAACAAGACGCTGGTGCTGCCGTTGACAGTCGTGGTCCACGACGTGTACGTCCGGTTCAGATCGAGCACCGGTCCCACGCATCGGTTGCGATCAGGTCGGAGCTGCCAAGCGGGGTACCCGCCAGCAGCCCCATCATCGCCCCGATCCCCGCACCGCCGACTGCTTCTCCGATCGACGCCCGAATTCGGCTCGCCGTCGACGTGCCCGCAGCGACTATCGCAGCCCACGCTGCGGTACCGAACAACGCCCAGAGCACCGCTCGACCGAGCGATGCACCCGACAGCACCTTGTCCTGAAACGCGTCGAGGTGACGTTCGGTGGTGCCGAGCGAGAACTCGCCGATCGCTCCCACTCCAGCACCGACCGCCAGCCCGACCACGGCCCGGATCGCCCGCTGGGCGCCGGGCTGGGTGAGTCCCCACAGCAGGCCGGCAGCAGCAAACGTCGCGATCGGAACCCAGAGGTGATGACCATCTGCAGGGGTCACCATCAGCGCGTCCTTCGATGCCAACCACACCGCCACCGTGATCACCACTGTCGCGATTGTCGTGATGGCCATTGCACCCCACACCGGCACCGACGCAGCGGCCGGCAGCGCTGCATCCATCAGCGACGCCTCGGCCGCGTACGGCTGCACTCCGATCGGCTGCGCTGCGGGCGGTGGCGGAATGGTGGAAGGCGGAGGCGGAGGCGGAGGCGGGAAATTGGTTGGCGTCGGTGGTTGATGCTCAGTCATGATCCGTTGCAGGTGCCTCTCGCTCGTTCGGTTCGTCGTATCTGCCATCGATCGTTCGCCGACAGCAGGGTCCTGTACCCGACGACTTCCAGCCTCACACCGGCGCCCATCCCCGAGCGCCGCCCGCATCAAGAGTTGCGCGGCTGGACGAGCCTGGTATGGTGGCGAGCGATGTCACACGTGATCGGCTTTCTTCTTATCTAAGGCGAGCGCCACATATCGCGTTCGCCCTTGCCCTTGCGCTCAGCGCAGGGGCACTTTTGTTTTTCGGCCTGATGGCCTCCCACGATCCCGACCACCGTCATCACCATCGGTTACACCCAGCACACGCAGCCAGGAGCACTCCATGCCACCGCAGAACGTCACCCCCCGCAAGATGCCTTTCGAGAAGTATCAGCCGTGGCTTCCTGTCGTGCTGACGGATCGCACCTGGCCCGACGCCGTGGTCACCAAGGCCCCGCTGTGGTGCAGCGTCGACCTGCGCGACGGCAACCAAGCGTTGATCGACCCAATGGATCCCGAGCGCAAGCGGCGGATGTTCGACGCTCTCGTCCGGATGGGCTTCAAGGAGATCGAGGTCGGATTCCCGGCCGCCAGCCAACCCGACTTCGACTTCGTCCGCCAGTTGATCGAGGAAGATCTGATCCCCGACGACGTCACGATCCAGGTCCTGGTGCAGTGTCGCCAAGAGTTGCTCGAGCGCACCTACGAGAGCCTGGTCGGAGCGAAGCGGGCCATCGTCCACTTCTACAACAGCACCAACCCGCTGCAGCGAGAGGTGGTCTTCGGCCTCGACCGTGACGGCATCACCGCGATCGCGGTCAACGCGGCCAAGATGGCCCGCAAGCTGGAGGAGACGGTGCCCGACACCGAGATCCGCTACGAGTACTCGCCGGAGAGCTTCACTCTCACCGAGCCCGAGTACGCGTTGGAGATCTGCCACGCAGTGATGGACGTGATCGAGCCGACGCCCGATCGCAAGATCATCTTCAACCTGCCGGCCACGGTCGAGTGCTACACCGCCAACGTCTACGGCGACGTGATCGAATGGTTCGGCCGCAAGGTACGCAATCGCGACAGCGTCGTCATCAGCCTGCACCCGCACAACGACCGCGGAACCGGTGTCGCCGCCGCCGAGTTCGGCGTCATGGCCGGCGCCGACCGGGTCGAGGGCACGTTGTTCGGCAACGGCGAGCGCACCGGCAACGTCGACGTCGTCAACCTCGCGATGAACCTGTTCGCGTCCGGCGTGGATCCCGAACTCGACATCAGTGACATCGACGCGCTGCGCCGGGTGGCCGAATACTGCAACCGACTGCCCGTACCGGCCCGCCACGCCTACGTCGGCGATCTCGTCTACACCAGCTTCAGCGGTAGCCATCAGGACGCGGTCAAGAAGGGCTTCGACGCCCTCTACGCCAAGGCTGCGGCCATCGGCCACAAGCCCGACGACTACGAAACCTGGGGCGTGCCGTACCTGCCGATCGACCCCAAGCACGTCGGACGCACCTACGAAGCCGTGATCCGGGTCAACAGCCAGAGCGGCAAGGGCGGCGTGGCCTATGTGATGAAGACCGAGCACGGTTTCGATCTCCCCCGTCGGCTCCAGATCGAGTTCAGCAAGACCATCCAGCACATCACCGAGGACAGCGGCACCGAGATCAGCACCGGGATCATGTGGGACACGTTCCAGTCCGAGTACATCCCCGCCGACCCGGCGATTCACCTGATCAGCCACGAACTCACGTCGTCCAGCGAGGGCAAGCTGACCCAGGTCACCGCCCAACTGATGGTCGATGGCCAACATGTGACCGTCACCGGCAGCGGCAACGGCCCGATCGACGCGTTCGTCACCGCGATGAACACCGCGCTCGGCACCGAGATCGACGTCGTCGACTACGCCGAGCACGCGATGGGCGCGGGCAAAGACGCCACCGCGGTCGCCTACGTGGAATCGCGTGACGCCGACGGCCAGATCAGATGGGGCATCGGCAGTGATCCGAACATCCTCACCGCCTCGCTCAACGCCGTCGTGTCGACGGTACTGCGCCAACGCGGCTGAGCAACGACGAGTCACTTCGAGACGCTCACGATCGGCAGCGCTACGCGCGTAGACCAGCGGCGGGGCGCAAGTAGCCCGGGTGCGTCCCGTCACCCGGAGCTACTGCGTTGCCGCTGGCCCAGCAGGTCGCCGGGCACGCACACGTGCTCACTTTTGCGACCGCAGGGCGCAAGTTACCGCAGGGGAACTTGTCGACGCAAGCATCCGACCAAAAATTTGTTGACCATGGATGCAGCCGAGCCGATTCAGCAATTCGGCGATGCCTCCGGTTCAGCCGATCGGGGCGAAATCGAAGAACTGCTTGAGCAGACCCTCGAATCCAATCGCGAACAGGTGCCACGTCTGGGTCGAGCCGTCGGGGGCGGACGGGCGCTCGATGTCGTCCATCGGGATCGTGGTGTATCGCATCCGGATCGCGAGGCCATCGGTCAATGCGGCGACGCAGAGCGTGAACATCAACAAACCGTCGGGGCCGAACTCGGGCTTGATCCGCAGCCCGAAGACTTCGGCCAGCGGCATGTACAGGCTCTCCATCACGACCTGGATCGAGTTCATCTCGCCCTGTCGAATCGCCGAACCGACCTCGAGTTCGTCGTTCGTCGTCATCGCAGTCGCCCAGATCGCGAGCCAAATCCGCCACTCACGTGACGCGAGGATGCCGTCGAAGCTGGCCCGACCGGCGACCCGGCACAGTTCACGGACCGCGACATCGCGACCGGCAGCGGTGGACAGTTCTGCGGCGTCGAGCACCGCCGCCGCCGCCTCGTACGTGCCACCGCGAGTGACACCCAACTCGCCGATCTGGGAGGCGAACGTCTGCTGCACCTCGAGCTGGAACGCCCGTTGCGACGGCCACAGGCGATCCTTGCCCAGCACCGAGCCCTTCGTCACCGGATCGTCACCACGTTCAGAGATCCGATCGATCACTTTCGCGATGGTGACGTTCTCGCCACCGTGCATGCCGTCGTCCACCAACAACTCGATGCCCGCGTCGACCATCAGCCGACGAAGATCCTGCTTGGGTCGATAGTGCCGCTTGATTCGATTGTCCACCGTGTGGTTCTTGCTCATCTGGTGCCCGCCTTGTTCGACAAACCGTACCCCTCGCATCTCGGGTGGTTCTGGCAACCAGCCTCACTACCCACCGCCGATCACGACAAATTCCGCTCGCGACGAGTGACCGATCTCGCGAGCGGGTCGACGGTCGTGCCCGGCGGCTACGGTTGTCTGTACTCGACCACAGGAGAACAACCAATGAAGGTCCACGTGAATTTTGATGTGTGCGCATCGACGGGCGCCTGCATGCAGACGGCCCCCGAGGTGTTCGAGGTCCGCAGCGACGGCTACCTGTACGTGCTGCAAGAGGAGCCCGGCGAAGAGCTTCGGGCCAAAGTCACAGAGGCAGCCGACCTGTGCCCCACCGGCGCGATCACCATCGAAGGCTGACCGACTGCCCGGCCCGTGCTGATCGCAACCTGTGATCGGCTCGCTGCGTAGTCTCGGCGGATGGGTTTCCACGCCAAGCTGAACGCGTCCTGGCGCGACACCGGATCGATGTTGTGCGTCGGCCTCGACCCCGATTTCGATCAGATGCCGGCACATCTGCCGCGCACATCGGCCGGGATCGAGACGTTCTGCAAGGCAATCGTCGATGCCACGGCATCGGTCACCTCGACCTACAAACCGCAGATCGCCTACTTCGCCTCACAGCGGGCCGAGGACGCTCTCGAAAACGTCTGCCGCTACCTCCGCGAGGCGTACCCGAATCACGTCGTGCTGCTCGACGCCAAGCGCGGCGACATTGGTTCGACCGCCACCCATTACGCCCGTGAGGCGTTCGTTCGTTACGGCGCCGACGCCGTCACCGTCAACCCGTATCTCGGCACCGACTCGGTCGAGCCGTTCTTGCACCACGACGGCAAGGGCGTGATCCTGCTGTGCCGCACCAGCAATCCCGGCGGCGACGACTTCCAGTCGCTCGTACTCGACGGTCGCCCGCTGTACCAACACATTGCCGCTCGCGTGGCCGACGAGTGGAACGCGATCGGTGAATGCGGGCTGGTCGTCGGCGCAACGTATCCGGGTGAGCTCGGCCAGGTGCGTGACATCGTCGGCGACATCCCGATCCTGGTGCCCGGTGTCGGCTTCCAGGGTGGCGATGTCGCGGCCACGCTACAAGTCGGACGCGACAGCACCGGCTACGGCCTGATGATGAGTTCGTCGCGAGCGATCCTCTACGCAAGCAGTGGCGAGGACTTCGCCGAAGCAGCCGCGGCAGTCGCCCT
>JBDSDH010000262.1:0-6193 GCA_039920665.1 Ilumatobacteraceae bacterium
GCATCTCGACGCCGGCCGGAATCACCCACCCGACCGAGAGCGCGAGCGGACCCAACACGGCGCCGTGGGCGTGTTGGCGGCCGTTCGGATCGACAGCGCGCCAAGGGCGCCAAGGGCGCCAAGTGCGACATGCAGACCACACCGAACCGATCGCGAGCAGCGAGCACGCAACGAACGTCGCTCGGCCGGGACGGATCGATGCGTAACCAGCCACCACCAGCGCGAGACCAGCGAGCACCAGGTGAGCAGTCGTGATCCGCCGCCACACCGGCTGCGCCGCACGCCATGCCGGGCCGACGTGGAGACCGATCGCGAACAGGGTGACCGCGGCGAAGAATCCGTACTGCTGGATCCAGTCACCGAAACGGGTGAGGAACCGAGCGGGATCGAAGCCGGCGTCGTACACCTGATTGCGCCATGTGTACGGCGCCCACGCCACCACGGCCGCGACCACCGCCGCGGCAGCGGGCGTGATGCATTGCCGCCACGGCACGCGACTGATCAGCGCGGCAACGAATGCTGCGGCGACGAAACCGGCCGACAACGGCAGGTCCCAGGTGTTGGTCATTCGCAGCAGTCCGACCATGCCACCGAGGATCAGACCGAGCACGATCGAGGCAACCCGGCGACGCTCGACGAGTGCACCGTGAAGGGCGATGCACAGTGTCGGAATCACGAGGAAGACACCGATTCCCATCACGTGCGGGTGGAGGTCGGCGAACAGCAGTGACCAGGCGGGAAACTCGGTGATCGCATTGCCGTCGGGGATCAGCCGACTGAGTGCCCACCAATCAACCTGCCCGGGCACGCGTCCGGTGCCGATCAAGTTGCCGCCCGACACGATGGTCCAGATCGAGTGCAGGATCGCGCTGTTGCCGAGCAGCAGGACCAGCACCACGCTGAGCAATCCGGCCACCACGGTCACCCGTGCCTCGATCCGGCGGGCCGTGGCTGCGACGGCGGCACCCAACGAGAACGCAGCACCGGCAGCGCACGACGCGAACAGGCCGACGCCGAGGTTGAAGGTCATGACCGGCGACGTCTTCAACAGCCGGGCCGGCATCGTCAACAAGAACCAGCCGCCGTAGTAGTAGTTGATCGATCCGCCGGAGAACCACGGGTCGTAGACGGGCAGTGTCCTGGTGCGCAGGACCGCCGTCAGGACTGTCAATTCGAACGGCTTCTCGCCGCCGCGCGCTGGATGCCACAGATCGGGGTTCATCGCCCGCAGACCCACGAATGCGAAGAACATCAGGGCCGTGACTGCTTCGACCACGATCAACCGTCGCCGTCGCTGCCGCCACAACCCGAGAAGTGCGGCGCGGCGGCGCCATCCAACGACGCATCCCAACGCGAGGAACGCCAACGCGATCGTGACGACGAGCGTTCGATCGATGACAAGATCGAGCCAGGCCGCGGCGACGAACACGGCGAACGACAACAGTGCGAGCGCCAGGGTCTTGCTGAGCCCGAGGCCGGCGTCGGGCAATCGGCGCAGCAGCGGGAATGCGAGGACGAACGCGATCACACCGAATGTCTCGAGCAGGACGAACCATCCGAGCGCGTGGGCGAGCGAGGAACCGCCGGTGTCGAATGCTTCGTCGTACGTCGGTCCGGTCGCGTTGGTTGCGATTTCGGCGGGATACAGGAACAACCCGTTGGCGGTGGCGTCGTTGGGGTCCATCCAGATCGCGTTCGACGCAGCAGCCGGATCGAGCACCGCAACGATTTCCTCCCGGTCCAGTTCGCGAGTCTTGGCCCAGATCCGCACCTCGGGATGGTCGACGATGAAGAACGACTCGTCGGCCGTCGAGTCGTCGAGATGCCACGGACCGAGACGAAGCCCGGTCTCGAATGTCGCCACCCGTTCGAATCCGAGCGCGCCGGAATCGAGTCCGTCGAAGAAGTTGATCGTGGAGGGGAACCGAGCCGGCATTCGAGCCGTACTGGCCCAGATCCGCGGTGACGATTCGACGACGTAGTCCACCGTCAGCAGTTGGTCAGCGATTGTCGCGACCTTGGCTTCGTCGTCCGGGCCGACCATGTCGAGTTGGACGTTGCGGAAGGCGTCGGCGTCGAGGCCCGGCAACCGCAGCGGCAAGCCGTCGTCCCAGTTCTGGCTGGTGAGCACGCTGCCTGGGGCAACGTTGGCCTCGATCCAACGCGACGCCTCGATTCGGGTGTTCGGGTGGTTGTAGACGCCATTGACGAACGCAACGCCCCACAGCGTTGCGAGGCCGATGCTGACCACCGCGATCCCTGACCCCGTGATGCGGTCGAGGCCATGGGAGCGGCGCGCCCAGCGGACGGCTGCAGCGACGCCGAGTCCGGCGATCGCGTACAGGCCGGGCAGCATCGGGATGAAATAGCGACCGGTGGTGACGGTCGTTCGAGCGATGTAGACGAACGGCACGACGACCGATGCGAGCACGAGCACGATCGGCCAGCGGCCGATGTCGGTCATCAACTGGATTCGTTCGCCGAACCCGCGCCGAGCGAGTCGGTCCCGGGCGAGCCGTAGTGACATCGCGACCGCACCGAATGCTGCGCCGATGACGACACCCGGGCCGACGGTGAAGACTCCCAACCACACCAACGGTTGGAGGACCGGTATCCGTTTGGCCCACTGGAATGATGGTGGCGCTGTACTCGCCGACAGTTCGCTGGCGCGACGGATGTCGTCGGTGAACGAGGTCGACAGGGTGAGCCCGAGTCCGTTGAACGCTGCGGGATCGAACACGCGAAACGAGATCACGGCCGCGATGATCGCGGTACCCAGCCGGACCAGATCACTCTGGCGACGGTGGCCGACGATCAGGAGCACGCAGCCGAGGAACGGAACGACGGCGACCCCGACCCCGGTCAGTTTTGCGGCGACGGCAAATCCGGCGGCAATACCGACGGCGGCACCGGTGACCGCCGCTCGCCGACTGTCGGCTCCCCGATCGAGGCGGAGCGCGAACAGGACGGTGATCGCGCTGCCGAGTCCGAGCAGCGGTTCAGATCCGAGGAAGTGCGCATGTTGGATCGCCAGGACTGACGAGGCATAGAGCGCGGCTGCGGCGATGCCGGCGGTTCGGCCCCCGAGCCGGCGACCGATCAGGCCGACCACCACCAGTGTGATCGTGTCGATTATCGCGCTGAGCAGTCGGCCGACCAACTCGATGTCATAGCGATCGTCGAAGGTGGCGGTTCCGTCGTCGTTGAGCATCGGGATGCCGATCGCGTCGAGCGTGTCCACCACTGCCGCAGCGGGCTGATCGCCGTCGGTGACGCCGTCGTGCAACCATCCCGCCGCCGCCCGCGCGGTCGCCAGCGAGATCGGCCCGTAGAGGAACGATTCCTGGGATCTGTATGCACTGGCCGGCGTTCGTTGGCCGTCGAGCCAATCGAGCACGGGGCCAACGATCGTGCCGTGCTCGGGGGGCGCCGGTTGCTTGCCGATCGCGTCGGCGGTGAACGCCCAGAACCGCTCGTCTGGGTGCAGGTGCTGACCCTGATCGAAGTCGATGTTCCACAACCGAGCGGTGAGCCCGAATGCTGTACACACCAGGATCAGGAGCCAGAACGTTCGTTCCCGGCCCGATCTCGTGACGTCAGTCGTGGACATACGGACGAATCGGCCGACGGCTGAACCGCAGCGTCTCGACCGTGCTCGTTCGAACGGCGCGGGCAAGACGACCGAGGCGAAGGGTGGATCGACCGTGCACCCGAGCAAGGTGAGTGGTCTCCAGTTCGGTGACCCGCGCCCCCGAACGATGAGCGCCGAGCACGATCATGATCGAGGGTGCGAACGCAGTGGCGGGAATGTTCGGCTCGAGATGTTGCCACAGCTCTCGCCGGATCATCTTGAACGGGACGTTCGCATCGCGGACCCACGTCCGGGCGAGCGCCGACACCATGGCCCGAGTGACACGGGTCAACACCAATCGGTGCAGCGGATCGTGCCGGGTGACGCGCACCCCTGCGACGAGATCGCTGACGTCGCGATGGGCCCACAGCAACTCGAACTCGGACACATCGACCTGACCGTCGCTGTCGAGGTGGAAAATCCACGCTCCGGTCGAGGTGTCGATCGCGCGGCGGACCGAACGACCGTGACCGGAGTTGGTCTCGTTGACGATGACGGTGATCCGGGGATCATCGGCGGCCAGTTGGTGGAGGACCGCTGCCGTGTCGTCGGTCGAACAGTCGTCGACGATGATCAGGTCGCTGTGCGGAATCGGATCCAGGATGTGGGCGACGATGTCGGCAATCACGTCGGCGATTCCGATCGCCTCGTTGTACACCGGCATCACGACCGAGAGCGTCATGCGACCCGCGTGGGGTTCTGTCACAACGACCAGGCCTGCTCGACGGTTCCGTCAGCGATCAGCCGGGCGGCGTCGACACCCATCTTGACGGCGTGGTCCATGTTGCCGAGCTCGTAGCGCCACGCGCCGAACCGACCACGAGAGAGAATCGAGCGGTCCATCAACCACGGTTGGATCGTGGCGAGCGCGCGATCGCGTCCGAGGGTCGGCACCGGATATCCGTAGCGAAGGTGTTCCACGTGCACACTCGCGACGGGTGCGTCGTTCGCGACGAGCCCGATCGTTCTGATCGCATCGTCCACCCGTGCGCCGAGTTCGGTGTCGTCGGTGGTTGCGAGCGGGCGCCACGGCGAGCTCGCGATCTCCGTCATCCAACTGCAGTAGCGAGCGGTGTCGCTGCCCGGCACGTTGGCGGCGGCGTACTTGGCGAAGTTCGTCGCCCGGTAGAACGGCACGTCGGTGTCGGGGAAGTACAGCCATGACCGCTCGTCGCTCAGTGGCGCCTCGTACCCGACCCCGACCACGGTGACGCTGTTGTGGACAAGGGCGCCAGCGGCTGCGGCGATATCAGAGGGGATGTCGGTGATCGTGTCGACCAAGTGGTCGAGCGGTCCGGTGGACACGAGATGGTCATAACCGATCACATCGCCGTTGGAGAGCGTGATGCTGCGGGTGGTCGCATCGATCGCGATGACCTCGACGCCGTAGGTGATGCGGTCCTCGAGCGGCAGCGCCGCTCGTCGATAGATCTCGCCAGTGCCGCCCGACGACGGGAATGCGAACAGGTTGTTCGGACCCCAAGCGACGTCGTCGCGACGAGTCGCCAACGAACGCAGGGCCTGGCGCCAGTCAACGGTGGACACTCGTTCGGCCATCCACTGCGAGCTCATCGCCGACACCGGCTGGGCCCAGACCTTTTCGTTATACGGACGCATGAAGTGGTCGACGATGCCCGATCCGAACATGCCCGCCAGCCAGGTGCCGAAGTCGACCTCGTCACCTGGAGACCCCGCCCGGGTCGCTGCGACCGGACCTGCGGAGCATTGGGCTTCGACCAATCCGATGATCGCTGCTTCGGCCATCTCGGATGGCAAACGGTGGAGGTTGTTCTGGAGCGGATAGGGCACCCATTCGCCCCCGATGTGTACATATGACGAGCGGTCGTGGCGTACGACGTCTTCGCCCATCGTGTCGGCGAGCAGCCGATCGAACTCGCCGTAGTGCGAAAAGACGACATGTCCGCCGCGATCCCAGGTGAATCCCGCTGGATCGACGACCGACGCCGCCAGGCCACCCGGTCGGTCGCCGATCTCCAACACTCGGACATCGAATTGGCGACTGTCCGAGGCCGAGGACTCGAGTTCGCGAGCACAGGCAAGGCCGCACGGGCCGGCCCCGATGATGACCACCCTCTCGTTCGGCACGACCAGAGAATAACAGTCGGCATTGTGCGATCTGGTCTGAGGTATAGGATTGGCAGGTTGCACGCGCCGTGCGCGACCGAGTGAAAGGGTGACCTGATGAAGCAGAAGCTGACAACCCTTGCCTTTGTCGCTGCCATCATCGTTGCATTCACGGCGCTCGTGGGCGGAACCGGCTCGGACACCGTCGCACCGGCTGCAGCAGCCGCGGTCGCTGAGACCCCATGCCCGACACCAACCGTCGATGTCACCACCACCACGGCATTACCGCAGTCGCCGACGCCCACCAACACCCCATCGAACACGCCGACTGCTTCCAATACGCCGACGAACACGCCGACGAACACGCCGACGAACACGCCGACTGCTTCCAATACGCCGACGAACACACCGACGAACACGCCGACGAACACGCCGACGAACACACCGACGAATACACCCACGAACACACCCACGAAC